>CAZVWR010000010.1:0-80534 GCA_964630905.1 uncultured Spirochaetales bacterium | reverse complement strand
CTCGATATCAAAAAATTTAAACTGAAAAAGTTCATAACAGAAAAAGATCTCGAGAAATACAAGGAAAAACCGGAGAAGTCAGATCCAAAATAAGTCCCTCGCACCGTTTTCAAAAACTTGATATTTATGAACATTCCGTTATCATTACCTGTTTAGTTAACTTCACCATTCCGGAGAGTTCCATGGCAAGTGTCTGCAAAAAAAAAATCAAAATTTCCTTCGATCAGTCGGTACTTCTACTGGTTCCCTACTGTAAAACGCGGTTGCTGGAACAGATCAGGTCGGTACTTCCTGTAATAATCTATCTGATCTTTTTCCAGACTGTGATCCTGGACCTGCCTCTTGCCGATTCATCAATAATTTCACTGGGAATGGCACTGGTTATCCTCGGGCTTGCCTTTTTCATGGAAGGACTGCTTCTTGGAATAATGCCGCTTAGTGAAATAATCGGTGTCAAACTCCCGATAAAATCAGGATTAGTTACAATAATAATATTCAGCTTTATTCTAGGTGTGGGAGCAACCCTTGCCGAACCTTCGATATCTGTCTTGAAAGCGGCCGGCTCTTTCGTAAAACCGTGGGATGCTCCATTACTTTTTCTTCTGCTCAACAGGCATGCCGGTCTTCTTGTGGCAGCTGTCGGTATCGGTGTCGGCATCGCAGTCATTGCTGGAATGCTCCGCTTCATGTATTCAATATCTCTCAAACCTTTTCTCTATATGCTGATCCCGTTTCTTCTGATCATTTCAATATGGGGGATCTTTGATAGGAACATCCTTTATCTTACAGGTCTTGCATGGGATTGCGGTGCAGTGACAACAGGTCCGGTCACAGTGCCTCTTGTTCTTGCACTGGGTATAGGTATCTGCCGCTCAGTCGGTGGTGAGGACAGCGGAACAATGGGTTTCGGAGTTGTCACCTTGGCAAGCGCTTTTCCAATTGTTGCCGTACTCATACTTGGAATATTTTTCAACACAAAAGTTCCCGCACCTATGTCACAAGAGGCCTTCTTCAATGAAAGTAACCGTGTCCATGCAGAATACCTTGCCGGATCTTCTCTGGAATTAGAAAAACTTGCTAACACCTACTTAGGGAAAGGAGAACATCTCCCCGACACTCTTCAGAAAGCTTCGGGTATGATGTTTGCTGTCACAAAGAATTTTCTGTCTGCAACACAGGCCATATTTCCTCTGACACTGTTCCTTCTGATAGTATTCATCATCATTCTCAGAGAACGGCTGGGCAAAAAGGACGAAATATTCTTCGGGATATTCATTTCCATTATCGGAATGGGACTTTTCAATTTTGGAATTGAGTTCGGTCTTGCAAAAATGGGGACTCAGGTCGGCAAAAGACTCCCTTCATCTTTCAGTGCGATAGAAATTCCTGAAGACACCGAAATAATTAAGAATTTTAATCCGGAAATTGTGAACAGATCGATTGACAGCGAAGGAAATGTCTCCTCTTTCTTCTACAAAAGAAGCGAAAATCACTATGTGGCAACACCTTTTTACGAAGAGAATTTTGAACAGTCATCGTCAACATACAGATATGTCCCCAAAAAAGGACCTCTCTTCGGCAGGAACGGAGGTGTCGGCGGTTTTATTGTTGTCCTTATTTTCGCTTTCATAATGGGTTACGGGGCAACGCTAGCCGAACCGGCACTTAACGCTCTGGGAATAAAAGTTGAGGAACTGACAGTAGGAACCTTCAAAAAATCTCTTCTTATGCATACCGTTGCAACAGGGGTGGGAGTCGGCATCGCTGTGGGAGCTGCCAAAATAATATGGGATATTCCGTTGATCTGGCTTTTAGTACCGCCTTATCTAATACTTCTTATAATTACAAGGTTTTCAAGTGAAGAATTTGTAAATATCGGCTGGGACAGTGCAGGAGTTACGACAGGGCCGGTAACCGTTCCTCTGGTTCTTGCGATGGGACTAGGCATAGGAACACAGGTCGGTGTCGTTGAAGGATTCGGGATACTCAGTCTGGCTTCAGTATACCCGATACTCGGTGTTCTTCTCGTCGGGCTTTACACGATCAGGAAATCGAAAAAACTTCTTCTTTCGAATAATGATGTCAACGAGATGGAGGGTGAATTATGATAGTAAGGAACATTTCAAAATTCACCTGCAGTGTTTACCGCTTTGTTTCTCCGCTTGTTGCGGAAACGCTCAAAAGATGTTCTATAGATGAATATTTTCTCCAGCCTGCAAAAGCTCTTGTTTCAGTTGACAGAAGAAGATTTCTGCTTTCGGGTGGCGGCTATATGGAAAACATAATGGACACTTATCATTTTTCATGCGAAACGGAAAGAGAGGTTTATGTTTTTGAACAGATAGTTAAGGATCTCTCTCTTGATCAGGAAGGACGGGGATCTATTTATGTTGAACCTGCTATTATAGTTGATAATTCTGATAATATAGCAGAGAATCTGGGCAACTGTGTTCTTGATGTCGGTAATGTTGCGACAAAACTTACGGGGATATATTGCATTATTCAGCGAGGTCGTGGCGATATCATAGCAAAAACCGCAATAGATACCGGCACATCGGTTCCTGCAATTTATTACGGTGTCGGTGGCGGAATAAGAGACAGAATGGGCCTTATCAGAATTACAATCCCTGCTGAAAAAGAGATGGCCAACATCATTGTTACAGAACATGACTGCGCCGGAATGATGAATATACTTATTGATGCAGGGAACCTTGACAGGCCGGGGATGGGATTCATTTTTAACTATCCCGTGACCAGAGCCGTAACAGACACCAGAACATATATTGGAAGAAGCAGATCCGCTGCAAGCATCGGACAGATCGTAAAAGCAATCGATGGGCTCGAAGGCAACACAGAGTGGAGAAAACGGGTCATTAATCCTCTGAATATAAAGGAAAGAAATTTTCTTAAAAACCTCGACAACATAACTCTGATCTGTGACGATACAAAGGCAAAGGAAATGCTTGATGTTGCGATGTGTGCGGGAGCTACAGGGGCGACTCTTTCAAAATGCAGAAGAAATGTACTTTCAAAGGAAAGCGGAACTCAAAACAAAAAGTCTGTCGAAATGGCTGATATGGTTATCTCCACATCTCAAAAATCAGATATAATCCAAGCACTTATCAATGCAGGATTTTTTACCAGTGATATAAACGGAACAATCATGATAAGGAAAAGTTCTCTTGCCTTCTCCTATACAGACAACGGAAAATCTTAATTTTTAAGAGCTTTTATATCTTCAAGAACAACAGGAATATCTGCCGAACCGCTACACGGCTTCTTAAAAATGAATCTTCCGTCAGGACCGACGACCGTGTTGGCTCTCTGGGTATACGCTCCGCTTATTCCAAACATTAAAGAAACTGCATTTTTAGGGTTGTGATCTGAAAGGATGAGCAGTTTTGTCACACCCATGGTTTCGCACCAGTCATCCTTGGAATCAGGAGCTTCGTTATTCAATCCGAAGGGCATTATGTTTTCTGCGATGAACTGATCATACATTGAATCAAGTGCCTGCATCTGACCTGTGCATACCGGAGTGTTCACCATCGGGAATGAGCTGAAAAGAACATATTTCCCCGAATAGTCAGAAAGCTTTATCATTGTCACCCCGTCCTGTGCAGGAATAGTAAAGTCAGGAACGCAGTCACCTTCTTTCAATGGAAAAACTGTCGCGTAGTCGGTGCATGGCTCAATGTCACCAGTGTTTCCGGTATTTCCTGTGTCACCTGTGTCACCTGTGTTACCTGTGTTACCTGTGTCGCCGGTGTTACCTGTGTCGCCGGTGTTTCCAGTATCGCCGGTGTTTCCAGTATCGCCGGTATCGCCTGAATCATCGTCTTCGGCTCCGCATGAAACAAAAATAAAAAGAGATAAAACTGTGAGAACTACTAAAACTTTTTTCATTGCCTTCTCCGTTAAAAAATCAAAAAACTGTAAAATTTTATTTGATTTGGAAAAAAAATAAAGCTTTTCATGAGTTACAGAAACCTGCCGCATCAATTTGCATGAAAAGATTTTTTTCTTTTCTTTTAATTAAAATTAACCTATCATTCAATCTGTGTAAAATTTCACATGGAGAAAATGGTATGTTACGCAGAATCCTGCCACTGCTTCTAATTCATATTTTTGTAATTTTTCTAAATGCAAAAGACGGGAAAGTCGATAAAACCGGGAAAATATCTGTCACAACAGTTCCTGCCGGACTAAATCTATACATTGATGGAAAACCTGTCGGAGTTACACCGGTCATAAACCTTGAAGTTCCTGTCGGCAACAGGATAATCTCAGTGGAAACGGAGCCATGTTTCAAGAGCGTTCTCTTTTATTCCTGGAACAGATCTGTATTTATTGAGCCGGATCGTGAAACAGCGATCGAAATAGTTCCTGAGCCGGTGATGACATCTCTTAATATAAGCAGTGTGGAAATATCGGGGAAAGAAGTCAATGGACAACGGGTGTTTGTCGACAGAAAGCAGATGGGTATCCAGCCGGGTGAATTTGAAGTTCCAGTATGCTCGAAACTGCTTGAGATCGTTGACAATTCAAACAATAAAGTCATTTATTCATCCGAACTTGATCTTTTAAAAGGGACAATAATCGAAAGAAAGGAAAAAGGGTATGAAATAGTCACTTCAGAAAAAGCATTTTCTGATAAAGATAATACTGCCGCACGAAACGGATCAACGGGATCTGCAATTATTTTGAAACCGTTGAAGAAAGAGAGAAAGATCACCGGTCCTTACAAATGGATCGGAACAGGCCTTATCATCGGCGGTGCTGTTGTTGCCGGTCTTGGCGGGGTTTTCGACTATCTGGCTTATAAAGAATTCGATGAGTATGAAAAAATGGGTGATGAAGAATATTTGTCTAAACAGGTATCCTCCGGAGATTTCAACAAATCTGAATATCTAATAAAAAGAGATGACCTCTACACAGCCGGTGAAAGATACGCAATTGCAAGAACGATAATGTATGTTGCCGGCGGAGCTTCATTTGTGACGGGGTTCATTCTTCTTTTCGTTCCGGGAAAAGAAAAGACTGACAACACTCCGGTTATAACTGCCGCACCATATCAGGACGGAATTTTCATTAATGCAAAAATTAATTTCTGAGGTAGAAAAATGATTAAAAAAGTTATTGTGATCCTGATCTTTTCAATCCTGCTTTCATCATGCGCGACAGGGATTGTGAAAGTTTCAAAACTTAATGATCTTCCCCCTGAAATAGACACAAAGAACCTTCCTGATGCATCGCAGTACCCTGATTGTGACGGCGTCATCCTTTATGAAAATACCGTTTATGATGTTGACTATGTAAGAGGTGTGGGCGTAGAGACATACATCACCGTTCACAAAATTTTTAAAGTCTTCAGAAATGAAGAATCTTTCATGAGTAACTATCTTGCTTTTGACAAGGAAACTGTATTTGAATCATTTTCAGGCAGAACCATAAAACCGGACGGAACAACGATAGATCTGAAAGAGGAAGATGTGTATGTCGGTGTTATTGAGAAAAACAACAAAGAGTTTAAGTCAAAATATTACATGGCGGAATACAACATGCCTAAGATCAGAAAAGGTGATCTTGTTGAAATTAAGTATACTTCTATAAACCGCTATTTCTATTTTGCAGATACATACTGGGTTCAGCACGGGCTTCCAAAAAAATATTCGAGGTTTGAGATAAAGATCCCTAACTTCGTCTTTGATGAAGAATGGGCATATAATTTTTCCTATAAAGCAAAAAACATAAGTGTTTCCGAACCTGTTTTTAAAAAAGGATTCGGGGATTACAGCGACAGATCATATGTCTGGGAAAACAGGGACATTCCTGAATACATTGCCGAAAGTTTTTCGGGACCGGACTATCTATACAGGGGGCACATCAGCATTCAGCTTGCAGAGTGGAAAACATGGAACGGTTATGCAAGAGATCACTATGAAAGAAATTATGAGCCGGTCATTGACAAAATGAGTAAAAAAGAAAAGGAATTGATCAAAAGCAAGGCGGAGGAGCTCACAAAAGGTCTTACAAATCAGATAGACAAGATCAAGGCACTTAAAAAATTTGTTCAGACTTTTCACTACAGCGATACAGCGGTATATTTCGGACACCATGTAAAACCAAACAGCATAGAAACCATTCTGAACAGGGAGTACGGTGACTGCAAAGACCATGCTGCTCTTCTGACTGTATTGTTGAGAGAAATAGGGTTGAAGGCTTGGCCGGCACTTATCCGGTCGGATGAACCATACAGTGTTGATACAAAGTTCGTTTCTGACATTTTCAACCATGTCATTGTAAAAGTCACGCTTGACGGTGGACAGGTTCTCTGGCTTGATCCGACATATAAATTCGCCCCTTTCGGAAAACTGACAGAAATAAACGAAGAGACTTATGTCCTCGAAATGAGACCTAAGAAAGAGAATAAAGATGTTAAAATGAAACTCGATAAAACCCCTGTTTCAAATTATTCTGACAATCTTGTTGAAAAGCGTGTTTCGGGTAGAATGGAAAACGGTATTGTTAAATATGATGTTGTTGTAAAACTGATAGGAAATGAAGCTGTTTGGGGAAGATATATATTTGAAAAACTCTCGGGCACACATCTTGAAAAATTTGCAAGAACGGCACTCCCCTACTTTCTGTATGATGCAAAGATCGGTGAAATAAAAATTGAAAATATGTACGAAAATGAACTTCCCCTTTTTATAAAATACTCGGTTGAATATGATCCGGCAGATAAATGGATAACCATTTTCCCTGTCCGGCTTATAAGAAATTCGCTCTGGCCTAACATTATATACAAGGAAAAAAGGACACGGCCTGTGTTCCTTCAAAAGACTTATTCAACAAAAGAGATATATGAGTTCACTTATGATCCTGAAAAATATTCTGTCATAAATTTCAGTGAAAATATAAACCGTGAGATCTCTGATGCAAGCGGAATATCATTAAAGACCAAAGCTGAAAACACACCGGGGAAGATTTCAGTAACGATTGACTTTGCACAGAAAAACAAGATCGTGCCGGTTGAAAACATTCCGCAGATGCTCAAGAACAGCGTTGAAATTAACAAACAGCTTCTTAAAACCGTATCAATAAGACCAGTGCTGAAAGAAGCCGCTTCAAAGGAATCTGCCGTTGAAATCGACAGTGCAGGTATGATAGAAGAGCCCGCAGAGGAAACAATCTCAGAATAAAGGTGAAAAAATGAGATCACTTATTTTTATTTTCACGGTCATTGCACTCTTCATTGGATGCACAAAAATCCCTGAGAAAACCGATATTAAGGAAATTCTCAATAAAATTGAAGAAGAAAGGGCGGCCAAATGCGGGGATGGGATAAGAGATGACTGGGAAGAATGCGATTTTGAAGGGACAAAGAGCTGTTCTGCTTACGATTCTGGAAATATCGGACCTGCAAAATGTCAAAACTGCAAACTTGACCTGAGTGAATGTAAAATAAAGGAAATCTGTGATGCAGAGTTTTGCAATTCAAACGGAACATGCAAAGAAATTAGATACTTAGATGAGATTTTTTGTGATTGTGTGGAAGGATACTCCGGCAAAAACTGTGATGAATGTGATAAATCTTTTCATCTTGATTTCGATCAGAAATGCATAAGTGATCAAACTTGTACTTTAATCGGTTGCAAACTTAAAAATGAAGAATGCTATATTGATGACGGAATGGCAAAATGCAAGTGCAAACACCCATGGACAGGGGAAGAATGTGACGAGTGTATTGACGGGTTTTTTATAAAAGATGATTTATGTATAACAGACAATTGTTCCTTAATGAAATGCTTCGATTACGAAAAATGTGATAATAGCTCGGGTTTGGCTATTTGTGCATGTGTTTCCGAAAATCAGGTTCCTGAAGACTGTTCAAAATGTCTGCCGGGATATTATTGGGATGATTCAAGCTCGGAAAAGTGTATAAATGAAAAAATAGTTGCCTGTAGAGTACCAATAAATCTTCCGGAAAATGCTGTGGTTATTTCATCAAAACATAAAATATATTATTCAGATGATAACGGGTGGGATACTATTCCAGTTTGCGAATGGAAGTGTAAATCAAACTATATTAAAATAGATGTTTCATGTAAAAATCCTCTGATTAATAAATTCACACTGAATCTTGCGCCTTTAGGATTTGATGAAAAAGATTCTTTGATTGCAATAGATGATCATGGGATCTATTCAATTTCCAAGGATCAAATTGAAACAATAAAAACATTATCAATAAAATTTTATGAAGGAGTTATTGGAAACGACAGGAATTACTACTTAAACAGCTTATATGGGTTTGGCATATTTTTTACTGCCAAAAATGATTTTATTTATATTAGAACTAACTCTTATAATAAAAATAGTTACAATATGTCTATATTGAAAAACTACATTTCTTTTGGAAACTCTTACCTAGATTTTCCGGAATTAAAACTTATAAAAGAAGATCGTGTAGATGCCTCTAACATCTCTGACAAGGATGGTAATATACTCACTGTTTATAGTGATGGAACCATTTTCTTCAGCAATGAGAGCTGGAACACTATATGGTCAACAAATTTTCAGAATTATTTTCTGGGAAGATCTCCAGTTATCAGAAGTGACAACATCGCTTATATTCCATGCTGTAACAGGAATTCTCAAAAACCAGGTGTTTTAAAAATAAATTTATTAAACCCTGATGAAAACGAAGAAATCGTTGTTGAATCTGAATACAATTGTTATGAAGAAACGCCAACTATTATTTTAGGAGAAAACGGAAAAAAATATGTATTATATGGTCTTTTTATTCAAATATATGATAAAAACGATAAATTGATATCAGATACTTCAAAAATTTCAATAAATAAGGTTTTAAGTAATTTAGCTCCCGTTACAACTGATAATGGGATTTTGTATTTTCAAAGTGTCGATGAAGTTTACTGTATTAATGAAGATGGAGAACTGTTATGGAGAAAAGCTCTTGATTCCTTTGGCGGAGAGATGATACACAATAAAGGAATACTTTATGTTTTTGGCTTTCCCAGACTATATTTGTTTTACGCTCCAGGAAATATTTCCGGTGACTGGCCGCAAATGAAACACGATGCGAGACTTTCAAACTCACTTCTTGAAAATAAGTTCGTTGATCCGCCTTCTGCCCCGGTTGCATTATCTCCTGAAGACAACGCTGTTTTTAACACAAACTCTGTCACTTTTTTGTGGGCTATTGACTCTTCAGACCCAAATATAAAATACACCCTCCTTTTAAGGAACTCAGGTGGTTACGACAAAGTTTATGCAGGCCCTGAAATAGGACTTTCAACTGTAACAGTTAATGATCTCTCATCAGGAAATTATGAATGGCGTGTTGTTTCAAAAGATGAAAATGGATCGCTTAATGTGTCAGATGCACGGACTTTTACAGTAGAATAATCACCTTTCAAAAAAAACAATTCCGACTCTTTCAATGTGTTCAACAAGGTCAGGATTTGAGATCTGGTGAAATATTGAAAGATCAATGATGTAAGGAAGAAAGAGTTCTTCGAGGTCTTCCATGATCTTGTACTGGATTTCAAGTGTAAGGTCTTTTCCGACGAGTGTAAGGTCAATGTCCGAACCGTTCCTGAAATTTCCTTTCGCTCTTGATCCGTAGACGATGGCCTTTTCAACTTGCTTATATTTTCTTAAAACTGCCTGAATTTGCTCTATGACTTCAATTTTCAGTCCGAAACGCATTTACTTCGCTCTTTTTTTATATTGCTCAAACTTTTCGTGAAGTGCAGTAAATTCAGCAACATAGAATTTTTCTATGTCACTTGCGATCTTTTCAGCGACTTCTTCGTTATATGTATGACTGGTCAGAGATCTGCTTTTTATCATATCCATCCAGGTTTCGCCTTTCTCAATGATTCCGCGATTAAAGGCCAGCTTGAATGCATCGCGGCTCCCATGAATTTCAGTTTCTCCCTGCGCTTCAAAATAATCCTTGATCGTGTTCCAGGCAAGCTCAAAAGTGTATTCAAACGCCTGAATGAGTCCCTGCTTTTCAAATTCGTTCAGTTTCCCTTTTTCAATAAATTTGTTCAACTGCTTAAGTGCTTTAGAAAAATTACTGAATCTCTGAACCCACCTGATATCCGCATTAGCCATCATAAATCTCCATGAACTTCCGTTTTCATCCGATAATACCGAAATATCTGTAATCTTTCAAGAAATCTTTTCCCCCTCACCTTATCCCGAGTGCTTTCAATCTGTCTTTAAATCTTGCGATATAATCCTCTTTCGCGGCATCGCTGAGCATGGACCTTCTCACAAGTGTTTCAACTGAAGACAATTTCTCAGGATATGAGGAAAGTGCTTTCAATGCCAATGTCTGCCTTACTTTGAGAATTTCAGCGAATTTGAGGAAACATGCTCCGGTATAAAAACCGTTATCAAGATATTGTTTCGTTTCATGTTCATCAAAAAGATCAAGTGCTGTCCTTGATTCATCCGGATAATGAAGAGAAGTATTGAGAAGATCGTATGCAGGAGAAAGAAGATAATCACCGTGAACCGATTGAGTAAGAGAAAAATTCTTAAGATGTGCATCCCCGTTTGAAAACGCATAGTTAAAAAGTACAAGCGAAAAGAATTTCTCCATTTCTATCACATTTGCACTGCAGAAACGGGTTATGACACTCGCCGCAGATTCGTAACTGAATTTGTATTTATAGTCCGAACCGTAATTTTCCTCAGATATATTCATAAGCTGACAGAAATCCTCCTGAGCGATCTTTGTGCCGTCAGATCTGCGGTCAAACCTTTTTGTCAGATACGCACTCTCGCCGCTTTTGAACCTGATGAAGCAGTTTTTTGCGGTATTTATTTTGAAAAGCTGTGAAGCGATCTGCATTGTCAGATGTTCATTCGCAGGCACTTCATCGGGATATCTTGGAATGTTATATGAACGGGGTGACGGTTTAAGAATATGAGTTCCCCCTGTTGTAACCGGCTCAAGCTCTTTCCCTTTCAGCATGAGGATTATTTTGGGCTGAACTCCTGAGATCGAGAACCGTCCTTTTGAAGTCGCCAAAAAATCAACATACTGCTGAAGATCAAAATTCAGAACTGATCTCACATTTCTTTTTTCAAAAAGTGCTTTTCTGCACGAATTGCAGAATTCCCCTTCAGTAATATTTTTCTCATTCAGACATCCCGGACAGATCATTTCAGCTCCCTCACCGTAACAGCACCGACTGTTTCAGAAGCACAGTACAAAAGCCGTGCAAAATAATCACTTTCGGCAACACCCAGAAATCTAAGCTGCAGCTCCTTCTGAGCACCTTCGGAAAGAAGTCCGGCAAAAAAAGGGAACAGAATTTCACTTTTAAAACTTTCCGTCTGTTTGGGAAGAGTGATGCTCACCGGCTCTGAATAAGGGTCTGACAGATAAACAGTATCATACGAAAATGTATAGGTTTTATCATCTTCCTGAATCAGAGTTCCTGCAAAACGGTCATTAAAATAAACACCTGCAACCCTTTTCATGGAAGACGCCTCACTTTCAGATCAATATCAATTCCAAGTTTATCAAGGATCTTAACTAAAGTGCCGATCTCAGGATTAGCCGTTCCGTTCTCGATCGCACTCAGTGTATGCTGAGAGATTCCTGCAATTTCGCATAGATCGTTCTGTGAAAGATCAAGAACCTTTCTTCTTTCATTAATTATTCTACCAATATTTTCTAAATTCATGGTTTTCACGCAATAAAGTTCGTAAACACTGCAAATTGTATTCTGATTTTATTTTATGTCAAGCAATTTACGCAATATAATGCTTAAATGCCTACATATAGATCATTTGACACATCTGACATCGTAGTAACCGTAGCTTTTGCCGCTTGGAGAGATCTCGCCACCGTCAGACATGATCATCCACGCCATTCCCCCTTCATCCTGAACTATTGACGAAGACCAGAAAAATCCCCTGTCCCCGAAAACGGAATATCTGCCGTCATCTGTCGGTTTACAGCCGTCACATGCGGAATTTCTGCACTCAAGAGCTGAAAGACAGTCCTTTTCGACCTTGCACTCTCCACCCGGTTCAACTGCAGGACAGTTTTTCACAAGCGTTCTCAACTCTGATATTGTCGGAAGGCGACCGCCGATCGATTTGCAGTATCTTGCCGCTTCTTCCCAATGCATGTGGTTGTTTGTGAGCTTTGACCACTCGCCCCCGTCCTCCCACAAAGAGGAATCGAATCTTTTCAGACAGCCGCTCAACAAGATCGTTAAGAGCATAAAGGGAATGAGTTTTTTCATGAATGTTTCCTCAAATCTAAACAAGTGCACGATTTATTTATTACTCTGCTCTCATTTTTCAGTCAAATAATTTGTCTGGTTTTTGAAATATTTCCTGATAATATACATCCGGTTTGTTTTTTAGGAGCGGAAAAATGTCACGCAGTATATCTCTCAAAGGGGTCAGACATCACAATCTGAAGAATTTTGATCTTGAAATTCCCCATGAAAAACTGGTAGTTGTTACGGGTGTCAGCGGTTCAGGGAAGACTTCACTCGCTTTTGACACAATATACGCTGAAGGGCAGAGAAGATATGTCGAAAGTCTTTCAAGTTATGCAAGACAGTTCCTTGAGCTTTCTGAAAAACCGGACGCAGACCACATTGAAGGGCTGTCACCAAGCATAGCAATACAACAGCGGGGGATCAACGCATCTCCAAGATCAATTGTCGGAACAACGACTGAGATTTATGACTATCTGAGACTCCTTTTTGCAAGGGCTGGAACTGTTCACTGCCATGAGTGCGGAAAGGTCATCACAAAAACCCCGGCAAGCCATATTCTTGAAACAGTTCTGAACATGACCGGGAAAAAAATATTGATACTGTCCCCTCTTATTTCAGCCAGAAAGGGAACTTATGAAAAGCTTTTCGAAGATCTGCACAAGGAAGGTTATGTCCGTATAATCATTGATGAAACTGAATTCCGTCTTGATGAGCCGATCCCTTCGCTTGATAAATTTAAAAAACATACGATCAACCTTGTCGTGGACCGGCTTGTCATTAAACCCGACATTGACACTTCAAGAGTCCGCGCTTCGATCGAAACTGCTCTAAACAAGGGTTCGGGCAAAGTGATAATCAAAGACCTCGAAGGGGGTGAAAAGCTTTTCAGCGAACATTTTGCATGTCCATATTGCGATATTTACTATGATGAAATCGAACCGAGATCGTTTTCATTCAACAACCCTGCCGGTGCATGTCCGGACTGCAACGGTCTTGGTTTCAAGATGCACATGGATGTCAATAAGATCCTTGTCAGTCCTGAAAAAGTGTTTTATCGTGCTATCCCTTCAATTCAGGCATTTACCAGAGTTATGGTGACACAAGTTATTGAATTTTATAAGGAAGATCCCAAAAAGCCGTTTAATGAACTTTCAAAAAAAGTGGCTGATGCGATTCTTTACGGCACAAAAGAAGAAATAAATTTCTCTGTCAGAACTACAAATATGCGGCACAAATTCAAACGACCGTTTGAAGGTGTCATCAATATGCTTGAAAGGAGATACCGCGAAACCGAATCGGAAATGATAAGGACTGAACTCAGTGCTCTTCTTGCTGAAGGGGTCTGCCCGACATGCAACGGAATGAGGCTCAGCAAAAAGGCATTGTCAGTAAAAATAGCCGGTTACAACATTTTTGAACTTGGCGAAATGCCTGTCAGAGTTCTTTTTGGCAATTTTTCAGATCGTGAATTCTTTAAGTTCTCTAACTTTCAGTGGGAGATCGCTGAAAAAATGGTCCGTGAGATAACTCTGCGGCTCTCATTCCTTTTCAAAGTCGGGCTTGGATATCTCACACTGAACCGTAAAACTGCAACACTTTCTGGCGGTGAATCGCAGAGAATTCATCTTGCAACCCAGATAGGTTCGGCACTCACAGGAGTCACTTATGTTCTTGATGAACCGAGCATCGGGCTTCACCCTGATGACACCGATAAGCTCATAACAATATTAAAGAATTTGCGAGATCAGGGGAACAATGTAATCGTTGTGGAGCATGACCGCGACATGATGGAATCTGCTGATTTTCTTATTGATCTGGGTCCCGGAGCAGGTGAATTAGGAGGAGAACTTCTTTTTGCAGGACAGACGAAAGATATATCAAAAGTTGAAAGATCGCTTACGGGGCAGTATTTATGCGGAAAAAAATCAATACCGGTTCCCAAAAACAGGAGAACACCTGAAAAATGGATAAACCTCGAAGGGGCGAAAACCAACAATCTTAAAAATGTCTCAGTTGACATTCCGCTCAATGTTTTCTGCTCAGTAACCGGGGTTTCAGGAAGCGGTAAAAGCTCTCTTATCATGGAAACGCTCATTCCGGCACTCAGGAATAAACCGGCAGAATTAAAAAAGATATTCGGCAAAAGCAGGATCGAGGAACTTATTGAGATCGACCAGTCACCTATCGGAAGAACTCCGAGATCAAACCCTGCGACTTATACCGGAGCATTCGGTCCGATCAGGGAACTTTTTGCAAAAATGCCCGATTCAAAGGCACGCGGATATTCACCGGGAAGATTTTCGTTCAATGTGAAAGGTGGTAGATGCGAAACATGTCAGGGAGCGGGAATTATCAAAATTGAAATGAACTTCATGCCTGATACCTATGTCAAATGTCCCGACTGCGGAGGTAAAAGGTTTAATGAAGACACTTTGGAAATAAAATTCAAAGGTTACAGCATTTACGATGTTCTTGAAATGGAAGTATCGGTCGCAGTTGAACTCTTTTCACCGTTCCCTGCGATAAAGAGAAAACTTGAACTTTTAAACAACATCGGACTTGGATACATCAAGCTCGGACAGCCTGCCCACACACTTTCGGGAGGAGAAGCACAGAGGATAAAACTTTCAAAGGAACTCGCAAAAAAACGGTCGGACGGTTCGCTTTACATCCTTGACGAACCAACCACCGGACTCCATTTTGACGACATAAAAAAGCTGATAAAAATCCTCAATAAACTCGTGGAAAAAGGCTCAACAGTCCTCATCATCGAACACAATCTCGACATCATCAAATGCTCAGATTACATAATCGACATCGGCCCACAGGGCGGAGATGAAGGGGGAAAAATCGTGGCAGTCGGCACTCCCGAAGAAATCACAAAAAACAAAAAATCTCTCACCGGAAAACACCTTAAAACAGTTTTGTGAACCAGTTTTTTCAATCTTTAAGCTTTCTTAGGAAAAACTGGATAAGTTCTTCATTTGATTCATCAATTATGTTCATTGAGGGAATATAGAAAATGCCGGCAAGGCCTTTATTTTCTGCTTCTTCCATGAGGGCTGATGCGTGATACGGATGGTGATAAAGAGCATAGATGCTTGCCGGTTTTCCTGCATCGTCATAGGCGTTATTCACATATATTTCCGGGTCATCGGCACTCATGAGATCAAGCATATCAACCTTTTTACGATATTCAGTAATGGCTGGAGTGTATATTTCATCAAGTGAAGAGACTCCGTAAAAAGAGTAAAGTGTCGGTCCGAACCCAAGATTCACAAATGATTTCAAGGTAATGTCGTAGGGTTTGAAAATTTCTGTCTCCCACCTCACAATATCATAGGTCGCCTGCGTTTCAAGTGCGGCAACGCCCTTCAACCGCGTTGATTCACGAAGAACCGGATCCTCGCTTTCAGGATCAGCCATATCATCATTAAAACCGATCCACAAACTCGCTCCCGCACCTGCCGAAAAACCGTATGAAACTATTCTTTCCTTATCAATATTGAGCACCTGCGCTTCACTCCTTATGAACTGCAACGCTCTTTTACAATCATTGAGCGGCTTTATCACCCCCTCTTCATCTTTCTGTTCGAGAAGCTGATAATTCACACTTGCAAATGAAACTCCGTTCTCAAGCAGTGTCCTTATCACAAAAGGTCCTCCTGCAACATAGGCATCACTTTTATCCCCCATCGTGAAACCTCCTCCGTGAACATAGATCACAAGAGGCGCCGGTTCTTTAGTTCTTGCAATGAAAATATCAAATGTATTCAAATGCTTATCTCCATAAGCAATATCAGCATGGAATCTTGCTTCCACGCCGTCAAGTTCTATCGGTGAAGGATCTGAGGGAACATCATAAAACCCGTCATAATCATCTTCATCCTGCTCTTCCGACTCCGCCAAGGCTTCGTCGGACAAGTCGTCGGACAAGTCGTCGGATAAATCGTCGGGTAAGTCATCGGACAAATCGTCTTGGTCAACGAGATCGCCATCGCTCTCATCATTGTCTGGGATCATTATGTCAGAGTTATCTGAATCATTTTTAACTTCAGCTTCAGGAACGACTATCTTCCTGAAATTGTTATCGCAACCTGTCAGAACAATAAAAACAATTACTATGACCGGAATCAGCTTTTTCATCAAGCAAGTCTCACAAACAGTTGTCAACACAATATATAACGGAAATTTGAGTAAAAAAGTTTTTATATTACTGCCTGTTCTTGATAAATCCTGTTTTGCCGATATTATGAAGCAGTTTCGTTGAAAATTAGAAAAGCATGGAGGTTTTATGAAAAAGTTTCTGCTCATCGTGATTTTGTTATTCGCAATATCTGACATTTCTGCATCTGAGCAAAGCGGGAAAGATGGCTGGACATTAAAGAAAAAGGAGGATCGTTATCAGATATATCAGAAGAAAACACCAGAATCAGATTTTAAAGATGCAAAGACCATTGCCCTCATTACAGGATCAATAAACGAAGCATTTAAAGTAGTTACAGACCCTGCAAATTTCACAGCACTGTTCAATCCGCATGTTGAAAGATCCGCGGTACTCAAAAGAAAGGAAAAATGTAATGAAATTTACATTCTGATAAATCCGCCTCTGTTTTCAAGGAGAGAAACAACTGTTGAGGTCTGCTATTCAGATCTTTCCGAAACATCTTTCAAGCTCAACTGGAAAAACAGTGACACAAATAACAGCGCCAAGAGTGAATATGTCAGGATGAACACATTTTCAGGAACATGCAGTTTCTCAAAAACAGCTGCATCGGACGAGCTCAAAGTTGAGTGCATTACCTCTTTAGACCTTGGCGGTTCTATCCCCGTTTTTACAATAAATGATATAAATTCAAGAGCTGTCGTTCAATTCATCTGGAAAATATACCACGAAATACTTAATCAAAGGAAAAACAAAGGAGGTCAGAGTTGAAAAAATTTATCGTTTCAGCGTCAATTTTTCTTTTTGCCGGCTTTTGTCTTTTTGCGGCTGAAGCTCCGGCTCAGAAAGAAGAAAAGAGCTGGTTTGGTGAACCGCGAAAGGCATTGGTTGAACTTGGTCTTGGCTTTTTCTATCACACCTACCATTTTGAAACTAAAGATGACGATGCAGGAGCTGCCGCACATTTAAATTACCGCAATGACCTCGGTTATAAAAAAGCATACCTCCATTTTGATGCCGATTTTGCTTTCAGGTTCAAGAAATTCAAGCTTTCCGCCGGATACACCATGCTTGATACTGTCTCCAAGAAAGCGGCAGGAAGAGAACTGATCTTTTATGATGCTGTTTTCGATATGGGCGAAGACATGAAAAGCACTTTCAATGTCCATCTGATAAAACTTGATTTCACCTGGTATATTCTTGATCTTGATGCAGGAAAAAACCTTAACTTCAAGCTCGGACCTTCGATCAGGATTGATATGTTTGTCACCGATATCCGCCTTGAAAGTCTGGATGATAAAGACAAAAAAGACAAATTCTCTGCACCCGTTGTCCCCTTCCCTTCTCTTGGAATTTCATTTGAAACTACGATCTTTAAATATTCAGGGATCTTCTTTGACATAAACGGAATGTATGCAGGGAAATATCTGGGTTATATGAATCTGAAAACCGGAATAAGAGTCTATCCGTGGCACTGGACAGGGATAGAATTTGCATACAGACACCTTCTTGCGAAGGCACTCTGGCAAGGTGACGGAGTAGAGACCGAGTTTAAGGGGTTTAACATGAGTTTTATTTTAAGATTCTGAAATCATTAATGAGTTGTCCGCTTATCTCAGCAATAATCCCGGTTTTTAACAGACCTGAACTGGTAAAAAGAGCAATCAACTCCATCTTGAGCCAAACTTATAAAAACTTTGAGATAATTGTCGTCGATGACGGTTCAACCGATGAAACTCCCGTTGTTCTCAAAGGTTATGACGGAAGGATAAACGCAATCAGAACTGAAAATAAAGGTGTAAGTGCAGCAAGGAACACTGCCGTTAAGAGTGCGTTTGGAAAATACATTGCATTTTTAGATAGCGATGACGAATGGAAAAAAGATAAACTTCAAAAACAGTTAGATCATTTAATTAAATATAATTACAGAGTTACACAAACTGAAGAGATCTGGATAAAAGACGGGAAATTCAAGAACAAAACCAAAAAGCACATCAAACCCTTTGATGATATTTTCATCCCTTCTCTTGACATCTGCATGGTCTCTCCTTCTGCTGTCATGATGGAAAAAGCACTTTTTGAAGAGTATAGCGGATTTGATGAAAACCTTGCCGTATGTGAAGATTATGATCTCTGGCTTAGAATGTCGTTAAACGAAAAATTCGGACTGCTTGATGAACCGCTCACAATAAAATACGGCGGACACACTGATCAGCTTTCTGCCACAACCGCCCTTGACAGATACCGCATCATCTCACTATCAAAAATTCTTTCAACTACCTGTAATTTAAGCGAATTTCACAAAACTGAAATAATCAGAATGCTTAAGCGGAAAATTGAAATATACGCAAACGGAGCCAGAAAACGGGGAAACATCGAAAACGCCTTGTGGGCGGAAAACATCGTGAAAGGATCATAATTCTTGCTTTTTAAAGCTCTCATCGTATTTTTGTTGAAGTAACTGTTTTTTTTATTAATTCAAGGAGAAAACCATGTTTCAGATCCCGCGATTCATTTCTTCAAGGGAAAATCCTGAGGAAGCATCGATAATTGTTGCCGGAATTCCCTATGACTGCACTTCATCTTTCCGTTCTGCAAGCCGTTTCGGCCCGAGAGAATTAAGAAACTATGCATTTGAAGCAATTGAAGAGTTCTCGTTCTATCAGGGAAAAACTCTAGACGATGTGCCGTTTTGCGATGTCGGAGATCTTGAAGTGATGGTCGGAAACCCTGCAAACATGGTAAAGACCGTAATGGAAGAGGTAAAACCTTTTCTTGAAGACGGCAAAAGGATCATATCAATAGGCGGCGAGCATCTTATAACATATCCTCTTTTCCTTGCACATAAGGAATTCTATCCTGAATTCACAATGGTCCATTTTGATGCACACGCAGATCTCCGTGAAGGTTATGCAGGAGACGAACTTAGCCACGCATCGGTCATGAAACTCTGCCTTGACAAAGGACTTGAACGGTTGATCCAGATCGGAATAAGAAGCGGAACAAAAGAGGAATATCAGCTCCGCCAGACAGACCACAGAATAATCCCTGCAAACACTGTGACTGAAGCGGCTGATGCACTTGAAGAAGGGGAAGTGATTTATATTTCAATCGACCTTGACTATTTTGATCCTTCATTTGTTCCGGGAACAGGAACACCTGAAGCGGGCGGAGGCTCTTTCAACGACTTCATGAAGTTCATAAAGATAATCAACGAAAAAAAATGCAGAATAATAGGAGCAGACATTGTTGAACTTGCTCCCGACCTTGACAGCTCAAAGATCTCTGTCGCTTTTACAGCAAAGGTTTTAAGAGAGCTCCTTATCTGTACACATCTTAACTCTTAAAGTTTTTACCGGAGGAATATATTATGAAAAAAGCCGCTGTGCTGTTTGCCGTCATTGCACTTTCTTTTGTTTCGTGCAAAGACCTGACCGATAAATTCAAGAAAAAAGTTTCTGAAAATGTTCCGGGAATTGAAAAAAAAGTGCTCGAGATCGAAAATCTTGCAAAAGAACTGACAACTGACAATTCCAATGTTTTAGGATGGCTCAGATACCCTTCGATCTCACCTGACGGTGGTGAGATCGCATTTGCTTTCATGGGTGACATCTATATCACTTCTGTCAAAGGAGGATATGCAAGACCGCTCACCCATGCTTCAAGCTTTGAATCAGCTCCCGTCTGGTCAAATGACGGGAAAAACATCGCATTTTTAAGCGACCGTTATGGAAATCACGATGTTTTCATCATCTCTGTTAACGGTGGTGAGGCAAAAAGGCTTACACACCACTCGGCAAACGACACTCCGCTTTCGTTCTCCCCCGATGATTCAAAGATCTATTTTTCATCGGCAAGGGCAGGCAGTAAAGAAAGTTCGGCTTTCCCGACAAGAGGTATGCCGCAACTTTTCTCCGTTCCGGTAAGTGGCGGGAACGATGTTCTTGAGATACCTCTTCCCGTTTTTGATCTGCATATTTCAAAAGATGGAAAAAGATTTGTCTATCACGACAAGAAAGGATATGAGAATGACTGGAGAAAACACCATACATCAAGCGTGACAAGAGATATCTGGGAATATCTGCCGCAAGATGGAAAGTTCAATAAGATCAGCACTTTTGCAGGAGAAGACCGTTCGCCGGTATTCTTTCCTGATGAAACAGGAGTATATTACTTAAGCGAAAAAAGCGGCTCGTTCAATGTCTGGAAACTTGACAGCGGTAAACTTGAAACCCAGCTTACAAAATTTGATACGCACCCTGTAAGATTCCTTTCTTCAAGCCGTGACGGAACACTCTGTTTTTCATACCACGGAGATATTTACACGATGAAAGAGGGTTCAAATCCTCAGAAACTTGAGATTTTTTCACCGAAAGAGATCAGAAAACAAGATCTCAGGCAGATGCTTCAAAGTGTCACCGATATCGCCGTCAGCCCCGACGGAACTGAAGCCGCCCTTGTTATGAGAGGTGAAATTTATGTCGTCAATCCCGAAACAGGGACAACAAAAAGGATCACAGCTACCCCGAACGAGGAAAGGTGGGTGAGCTTCCATCCCGAAGGAAGAAAACTTCTCTATTCATCTTTCAGGAACGGCTCGTGGAATATTTATGAAACTGTTCTTGAAGATGAGAACGAACTCTATTTCTTCGCTTCGACAAAAATGACCGAGAAACCGCTGATTGAGAGTAAATTCAACACCTTCCAGCCAGTTTATTCGCCTGACGGAAAGAAAGTGGCATACCTTCGGGAACGGACTGAACTTGTTGTATATGACACTGAAAAGAACCTTCACACGACCGTTTTAAGCGGTGACAGAAATATAAGCTATGTCGATGGCGATCAGGAATTCACATGGTCTCCCGACAGTTCACGGATCGCAGTCATCTTTCTTGACAGAGATCTCTGGAGCGGAGAGATAGGCATAGTCAGCAGTGACGGCGGAGGAACGGTCGTGAACATAACAAACTCCGGATCAGATGACACAAACCCCAAGTGGAACAGTAACGGTGAAATGATCTCGTGGTTCAATCAGGGTGAGATAACAGCTTTTTTCATGAATAGATCAGGGCGTGACAACTTTTTCATGACAAAAGAGGAATTCGACCTTAACAAGAAAATGGAAGAAAAGAAAAAGGAAAAAGAAACAAAGGAAAAAGCATCCGCCGTTAATTCAAAAGGCAAAGATGAAAAGAAAGAGGAAAAGAAAACTGAATTTGTAAACTTCGAAACAGAAAAGATCGAAAAAAGGATCATAAAACTATCTTTAAATCCTGCAAACTACCTTGACCACACATTTTCAAGCGACAGCGAAACGCTCTATTTTATGACAATGGAACCTGCTGAATATAAGATATTTTCACTTTCCATGAGGGAAAAAAAGGATAAGCTGATTACTTCGATCCCACGCCCGAGAAATCTCTCGTACTGGGAAAAACCGGAATTCTCAATAATTCTCGACAAAACAGGATCTTCCCTCTTTGTAATTGCCGACAGCAGGACATATAAAATAACCGTGGCCGATGGAAAAATGAAACCTCTTGCACCTGCCGCTGAGTTCTCGGTCAATCTTCAGGATGAAAAATTTTATCTCTTCGAACATGTCTGGAAAACGGTAAACGACAAGTTCTATGTTGCAGAAATGCACAATGTCGACTGGAAAAAATATTTTAATGAATATGTGAAGTTCATCCCTTTCATAAACAACAACTATGATTTCACAGAGCTTCTGTCCGAAATGCTCGGTGAACTCAATGCAAGCCACACAGGAAGCGGATATATTCCTCAAAAACCGCTCGGTGATGATACCGGAAGACTGGGCATTTTCTTTTCATACAGCCAAAGAGGACTGATCGTTGACGAGGTCATGGCGGGTTCTCCTCTTGACAAGGCGGGAAGCCGCATCAAGACAGGAACTGTGATAGAGCAGATTGACGGAATTTCAACACTTGAAAACAATTTTGATTCTCTGCTGAATAGAAAAGCTGGCAGAAATGTACGGCTGTCGCTTCTTGATCCCGAAACATCGAACAGATGGGAGGAAGTTGTTAAACCTGTGCCGTACAGAGCTGAATTTGATCTTCTTTATACCCGCTGGGTCGAAAAGAACCGTGAAAGAGTCGAAATACTTTCAAAAGGACGGCTCGGCTATGTCCACATCAGAGGAATGAACGGACAGAGTTTTAAAGAGATCTACAACGACATTCTGGGCAGATATAACGACCGCGAAGGAATTGTCGTTGACACCAGATTTAACGGTGGAGGATGGCTTCATAATGAACTGAGCATCCTTTTCAGCGGAAAATCATACACCAGATATTCCCACCGCGGAGTTAAGAACTTCGGCGGTGATCCGAACAACCAGTGGACAAAAAAGACCGTTCTTGTTGTCAACGAAGGTAACTACAGTGATGCACACCTTTTTCCCCATGCATACAAAACACTTAAATTAGGTAAGATCGTCGGTATGCCCGTTGCCGGAACATCAACTGCTGTCTGGTGGCCTTCTATGCTTGACTCAACGATGTATTTCGGAATTCCGCAGATAGGCATCAGAGATACTGATGACAACCATCTTGAGAACAGTCAGCTTGAACCTGATTATCTTGTTCCTGTGTCACCTGAAGAGTATATCAGAGGTGAAGATCCCCAGATAGAAAAAGCTGTGAAAGTCCTTCTTGAAAATTAGAATTTAAGAAGTGCAAGACCCACGAAAATAATCGAAGACATCGCAGAAAGCTTGATAAGGATGTTCAGTGAAGGACCTGTTGTATCTTTGAAAGGATCACCGACCGTGTCACCGACTACAGCGGCTTTATGAGCTTCAGATTTTTTGCCGCCGTGAGCACCTGCTTCAATAACTTTCTTTGCATTGTCCCATGCTCCACCGGCATTTGACATCATTATCGCAAGAAGAAGACCGGTTGATATAACTCCGAGAAGATATCCCATTACACCGGCGATACCGATAAATGTTCCAACTACTGCAGGAGTAAGAAAACCGATCATTGCAGGAAGAATCATCTCTTTCTGTGCACCTTTTGTAGCAATTTTCACACATGCCTGATAGTCAGGTTTAGCTGTCCCTTCCATGATACCTTTGATCTCACGGAACTGTCTTCTTACTTCTTCAACCATGTAGTTGGCAGATTTTCCGACAGCTTTCATTGTAAGAGCGGCAAAAATGAAAACTACCATTCCGCCAAGGAAAGTTCCTACAAGCATATTAGGGTTAAGAATGTTGATCTCAAAATGATTAACCATCTGACCCATTGTTATCGTTTCAAGAGCTATGTCACCAAGCATGGTTATGTTATTGTGAAGAAGGTTCATCTTTGCTTCTTCAAGATAGGAAACAAGAAGTGCAAGAGCTGTTAAAAATCCGCTGCCTACCGCATATCCTTTTCCGATCGCGGCAGTTGTGTTGCCAAGAGAATCAAGCATATCTGTTCTCTGACGGACTTCTTTATCAAGGCCTGCCATTTCAGCGTTTCCGCCTGCGTTATCAGCGATAGGACCGTATGCATCAGTAGCAAATATTATTGAAAGAGTTGACAGCATGCCTACACCTGAAAGAGCGATCGAATAAAAACCGCTTGTCGGGTTTACCGCTCCGCCACCAATATAATATGACATCAGGATTCCTGCTGAAATGGTCATGATCGGTATCCATACTGACATTGAACCTACTGCAAAACCGTCAATGATCGTTGTTGCAGGACCCATCTTTGCAGAGTTGCTGATCCCCTGTGTAGGACCGAAATCTCCTGAAGTGTAGTATTCAGTAGATTTACCTACAACGATACCGACAATGAGACCGACAAGAATACTTACCCAGTATCCCATGTTATCAGGCATAAGCATATAAACAAGACCTGCCGATGCCAGAAGTATCATTATCGAAGCGAAATACACACCTTTGTTGATGGCGAAAAGAAGATCTTTCTGTGAAGAGGAATTTTTTCCGTGAACCATGAATATTCCGATAAGTGAGAAAACTATTCCAAGTCCCGAAATAAGCATTGGAAGAAGTACCGCGTTCATTGCAAGTCCGCTTCCTGCATTTGCGACAGCACCGAGAGCCATAGCTGAAAGGATACTTCCGCAGTAACTTTCATAAAGGTCTGCACCCATACCTGCGACATCACCGACATTGTCACCGACATTATCAGCAATGGTTGCCGGGTTTCTCGGATCGTCTTCAGGAATTCCTGCTTCGACTTTACCGACAAGGTCAGCACCGACATCAGCCGCTTTTGTGAAAATTCCGCCGCCGACCCTTGCAAAAAGAGCCTGCAGAGAAGCACCCATACCGAATGAAAGCATTGTCATCGTTATTTCGGTAAGAGAATATTCAAGACCCATCGAAGGAGCTACATATTTAAGGAGAATGAACCAGAGACTTATATCAAACAGACCGAAACCTGTAACAATAAGACCCATGATCGCACCGGACCTGAAACTGATCGAAAGACCTTCATTAAGGTTCTGACGGCACCCTTCAGCGGTTCTTGAAGAAGCTCTTGTAGCAACGATCATACCGAGATAACCGGCAAGACCTGAAAAGAATCCGCCTGTAAGAAATGCAAAGGGGATGATAGGATTAAGAAGACCCATTCTTGACATAACAAAGAAAAGTACAAAAGCAATCGCAAAGAAAATGATAACGATCTTGTACTGCTGTCTGAGATATGCCATGGCACCGACTCTTACAGCTTCAGCGATCTCTTTCATTTTTTCATTGCCTTCCGGTTTTTTCATCATCCAGAAGTAAAGTTTCAAAGCAAAAAACAGAGCCATCATCGCAACGACCGGCGAAAACCACAACAGTAATTTTTCCATTAATTCCTCCGTATTAACAATAAAAAATGGAACATCTAATAGCCTCGCGGATTGGCATTATACATAAAAATGTAAGCCCGTAAATAAAACTTTCAGTGACTTGAAAAATTTAATGATTTTCATATAATACTTCATATTTTTTGATTTTTCTCACGGAGGGGAAAATGAGAGCATTACTTATAAGTGCTTTAATGTTGACGATTTTTTCTGTTGTTTCATGCGACAGTGGATCCATTAAGAGTACAAAACCGAAACCCGATTCAGACAGCACAGCTAAGACTGACACAGAAAACACAGATTCAGAAGAAGATGTCACCATTGATGAAAATGTCAAGCCTGATGAAGACACCAATGTTGTTGCAGTCTGTGGAGACGGCAATGTGGAAGGAAGTGAAGTGTGTGAAAAGGAAAATGTGATAAACTGTGTTGATATCAATGAAAAACTGTATGAAGGGGGCAAGGCGAAATGTCTTGAAGACTGCTCCGATTGGGACACTCTTACCTGCGATGAAGTGTTCATGGAATGCGGCAACTCCATTGTAGAAGGGATTGAGGTTTGTGACAAGAACACTGTCTCCTGTTATGATCTTGATCCTGAAAAATACGAATCAGGGACAGCAACATGCGGACTGATGTGCGACAGCTGGAACGAATCAAACTGCGTTACATACAAACCTTCAGTATGCGGGGATGGAGAAGTTACAGGCAAAGAGGTTTGCGAAAAAAATGAGGTGAAGAACTGTGTTGAAATAAACGAGGTACTTTATGAATCAGGCAAAGCTAAATGTCTTGAGACCTGCAACGGATGGGACACGGAAACATGCATAGAAAATGAGTTTCCTGACGATGACGCTATCATCTGTGCAGATGAGTGTTCCAAACTTAATTCAGTAAGATGTGACGGATCAAAAGTTGTCAAATGCCAGCTTTCAGGCGGATGTCTCAAATGGGTTGAGAACAAGGACTGTAGCGATACATCAAGGCTCTGTGCCGACGGCAACACTGTCGGGTTCGGCACGACAGTAACAGAAAGGTCGAATGTCTACAGGGGAAATTTCATTGAGGTGACTTCAAATGCGACCATCTATGAATTTTCGATGGAAATTAACAATACAACAGGTCAGCCGCTTATTTTTGCAGTTTATGAATCAGATACCTCTGACGGCACCTATTTTCCAATTGCGACAAGGAGTGTCGATGAACCTGGAACAGGAAAAAGAATGTACAGCTCAGGACCGATCAAAAAAACAGGAACTGCGGAAAATATCACTGTAACTGCCGGGAAGTTCTATATTTTCGGAGTTGCATGGGCCGACACGATGAATTCATATTACGCAAATTATGACGGTTTTTTCAATCCTTTCGTGTCACATACAACTACTTTCGGGAATACACTCGGCGGAACAGCGCTCACCGATTCGTATCCCCTTCTCCCGTCAATTCCGGGGACGAACAAGGGTCTTTCTAACTACAACATGTTCTTTAACACAGGAAGCACAGGCACCGAGATCTGTATCTGCAACAACCTTTGTCCCGCTCTAAATAACAAGAGATGCAACAATAACTGGATCGAGAACTGTGCCGCCGATGCATACGGATGTCTTGCATGGGAGGCTGTTACTGATTGTGATTACAAGGACTGCGAAACGAGCAACGGCGTTACCGAATGTGTGAACAACTGTGTTAATGAATGTACTCTCAACAACAAGCAGTGTGACGGGAATACTGTTGAAAAATGCACGACCAATGCAATTCACGGCTGTACCGAATGGACTTTTGAGACCGACTGTTCCATATCCATGGTTACTCCCTACTGCGGGAAAGACGGATCTACAAGTGCAAAATGTTATAACACGCCTCAATCTTCTCAGGAATACATAGCAGTTGACGCTGAAACTTTCTATAACTCCAACACGACAGCATATTTTAAAGGCATGTATGTTCAGGCTACACATAATGCCGTTGTGACTGATTTTAAAATTCATCTCCAATCCCCTTCAGGTGCAATTAATGTTCCTTTTGCTGTATATGAAGGTGCTGCAGAATCAGGGGGATTTACAAGAGTTTACCGTAGTGTTATTTCGGTAGGATCAAACGGATATTATGGTCCTGTAGGAATGAGTTTGCAGATAACATCAGGGAAATATTATCTTTTTGCTTTTTATATGCCTGCCGGAACAGGATTTTATTATACTATAGGCAGCAGTTCGGCAATTGAATATCCTTTAAAGTTTGGAAAATCAATAGGCAACGAGTCATTCAGCACAGCAACTGAACCTGTTTCTTCATACACTTTTGACGGACCTTATATTGCAAGCTACCGCATGTGGATTGAAAGTTATCTGAATTAATTCAAGGATTTATAAGAACTTATTTCAGAGCATTCTTAAGAACTTCGTGAGCAACTTCAAGAGTCTTCGCCTTTCCACCAAGGTCATAAGTTACAACTTTGCCTTCTTTTACAGTTTCTTCAATACCTTTCTGGATCTTTGCTGCCATTTCGTGTTCGCCGAGGTATGTGCACATCATTTTTGCGGCAAGGAGCGTCGCCATCGGGTTGACCTTGTACATCCCTTCATATTTGGGTGCACTTCCGTGAACCGGCTCAAATACTGCATAATCTTTACCGATATTGGCACTGTGTGCAAATCCGAGACCGCCTACAAGCTGTCCGCAAAGATCGCTGATAATGTCACCGAAAAGGTTCTCGGCAACAAGCACTTCATATTTTTCAGGTGATTTTACAAGCCACATTGCAATTGCGTCAACATTGTCAAACCAGCTGTCGATATGGGGATATTCCTTTGCAACTTTTTCAAAAACTTCGGTCATAAGTCCGCCTGTCTTTCTCAAAACATTCGGCTTTTCAACAAGTGTCACACTCTTTCTGTTGAATTTGTCTGCATGTTTGAAAGCGGAACGGATTATCCTTTCAGCACCATTTCTTGTGACTATTCTTGTTGAAATTGCAATATCATCATTCGGCGTATCCATGAACGCCTTCATTTTCGGAGCATCTTTAAGCATTGCCTTCTTGAGGTCATCCGTTACCGGACCGAATTCAACACCTGCATAGCTTCCTTCTGTATTTTCACGGAAAACGGTAATGTTTATATTGTCCTTCAAATTAAGCGGACATCCCGGAATTGCTACATTGGGTCTTTCATTGCAGTAAAGGTCAAATTCCTGACGAAGTCTTACAATAGGCGAGAAATATGTGAGCCCTTTATCCTTGAGTTCAGGAATAAGTTCCTCTTTTGCCTCTCTTTGCGGTTTTGATGTGATCGCTCCGAAAAGGGCGCAACTTGTCGTTTTCATCATGTCGGTTGTTCTTTTGGGCAATGGGTCACCCTCTTTACACCAGAACTCCCAGCCGATATCACCGTGAATATACTCTGCATTCAATTTAAGACCGTCAAGAACTATTCTTGCGGCTTCCATAACTTCCTTACCGACACCGTCACCCGGCAGCCATGCAATACGGTATTTTGTCATGTTGTTCTCCTTTTTTTTGAGGTTAAAAAATCTGAAAAGGTTCCAAATTTAATTGAACTTCTCGCCTTGAGATTCTATCCGATGAATTTTAAGTGTCAAAAAAAATGAAAATGATACCAAACTTCACAGATCTCTTTCAAGCCCAAGTGAATTTAAAAGCCTTATATCATCCTGAGGGGTAATCCCTTTGACGGTCAGAAGCTGTCCTGTGATGATGGAACTTGCTCCGGCAAGAAATGGAAGTGATTGATTTTCTTTAAATATTTCAACTCTGCCACCCCCGATCTTTATATCTTTTGAAGGCATGATGAGTCTTGTGAGAGCTATTATTTTAACTGCTTCAAAAAGTGGAAAAAGTGGTTGGTTTTCAAGCGGAGTTCCGGGAATAGGAACTAGAAAATTAAGCGGAACAGAATCGGGATCGCATTCAGCAATCTCAAAAAGAAGGTCGGCTCTATCTGAAACTGATTCCCCTACTCCGAAAATTCCACCGACACACAGCGATAATCCTGCAATTTTAGCGTTTTCAATAGTCTCTCTGCGCTCTTCCCATGTGTGAGTTGTGCAGAGATTTGGAAAAAAGTTCTTTGAAACTTCAAGATTGTGGTGAAACCTTTCAAGTCCCGCTCTTTTCAATTTTAAAAGCTCTTCTAAAGATAAGATCCCCAGTGATCCGCAAATTTTCTGAGGAGTTCCTGTCTGCTTAAAATATTCAATAGTTTCAGAAACTTTAACCACGTCTTTTGCTTCAAGGCCTCTGCCTGAAGTGACAATCCCGTAATAACTTCCAAATGGAGCATCAATTTTTGCATGCTCGACGATCGCCTCTTTTTCTTTTAATTCCCATGTTTCAATATTTGAACTGTGATGAGCACTCTGGGCACAGAACCGGCAGTTTTCAGAACATTTGCCGCTTTTTGCATTAATTATTGTGCAGGTCGAAATTCTGTTTCCCCTGAAATGATTCCTGAGAGTTCCGCCTAAATAAATAATTTCATTAAAGTATTCAGCAGCAAGACTTAAAAACTCAACCGCTTCGTTTTTTGTCGGTTTTATTCCGTTTTTGGCATTTTCACCAATTCTTTTTAAATACATACCTCCTCCACAAAACACCATCGAAATATAACTGTTATCTTTTTAAAAACAATTTTTGTTTTTTCAATTGGATTGTTTAACAAACTTCAATATAATCAATTGAGTTAATTTGTTTATAGGAAAAGAAAATGATTTTCAAAGACAAGCTTTTTTCTAAAGAATGGTTTAAAAGTTATTTTATGATTATTGAAGGAGCTCTTATTGCAGCGGCTGGATATAACTTTTTTCTCATTCCTCACAAAATTATTCCCGGAGGACTCTTTGGAATAAGCACTGTTGTTTTTCATTTGACAGGATTTCCTGTTGGAATTCTTACTATGATATTAAACATCCCTTTACTTATCATTGGTGTGAAAATTCTTGGACCGCGATTTGGAGTTAAAACTGTAATTGGAATGGCCCTTCTTTCATTTTTTAATGATGGAATGCACTATTTCTGGCCTGAGATTAAGTTAAGCGATGATATGTTCATTAGCTGTCTTGTTGGAGGAACTCTCATTGGAGCTGGAATCGGTCTTATCTTTAAAGCTAAGGCAACAACTGGCGGAGTTGACATAATTGGACAGGTTATGTATGCAAAATTCAAGTTCTCAACAGGAAAAACAATACTCTTCACAAATGCTATTATAATTTTTGGAGGTGCCGCGGTACTGTGGCTGATAGATCCTGAAACGCAGTTTTTAAGAATGATCATTTATGCAATTATAGCAAACTATGCCTCATCCAAAACTTTAGACACAACTCTTGAAGGGGCTTCATTTTACAAAGGGATATTTATTATTTCAGACAAGTATGAGGAAATCAAAACAAAACTGCTGGTTGACATGAAAAGGGGAGGAACAATCATTCCTGCAAAAGGAATGTTCCATGACGACGAAAGAAAAATAATTTTTACAACAGTCAGCAGAAGAGAAACCGCTTTTTTAAAAGACTATCTCAAAAAACTCGATCCTAAAGCATTCATCGTCATATTTGAAACAAATGAAGTTTACGGACATGGATTTCTGCCCATTAAAGATATGGGCTAATTCTTTTCCTCTTTGAATTTTGGTGAATCGCCCCACTGGTTGTAGCCGATCTCTTCGCCAATTGATTTTATTCTCATTTCAAGACAGCCGCGACACATTCCGGCATTTTCGTTGAGACATGGTTTGTTGTCGTAAAGCTGGTAACTTGAACGATATTTTGTGTCAGTGAGATTCGGCATGATTATGTTGGCTCCTGCCTGTAAACCGAGTTCTCTTCCTGTTTCACTGAGTGCCTGCAAAGCTGTGGTGGAAGCAATATTGACATTTTTCAGCACAAGACGGGTAACTGCGATCATTTTCAGTCCAAGCTCAAGCTGGTCATCTTTAATGTTTTCAAAATCAGGGATTGAATCGGCAAGCGGAGTCTGATGATGCGGAATAAACGGACCCATCCCTATCATGTGAACTCCTGATTCTTTAAAAAACAGTACATCATCTGCAAGGTCTTCAATGGTTTGTCCCGGAAGTCCGATCATCACGCCGGTTCCCACCTGATATCCAAGCTTTTTCATTGTGTTAATACATTCAACCCTTCTATCAAAACTGTGATCGGCAGGATGAAGTTTCTTGTAAAGTTCTCTGTTTGTCGTTTCAACTCTCAAAAGATATCTGTGAGCTCCGGCATCAAACCATCTTTTATAGACCTCTTCAGTCTGCTCACCTGTTGAAAGCGTCACACCAAGCGCACCGTTTCCGATCTTCTTTATTTCGTGAAGTGCTTTTTCGACAAATCTTACAAACTCAGAATCCTCTCTTTCACCCGATTGAAGAACGACAGAACCGTAACCCTGCTCATAGGCAAATGTTGTCGCTTCAAGAACCTCATCCATTGAAAGCATATATCTTTGGGTTTCTTTGTTTGACTTCCTGATACCGCAGTAAAAACAATCCTTTGCACAGATATTGCTGAATTCGATCAGACCTCTGAAAAATACTTTTTTTCCACTGTGTTTAAGCTTTTCAGCATAAGCCGCCGCATAAAGAGCTTCAATCTCAGACTTATCTGTCAATGAGAGAAGCTCAATTATATTATCTTTGGAAATGTTGTCATATAACATAAGTGCCTCCGTTTTCTCTTTCATAAATAAGCTCTGCAAGCGTTTTTGATTGCAGGTATCTTTGAATTAAGTCTGTCAGATCTGTCCAAATCTCTTTTGTTTCGCATGCTCTGTTTCTTATGCAGATTTTCCCGTTCACACATTCAACAAGTTCAAGAGGTCCGTTCATTGCTGTAAAAATGTCATAGGCTGTGATTTCAGCGGCTTCTCTTGCAAGTCTGTAACCGCCTTTGCTTCCTCTTTCACTTTTTACGAGTCCTGCATTTCTAAGAAGAGTGAAAAGCTGTTCAAGATATTTTTCGCTCAGATCCTGATTTTTTGCAATGATTCCAAGCATTACCGGAGCATCATTGTTCCTTCTTGCAAGCTCGATCATCGCCCTCATTCCGTAACGCACTTTTGTCGATATTTTCATAATACCTCACTCAAAAAGTGCAGTTGAGAGATACCTTTCTCCTGTGTCCGGGATTATTACAACAACTCTTTTTCCCTTGTTTTCAGGTCTTGAAGCGACAGTTCTTGCGGCTGACAGTGCAGCACCCGATGAAATTCCGCAGAAAACACCTTCTTCTCTTGCGATCTTTCTGGCTTCTGAGAACGCCTGATCTGTTGTAACTCTGATCACTTCATCAATGACGCCTTTATCAAGAATTGCCGGAACAAAACCTGCTCCGATCCCCTGAAGTTTGTGAGGTCCGGGGGTTCCGCCACTTAAAACAGGCGAGTCATCAGGTTCGACTGCTATTATTAAAACATCAGGATTTTTCTCTTTCAGAACTTTTCCGACACCTGTTATTGTTCCGCCGGTACCCACACCTGCAACAAAAATATCAATATGCCCGTTGCAGTCGTTCAATATCTCAACGGCTGTGGTTCTTGTATGAATTTCAGGATTTGCAGGATTTGCAAACTGCTGGAGGATAACATGCCACGGATTTTCCGCAACCATTTTTTCAGCCGCCTCAATAGCACCTTTCATCCCTTTTTCACCGGGAGTGAGAACCAGTTCTGCACCAAGTATTTTGAGCAGTTTTCTTCTTTCGATGCTCATCGTATCAGGCATCGTGAGAACAAGTCTGTATCCTTTAACAGCACATACAAACGCAAGTCCGACACCGGTATTACCGCTTGTCGGCTCAACAATGGTTACATTTTTACTGAGCACACCCCTTTTCTCACCGTCTTCGATCATTGCAAGGGCAATTCGATCTTTGACGCTTGACATAGGATTGAAATATTCGATCTTCCCTATCACCTCAGAACCTGTTTCACGGCTTATTCCGTTAAGTCTCACAAGCGGCGTCTTCCCTACAAGCCTCAGCATTGAATCAAAAATCATCTCTTTCATCGTTCTCCCCATGAGCAATCCATAGTTTTCATACTTGTTTACTATGTTTTTAATGAAAAGTCAAGCGTTCAATCGATCTTTTTTCTGAAAACAATGAGTTTTACCCCTGTCTCGTCCTTTTTGACATCAATCTTGTCAGCCATCATCGCGATAAGGGGAAGTTCAGCATCATCTTCCATTTCACCGGTAAGCTGCCAGTAATAGTTGGCAAGTGACGGATCTCTTTTTGCTTTAAGAAGTTTTTTTATCCTGATAATCTCTTCATCTGAGATCTGCAAACCCGGAAAATCAAATCCGATCCGGTATCCGTCTTCCTGACAGATAAGATCGACTTTTGCACAGGAGTTGTAGTTGTAAATGAAAAAAGTGAGCACTTCATCGATCATTTTTGTGATCTTTTTCACTTCATAACGCATTCTTATCTCCTTTTTTTCAAAGCATCAATGAGGGGAACAAGAAAAGCCGCAACAAATCCCCCTGAAAAGCAGTTGTTGTAAAGGTTGACCCCTCCGTGAAGAACAATCACATTCATAACTATCGAAAGGTGGAAAAAACCTGCTGCAATACCGGCAAGAACACCGTACTGACCGGCAATAGGAGCAAGTGTAGCACCGAAAAGACCGGCCATTATAACTCTCGTTGCGTTTGTCTCCCATACCTGTATCAAAGATGCAAGAAAAACTCCGAAAAATATAGGAATACAGTTTTTCAAATGTTTACCGTATGCGGAAAATCCTACGACCGTAAGTATTCCGCCTATAACCGGACCGTTGAATGTTCCGCCGAGCAAAACGACAAAGACGGACGATGCAATACCCATTATTCCCATATTTATCATGACTGCTTCGAAGCTACCTATCCTTACGAAATCACTCACAAGCCTACCTGATGATTTGTATATGTTTATCAATGCTTGAAATGCTGAGAGATTAACAATGGTCTCGCCTTCTTCATCAATATATTTTTCCGGGAGCAGTTTTGAAATGATAAAACCTGTGACTATGAGAAGCACAAAAAAAACATTTAAAAAAACAATGAAAAAACCTGAATATTCTGAAGATATTATCTCGACAGGCTTTACTTCCAATTCAAAACCTCTGAGTATTGCAACAAAAAATGATCCTATCAGTCCTCCTGTGAAACTGGTGTTGCATAGATTGTAACCATCGTGAAACCGGAGCGTGTGGGAAGCAAGAGGAGGAAGAACAAAGCCGGTAAGTATCCCGAAAAAGATCCCGACAGGAATTGATATTGAAGGGTTTAAGCCTGATCCGAAGGCAAGAAAGCTTACCATCGGTGCAAGCGTTGTACCGAAAAGTGCAACAATGAGATAGTTCCTGAATTTTGTCTTCAAATATGCAGCATGAAGCCAGACACCTATGAATACCGGCCAGATGTTAAAAATGTTCTTACCGAAAAAAGCGAAGCCGCAGATAGTAAAAACTGTCGCTATGAAAGGACCGTTCACATCAAGTTTCAGGACAATTATCATCACTACAGCGGCAAGACTGCAAAGACCCGCATTTACAAGTGAAGCCCCCAGCCCTCCGACAGCAAGGTGATCAGTAAGAAGAACACTTGATGCAGTTATTATATTCATCAGTCCGTCGGCTATTTCAGAAAAAGGGGCGATTATCAGTCCTGACAAAAGGAGTGTCACAGGAAAAGTGAGAAGAAAAATATACTTATAACGCTCTTTCATGCATCTTGTTTTGTCTTAACTGAAAGTTTCCCGTCACGGAAGAAAGCATTCCTGATCTCAAATTTAAAATGTTTTGAATGTTTCTCAAGCAGTTTAAGCTCAAATGGTGTAACAAAAGATACAGATGTCCCTTTTTTTCCTGCCCGTGCACTTCTCCCTGCTCTGTGAAGATAGTCGAGAGATTCTTCAGGCATATCAAAATTTATAATAAAATCAATGTCTTTCACATCAAGACCCCTTGCTGATATATCAGAACTTATCAAAAACCTGGTTGACCCTTTTCTGAAATTTTCAAGAGCAGTCTTTCTCTCAAATTTTTTAAATCTTCCATGAATTGCCGAAACCGAAAGATTGTGATAAGACAGTTTTTCAGACAGGTCAGCAACAACCGCATCGTTATTGACGAAAACGAGTGCCTTTCTATCGTTAAAAGCGGCATAGAATTTTCTGATGAACAGGATCTTGTCCCTTTGATCACATTCAATATAAATATGTTCAAGATTCTGATTTATTTCAATTTTCTGAGTAGTTTTTATGAACACTGAGTCTTTTGTGACAGCTTTGGCCCTTTTAATCGTTTCGCTTCCGATAGATGCCGAGAAAAGAATGGTCTGTCTTGCTGTTTTTACAAGTGTTCTGACAAGTCTTAAAAGAAGATCGAAATTATCGTCGTCAAGCATTCTGTCAGCTTCATCAATTATGAGCGTCCCGATATCAGGATTTATCTTTTTTGCTGTTATAAGTTCAAGTATCCTTCCGGCAGAACCTACGATTATATGAGGTTTTTTTTTAAGTTTATCCATCTGCCTGTTTATGTTCGCTCCGCCGATGCACTGAGCCGAAGTGATCTTCAATCCACCTGCCGTTACAAGCTTTTCGATCTCTCTGAATATCTGTATCGCAAGTTCATGTGTGGGGGCAAGTATTATTGCCTGATTGGATATTTTCTGCTGATCTATTCTCATCAAAAGCGGAAGGAGATATGCAAGGGTCTTGCCTGTACCTGTTTCGGAACATCCTATCACATCAATACCTTTGAGGAGTTCAGGAATTGCCTTGATCTGTATATCAGTAGGTTCTGTAATGGACTGGGTCTCCAGGGCTTTTACAAGATCTGTGTTTATCCCGGTCTCTTTGAATGATGCCGCCGTCATTCGTATGCACCGGCTCTTTTAAGCATGTCCACAATGTTGTAATTACCTGTGAACTTAGCCCTGACAAGTGCAGTACGGCCTTTATCATCCTTGGCATTCACATCCGCCTTTTTGTCAATAAGTGCTTTTACCGCCTGTGCAAACCCCCTGCCGGCAACTATCATAAGCGGAGTGCTTTTCTGTTTGTCCGTAACTGCGATGTTCGCACCTTTGTTAATAAGATTGACAACGACATGCTCTTCTCTTTTTGCCGAGGCATAAAGCAGGACTGTCTCTCCATCCTTATCTCTCTGCTCGAGGTCCGCATCAGCCGCAAGAAGAATATCTATCATCTGGCTGTCACCATTCCGTACTGCATAATAAAGGGGAAAAAGACCGTCTGTGAAACGGCGGTTGACCGAAATGGTCCTTGATATAAGATTTGAAACTATATCATGATAGCTGTTAAGTGTACCGAAAGCCATCAATTCATCCTGTTCGCTTCTTTTTTCAATGACCGCATCCTTGCTCAGAAGGTAGAACACCACTTCTCTCCTGTTCTCTCTCTTTGCATGAATAAGTGCAGTATCACCATTCTGATCGGCCGAATCAATAACGGCACCTCTTTCAACAAAGATCTTCACAAAACGCATCTGCCCTTTTCTTGCTACGATCATCAATGGAGATTCACCGGCATTGTTCTGTTTATTGATATCAGCTCCTTTATCAAGAAGAAGCATTGTTATATCATCAAAATTCTTGTGAAGCGATATCGCAAGAGGGGTATTTCCATTTCCGTCAACTCCGTTCACGAAAGCACCATTCTCAAGGAACAGCTTTACCAGTCCTGCATTTCCTCTTGCCGAAGCGACAAGCATCGGGGAGTTTCCCTCAGCATCTTTAAGGTCTATCTTCGCTCCGTTCTTCACAAGCATATGGACCATTCTCGGTTTATCGGCAATTACAGCCGACATAAGAGCCGTTTTCTTGGTATCATCCATAAGGTTGATGTTGGCACCTCTTGTTATGAGGATGTTGGCGACTTCCTTCCTGTCGTTCTCAACAGACCACATGAGAACAGTTTTGCCGTTCTTGTCCTTTATGTTGAGGTTGGCTCCTGCATCGGCAAGAACCTCTATTATCTCACGGTTGTTCGTGAAAGCAGCGATCCATAAAGCACTCAGGCCATCAGGGAATTTAATGTTCACATTGACATTAAGCTGAACCAGGAGTTGAATGAGCTGGCTGTCACCTATTACGAGACCTTTCTGTAAAAGCTTCACACCATCTTCGTTCTTAAGCACAGCACCGTAAGTCTTGAGAAGTTTTGCTATTTCAAAACGGCGTGTCTCAATGCAGTACATAAGCAGTGACCTGCCTGTCTTGTCTGCAACATTTGCATTTGCGCCGCCTTTTAAAAGTGTTGCCACTATATCAGTTCTTTTCTTTATCGAAGCATACCACAGAAGAGTAAGTCCATCCTCATACACAGCATTCAGATTGGGCTTCATAAGAACAAGCGAGCTCAATCTGTCAATATCTTCGTTAGTTACAGCCTGTTTAACCAGTCTGTCAACATCAGGCGGAACAGTTTTGATGCCGAGCTTGTTGAATCTGTCTATGACATTTGAAGCTCCGCTTTCCATAGCCCATGATATTATTGTGCTTCCCGTTGAATCCTTTATGCCGAGGTTTATACCGCTCTTTACAAATTCGTCAAAAACATCCCATGCTTCTTTCTGTGCTGCATACCATAAGATCGTCCTGCCTTTGTCAAATGTAATATTGAGATCTGACTTGTTCCTTCCGACAAGAGAAGCTATCCACGCATCATTCTTTTCAACAGCAACATACATCAAAGTTCCGGCTTCAACAGAAGAAAATTTTGCCCCTCTTCCGAAAAGATAACCGGCAAGCTCCCTGTTACCGCTTAATGCGGCAATAAGAAGCGGACTGAGCCCTGCCGCATCATGGTAATTCACACTGGCACCTTTTTCGAGAAGTTCTTTAACGAGCTTCTGCTTCCCTTCCTTTGCCGCCTGAATAAGCTCGTTGTTAATCTCTTCAAGACTTTTTATGACAGGTGTTAGAGAAACACCCCTTTTTGCTGTTTCGTTCTGCTTAATCTCAAAGGATTCGTCCTTTGTCGTATAACCTTTCAATTCGAAACGAACTGTATGCATGCCGGGATTGAGGTCTTTTATTTTACATGGAACAAGACATGATGATGAATTCGGTGAACCGATATCAACGGTGGCCCTGACACCGCTCAGACTGGATGTGAATTCAACTCCGCCGGGCAGTATTTTAGGAGGTATCGGTACAAGCATGGGCTCAACAGGAACAACATATTCCTTTTTAGGAGCCTCCTTGAAATTTTCAGCTTTATACTTTTCAAGATCTTCATTTTTCTCAACAAATACAGGCTGTTCTATTTTTTTACCGTGAATCATGGAAACGACTGTATCGAGTGCATTTTTCATACCGGCTGCAGTACCGTTAAAATCTGTTGCTCCTGCTTCGACCTTTCTTTTTCCGTCAACATAAATGTAATTGACGGTCAGGGTGAATATACCTGCAAAATATTCAACGGTCGGAACAACAACAACATCAGCCTTGAACGCTTTACCTATTTCTATCTGACAGTCCATCTGACTGCAGGATACCCATTCCTTTGACCTCTTTCTTGCATCAGTAACAGAAGAATCTTCGATAACGGTATATTTTCCGACACTGTTTAACAGTTTAATAACATATTCCTTGGAACCTTTTACAACATCTGGGTGTATCTTGCCTGTCCTGTCAGCAATATCCATTACCACAAGTGTTTCAGCAAAAAGACTCAGGGAAGCGCAAGCAACTAATAGAAAAATCAAACCCTTGATCCGTTTAGAGAACCTCATACTTTTCCTCCGATCACGACACTCTGCCCTAAATATACTATAAACTTATATCTATTCAATAAAATTTTTTAAATAATTTATGTTAATTTCAGCTTGCCGGAATATATTTCCTTATCAGCTCCAAAAGAAGTTCGTAGTCAACAGGTTTTACGGCACAGTCATCAAATCCCATTGAAAGGAGATCTCCCTCTCCTGCATTAAAATATGCCGTAAGTGCCACTACAGGGGTTTTTTTCCCCCTCGATTCATCTATTTTCCTTATTTTGGAGGTAGTTTCAATGCCGTCCATTCCCGGAAGCTGAATATCCATCAACACGATATCAATGTCATCATGTTCACTGAAATATCTCAGAGCTTCAAACCCGTCAGGTACACATGCCGTTGTAATTCCCTTCAATTGAAGCATCTTGCAAAGGACCATCTGGTTTATCCTGTCATCTTCCACTACGAGGATATTTATTTTTCGAGTCATGAGGGAATCTCCATGAAATGCTTTTTATTATACCATTCATTAAAAATCCATGCAAGATAATTGCCGTGCTTGATTTTAAAAAATTAATAAGGTAACATCCATTGGATTAATTGTGTGTGTTGTGATAAAATGAGAACGATTTTACTGATCATATATTTATTGCTGTTTTCAACTGTCAGTGCCGATATCAACGGTACCTTCAGGAATTTCATACACAGAAGCTGGAGCTCTGACGAGGGACTTCCTCAAAACTCGATCTACAGCATTTTTCAGGATTCAAAAGGATTCATCTGGATAGGAACTGCTGAAGGTCTTGTCCAATTTGACGGTTCATCTTTTAAAATTTATGACAAATATGCTCTGCCTGCGTTTAAAAGCAATGTCATTCTTGCAATACAGGAATCTGATGATGAATGTCTTTACATCGGTCTGCGAAATGGCGGTATAGTTAAAAAATGCGGGGAGAATTTTAAGCAGTTTTCTGTAGATGAAGGTCTTACATCCAATACTGTAACATCCATCGTAAAAATGGGTGACAAACTATATCTGGGCACATTCGGCGGAAAGATATCTGTAATGCAGGACTCCGTGATAACCCCTTTTTCCAAGAACGGTTTTCTGCCCGATTCCTTCATACATGACATGGCAGTATCTCCCGACGGCACACTTTATGTTGCAACAGATGAAGGGCTGTATGCCATCAGCAAAGACACTGTGACCCGTTTCGGCATCAGCGAAGGTCTTCCGGAAGAAAAGATAAGAAACATATTTTTCGACTCTCTGAACCAACTCTGGATAGGAACAAGTGACTCCGGAGCTGCTGTTATGAGAGATGGAAGGTTCACTGTATACAACAAAAAAAACGGGCTTGCATCCGACAGAGTCTTTGCAATTTCTGAAGATAGCTCAGGAAAAATATGGATTGGAACGGTCGGTGGAGGCATCTCGGTTATTGATAAAGACAGAATATCAAATTTCGGCAAGGATGCCGGTCTCACATCCGATATTGTCAGGATTCTTTTCAAAGACAGAGAGAACAATATGTGGGCCGGAACTTTCGGCGGCGGTATAAACCTTTTCAGAAAAGGGGTTTTCAGTTCGATATCTTCAGGCAACGGACTTAGCGGCAATGTAATTTTTGCCCTTATGGAAAGTTCGAACGGGAACATTTATGCCGGAACTTACGGCAAGGGACTTAACATAATCAGTCCTGACGGAACGGTTAAAATAATTGATTCGTCAAACGGTCTTTCGGGTGACATTCCCGGAGCCATTCACGAAGACAGCACCGGCAGAATATGGATCGGTTCGTATGGAACAGGTCTTGATATTATTGAAAAAGACGGCAGGATATCCCATTACGGTCAAAAAGACGGGCTTGAAATGAATACTATCGTTTCGATCTTTGAAGACAGTGAGGGAACCATCTATCTCGGTGGATACAACCATTCTCTCGCGATATACAAAAACGGTAAATTCAACACTTTCACAAGGGAAGGAATCTTAAAAAACAGAACTGTGTGGTCAATTACAAAGGATCGCAAAGGGATACTGCTTCTTGGAACCGATGGTGCCGGAATAGTTAAAATGAAAGACAACGAATTTACTGTTTTAGATACTGACAACGGACTTAGCGACAACAAGGTTACATCAATATATATAGACAGTTCTGATATAATATGGGCCGGCACTGATAACGGCATAAATATTATAACTCCTGATGGAAAAATATCCAATGTAAGAAAAGAGAACGGTCTTTTCGATGATACGATCTACTCTGTGATTGAAGATGACGCAGACAATCTCTGGATGAGTTCCAACAAAGGTCTTTTTTATGTCAGTAAAAAAGATCTGCTTGATTTCGCTGATAAGAAAATATCCGGCATTATATCAAAAGTCTTTTCATGGAAAGACGGAATGCCTTCAAACGAATGCAACGGCGGATTTCAGAAAGCTGCTCTCAAAACTCGCGACGGACGGCTGATGTTCCCGACAATAAAAGGGATAGCTGTGATGGATCCTTCAGTGAAAAAAGAAATTCCTGTTGTTCCTCAACCTGTAATAACCTCTGTTACTGTTGACGGAAAAAATGCGGGAAACAGCTCAAATATAACTCTTGACCCCGGAGCTTCCAAGATCCGGATGGAATATACCGCTCCGTTCTTTTCAACCCCTGAAAAAATAAAGTTCAGATACAGACTCACAGGGTTTGATAAAGACTGGATCTATGTTGAAAGATCAAGAACTGCTGAATATATGAACCTTAATCCCGGAGAGTATGTTTTTGAAGTAGGTGTTTCTGATATGGACGGCAACTGGAATGAAAGAACCGAGAAACTCTCAATAATTCAGAAACCGGCATTCCACCAGCATATTCTCTTCAGACTGCTTATGCTGATCGCGGCCGGAATTATTATCTACATTCCGGTCAACAGAAAAATCAAGAGAATGAAAATAAAGAATGAGGAGCTGAGCGACAGAATAACTGAGACTGAAGAGGAAATCAAGCAGATAAGCGAGGAACTTGAATCCAAATATGCATCAAGCAGTCTAAGCGAAGAGGATATGGATTTTTACAAAGAGACTCTTGAAAAATATATGAAAAATGAAAAACCTTATCTTGACAATGAACTCAGCATCAGAAAACTCGCCGAACAGCTCGAGATGCAGCCGCACCACCTTTCACAGGTCATCAACAGCGGATTTGACAACAATTTCTATACCTATGTCAATAACTACAGAATCAATGAAGTCATCGAGCTCATGAAAGACCCTCAGAGGAAACACCACACCATACTTGCAATCGCCTACGATTCCGGCTTCAAATCAAAATCATCATTCAATACAATATTCAAGAAAATGACCGGCAAAACTCCCAGTGAATTCAGGGATGAGATAGATTCTTAAATTTATAAGATTACCAGTCTTTGATAACAAGATCAGTGTAGAATAATTGCTCAAGGCTGATTGAACTTTGCTGCTCATATCCTCCGCTGAGCCAGAGCCTTGTCCCATCTCCTAACATAACTGATCCCACTTTAGGTTTTACAGGATAACTGCATTCAGCTTTTTTCCAGTTTCTGCCGTCAAAAGAGTAGTAAAGATCATTTAAATAACCGCTTTTATCTTTACCACCGAAAACCCATAGTGCTCCAGATGCAACTGCAGAAGCAGACATACTCCTTTGAGAAAAAGGAGCGTAAGAGTCTCTTTCCCAGCGAATACCGTCCTCCGAAGACCATACTTCTGAAACACCATCATCCCAGTAATTCCTCAGTCCGCCTATCATAAATATTTTTTCTTTAAAAACATAAAGTCCATGACTTCCTCTACCTCTGAACTCAGCGTGAGCAACTTCTCTTTTCCAGTTTATTCCGTCTTCAGAACTCCAGACATCATTCAATCCGTTCCCATCAGAATCGAAACCGCCTACAACCCAGATCTTATCTTTAAAAACTACAGCTTTGTGATTATATCTCGGCACAAGTTGAGGATTTTCCACTGCAATATCCCATTGTTTTCCATTAGAAACGATTATTTCATTAATTACACTCTGATAATGTGAATAATCTTCTGATTTTCCACCTATTCCCCATATCTTTTTTTTAAAATAAACATATGCGACACCTTTTTTATTCATTGCTGTCGAATTTGATGATTGAGTGCTCCATTCCATTCCATTTTCCGAAAAAATGACAGAATTTACGATCTCTATCATTTCCTGTGTTTCCACACCGCCGATTATGTAAAAACCATCGTGTGTCTTAAGAAAAGCATGATCGTATCTTCCGGGAACGACATTTCTACCTGCGAACGACCACTCAACATCTGAAAATTCTTTATTTTCTGTTTCAGTGTCTGCTGCGGTTTCCTTAATATCTTCTGTCTCTATCTGAGAAACCCACACATCACCGAATACACTCATGTTCTGATTGTATTCAAATCCTCCGAACACCCATAGCTTTGAGTTATGTGAAGAAGAGGCAAAATATGCCCGCGGCTCAAAACCTCCGTCTTCAGCCTGGAACCATCTTTTCCCGTTCTTAGAATACCAGACATCATTAAGATCATCTCCATCCGAACCGCCGATCACCCACAAATAGCCGCCTGACGAAACAAGTCCGTGCTTACATCGCGGAGTAAAAATATTTTCTGTTTCCAATTTGACCCAGTCTCCGGATTCTTCCTTCCTGAACACCTCATTGCCACAATATTTTGCGTTACATCCCCCGATCAGATAAGGCGTTCCTTCATGAACAACTATTTTGCTGTTGTTGCATTTGATAAAATATTTTGAAACACCTTTTCTCCAGTTTTTGCCATCCGGTGAATGCCAGAAGTATTCTCCATAACTGTTCTTCTCATTAGCTACAACGGTAATTTCATCATTGTGAACATATGCTTCCTGAACAGTTGATCCATCAAAAGGAGCAGTATCCACCTCCTTCTTCCAGTCAACTCCATTCCCGCTGCTCCACACATCTCCCTGGAAACTGTCTTCTGAATAATAATTCCCTCCTAACACCCATATCTTATCTTTAAAAACTACAGCGGCATGATCCATTCTGAAACCGAAAGGCGCCTCATCTGACACCAGATCCCACTTTGTACCGTCCAAAGATGAATAAATACTGTTTTGAACAATGTTGTCCTCAGAATACCTTACCCTTCCGCCAATTAACCAGAATTTGTCTTTAAACAATGTAACCGTATGCCCAAATCTGCCGGGAAGAGATTGTGATCTCCATTTTAATTTCCATTTCTTCCCATCTTCAGAATATATCACTTCCTGAAGACTGCCTGTTTTTTCTCCGTAACCACCCACCAAAAGGATTTCATCTTCTTTTACAACTGCAGAAAATCCTGCGCGTCCGGCAAATTCACCGAAATCCCCGGTTTTTGTCCAGTTGAGACCATCTTCTGACGACCAGACATCATTTTTATAAACCACATCACCATAATGAAAGCCGCCTGCAACCCAAATTTTTCCCTTCCATGAAAAAAATCCCGGTTTTTTACGAACCTCAAAAGGGAGAGCATCTGAAATACAATCCCAGTTTATTCCATCTGGAGAACTCCACAAACTGGTTTTTGTTTCGTCCTTATTCATTCCAAGCAGCCAGAGTTTATTGTTATGCAGAATAAGTTCCTGAGAAATAAATTCCCCGAAAGGAGCCTGTTCAACGACTTGTTCCCAGTTTATCATATCACTGCTTGACCATATATCTGTCGGATAAATTGAGTATTTCAATATTCCACCAATAATCCAGAGTTTGTCTTTGAATTCTATCACACTCGGATCAGCCCTTGTTCCGAAAGGACATTTTCTGCAGGCGACATCCCAGGACATTCCATCTTCTGAATACCAGACATCCCCGGTAGAAGAATAGAAATCGTCTCCGATCACAACGATCTTATCTTTAAATTTAACAGCACTGTGTCTTGTTCTTGACTTAAAGGGAGCATTCATATTAATTGTCTGCCAGTTTACAGCATCACTTGACAGGAAAACTTTATCCATGGAGACCAGATAATATTTTCCATTCAGAAATACCGTCGATCTGTTATTGTAGTTATAAAACTGAAATCCTCCTGACACCCTTTTCCACTCAGCAAGATCAACAGTGAACTCAATTTGATCTGAAGCATCTTCGTCGTTAAGGTCGGAATCTTCGTTATCACTATCTATATTTTCAATATCATCAAAGACATCATTATCATTGCCGTTTAGATTGTCATCATCAAATGAGAATTTTTCTAAACTACAGCCCAGAAAAGCAATTGACACGAGAAAAAGTAAATACTTCATACAAACCGCCTGTTTTTTGAATTCACTAAATTTCTTAAGTATTTTAATGTTCGATGTTTAAAAATGTCAAATATTTGTGATAATTTTCAGCAGTTCCAGCGGATGTTCGATCAACAGGTCTGCTCCTGCATTTTCAAGGTCCGTTTTATCGCCAAACCCCCATAGGCATCCGACTGTGAAAATGCCTGCGTTCTTTCCGGTGAAAATATCGGCTGTCATGTCGCCGACAAAAACTGTTTCCGTTAGTGGAATTCCGGTTATTTCAGCTATTTCAAATACTCCTGACGGGTCAGGTTTTATGGGCATTCCGGGTCTTTCACCTATAATTGTTTCGAAATGATAATTGCTGAGTGCGGTTTTGGCATTTAATATGGCATAGCTGTGTTCTTTATTTGTAAGTATCGATATTTTAACACCTTTTCCAACAAGAGTGTCGAGCATTTCATTAATTCCTTCGTATGGAGGGATCATATCAGCTCCCCTTTTGTGATATATCTCAATAACTTCAGGGACCAGCCGTTCAATTATTTCATCAGAAGTACCGTCAGGAAGCGCCTTTTTCAGCAGATTTCTCATTCCATACCCTACAAACAGGCGGTATTCGGCAAGAGCCCTTTGTGGAAAGCCGTGATGACTTAAAAGTTCGTTGTTGCATTCCTTTATCATTTCAAGGGTGTTAAGAAGCGTTCCGTCAAGATCAAATATCACAGATCTAACTTTCATCCCTTGTGCTCCATTTTTTACGGATGTTTTTCAGTTTACGAGAAATTCCCATAGCGGTCCCCGTTTTCCGCGGCTTTTCATTTTTTTAAGTATCTTTGAATGATCCTCATCTGGAAAAACCCATTTTCTGCCTGTTGCAACTGCCTGATCTTTAAGCTTTTTCATTGAAAGATCAACACCGTCTGCCAAATAGTATTTTGATTCCATAAGATCATCATCCGGCCTTATCACCGATTCATCAAGTGCAATTTTATAAAGCGGCGTGTGAGGATAAATTCTCATTCCGATAAACGGAAAAAAGACAGTCCACGGAAGAAGTTTTGACCTTTCAAAAGTTTCAAAGAGCGTCTCTTCAGTTTCACCGTATCCGCCGAGAATAAGGAAGTGGGCGTTGTAAATCTTAAGTTCCCGGCACATCTGCGTATAGTTCAAAATATCATTAAAATTAAACTCTTTGCCGTAAGATTTAAGCACCGTGTCGCTGAACGATTCCGTTCCGAATTCAATGTGGGTAAGCCCGCTTTTCTTATAAAGCTCAAGGTCTTCAAAGCTTGTTCCAGCCGGTCTGAAATAAGCGCCCCACTTCACTTTTATACCATTATTTATTATCAATTCAGCAAGTTCCCTGTTATATTCAGGGTTCATGTTAAAAACTGAATCTGTGAAAAAGAAATAATCAAGCCCTTTTTCAACAGATCTTTTTATCGTTTCAACAACATTATGCGGCTCAAGCATCCTCACTTTTTTCCCCTCAATGACAGGATACGAGCAGTAAACACAATGGTAAGGACAGCCCCTTTTTGTCTGAACATTCATCATCCCGCTGTTTAACCAGTAGAAATCACTCAACTTTTCATCAATATCAAAAGATATGCCTTTATAATAATTTGTCCTTGGGTTGATCTTTACTTCACCGTCTTTCAAATAAACAAGCCCTTCAATTTCTGCGATATTACCTATGCTGTCAACAGCATTAATAAGTTTACAGAATGCCTCTTCACCTTCTCCTGTCACGCCGAAATCGCAATCAAGATAGGAAAAAAGTTTCTTCGGGTATATCGAAAAACCGGCTCCGCCGACAACTATGACACTCTTTGAATTATCTCTTACAATCTTAACTAACTTCTTATAATCATTTATGAAATTTTTTTCATGGTAAAGATTAACATTGTCAATGTTCCTTAGACTTATTCCTGTAAAATCGGGATTGAACCGTAAGATAAAAGCAGCAAGGTCTTTATCAATGTTGACATCAAAAACAGCAATCTCTATGCCGTTGAATTCATTGCGTAAAGCTGTGGCAAGATAAGTCAGAGCAAGAGGATATACCGGATACGGTTCTGTGCAGGTATTTGCGGAAATGAGAAGAACTTTCATTGCTGAATTTTCCAGAAAGAATGATAATTAAACCACTGCAGAGGGAATTTTTTCATGACATTTTCAAGTGCGGCCGAATAATCTCCCATCATCTGCGGCAGGTTGTCATAAACTTTTGCCTCTGTAGCATAAAAACTGTATTTTGTCCTTCCCGTTTTCATTACAAAAGTGAATGATGCAGGAACTTTAAATTTCTTTGCAAGTTCAAAAGGACCGACCGGAAAATCGGCTTTAAGCGACATAAAATTAATTTCGGCAATTCTCGACCCTTCAATGAACCTATCTCCGTGAAGACAGACAACTTCCTTATTTTTAAAAGCTTTTACCAGATCAAGAAGATAGTCCATCTCTTTGTTCATGGCAATGATGTTGACATTTTCCCCACCCGATGCGTTTTTAATGAACTGCTTTATCTTTTCACTTTCAACATCGAGCATGACGATGTTCACTCTGTTTTTACTGAATCTGTTTAGAAACGCCTGCGCAACCTGCCAGTTACCGACATGGGCGCTTATCATCAGACATCCATCGGGGCTTTCAACACTTTTGCGCAGTATGGGCTCATCTTCAAAGTTGAATTCAAATTTATGAGCCATCCCCATGACAACAGCCATCCTGTCAATTATCGATTCACCAAGTTCAACAAAGTTCAGATAGATCGAAAAACAGCTTTTCAAAACACCGTAACCATGAACTTTCCTGAAATAGAAATAGAGATTTTTTACCGATGACGGAGCGGTAAAAATAAAATATAAAGCGACAAAACGGAGAATGAAATAGGCAAGATGGATCCCGCCTCCCTTTAAAAAAAGACTGAAAAGATAATAACCTGTTCCGCCACCGCGGCTTTTTCCAGACCAGCCGGACATTTAAATGAATTACTCAGTGATATTGAGCTTTTGACATACATATTCGAAGAAATCACCGAAAGTCTTAATGTTTACAAAGTCCTTTGCTTCAACTTTGAAACCGAAATTTTTCTCAATGATAACAACAAGGTCAACAAGGTCAAGACTGTCAAGGTCAAGGGTCTTCATCAGTTCAGCTTCGGGTTTGATGACTTCCGGTTCAACTTCAAATTCTTCGCTCATAAAATTGATGATCTTCTCAATGATCTCGGCTCTTTTCATAACTTACTCCCAAAAAAATTATTTAACGAACTTCCTTAATATCAATGTTGAATTTGTCCCGCCGAAACCGAAAGAGTTGCTCAGAACTGTCTCAACTTTTGTCTGGACAGCTTCAGGAATGATTCTCAAAGGTTTCGCTTCTTCACCCGGTTCTACAAAATTTATATTCGGTGCGGCAAAATCGTTATGCATCATAATAATTGAATAAACCGCTTCGCTTGCTCCCGCCATCCAGCATTCGTGCCCTGTCATTGATTTTGTGCTTGAAACGAAAGGCTTATGATCTCCGAAAGCAAGGTCTATCGCTTTCGCCTCGTTCATATCACCGACAGGAGTCGCCGTTGCATGTGCATTGACATAGTCTATATCACTTATTCTTATCCCTGAATCTTTAATCGCCATATTAAGCGACCTCAAAGGTCCATCTACATTGGGAACAGAAATATGGCTTCCATTTGAAGAAAAACCGTAACCGATCACTTCAGCAAGTATCGGAACGCCTCTTTTAACCGCACTTTCATAACTTTCAAGTATCAGTGATGCCGCTCCTCCGCTTGGAACAAGGCCGTCACGGTCTTTGTCAAACGGTCTGCATGCTTTCTGCGGCTCTGACTCTCTTGTTGAAAATGCACTCAGTCCGTCAAAACTCGCCATTGAATGGTGGTTGACTTCCTGAGCTCCGCCGCACAGAACTATCTCCTGCAGACACGATCTTATCATGAGATATCCAAGACCTATCGCATGAGAACCGCTTGCACACGCACCGCTGATAGTGAAATTTATTCCGCGAAGCTTGAATATCGTTGCAAGATTCATCGTTACTGTTGAGTTCATCGCCTGAAATATCGCACCGCTTCCAAGAAGCATCGTGTCTTTTTTTTCTCTCATTATGTCGGCAGATTCAATTACCGCTTTAGCAGAACTGTCGTTGCCGTAAAGTATCCCCACTTCGTTATGTTCAAGGAAATCCATGTCTATATGAGCCTGAGTAAATGCCTGATCTGTTGCTGCATAGGCATAAATTCCTTCATCAGCCATGCCCACTCTCTCCCTTCTGCTCACCTTCCCTTTGAGATCGGGGATATCGACTTTTCCTGTGAGTCCGCTCCTGAAACCGAGAGCTTTCCGTTCCGGATCAAAAACTATTCCGCTTTTTCCCTTAAAAAGAGATTCTCTCACTTCATCAAGCGAATAACCGATACAGGAATGAATCCCGATGCCTGTAACCACCACCCTTCTCATATATAACCCCTTGAATTATGTATACAATCCGCCATTCACCGAAATAACTTCACCTGTAATGTAAGAAGCGGCATCCGACACAAGGAAAGAGACCACATTTGCAACTTCCTCAGGTTTTCCGAACCGTCCAAGAGGGATAAGTTTCCTGAAATCAGACTCGTTTATCCCCTCTATCATTTCTGTATGAATAAACCCCGGAGCAACAACATTTACGGTCATTCCCCTTCTTCCGACTTCCTGAGCAAGCGCTTTTGCCGCACCGATCATTCCGGCTTTCGATGCTGAATAGTTCGTCTGTCCGGGAAGTCCTTTTATTCCTGAAAGACTTGCTATGTTCACGATACGACCAGATTTATTGTACATCATCTCCTTTATTACTGAGGAAGTAACTGAATAGAAAGAGTTGAGATTAGTGTTGATAACTGAATCCCACTCTGAATCTTCCATTGACATAAGGAGATTGTCCTTTCTTATTCCCGCATTATTTACAAGGACTTCAATGAATTTATCAGGATTTGCCGATTTCCACCCGTCAATGACCTTTCTCACTTCTTCACGGTCTGCAACATCAAATTTAAGCAGTTCGCCGCTTCCGCCATTTTCTTTAATAATTTCAAGTGTTTTGATCGCTTCAACATCATTGCTGCGGTAATTTATTATTACATGGAGACCGTCGGTTGCAAGTTTCAGCGAAACCGCTTTGCCTATTCCTCTTGATCCGCCGGTAACAAGTGCAATTTTCATATCGTCCTCAAACTGTAAAATCATTGTTATAAATGTGTTCCTTCATCTGTCTGATCTGCATATATTTTGGAGAATCCTCTTTAAAAGCTGGGACTATCTTCCTTAAATTGCTATATATTTCAGCGGTATTAACCGACATTTTTGGTGAACAGTCAAGACAGTCAACTGCCTGAATGAGTGCCATAAGTTCGATCGCTACGACCTCAAAGGCATTATCTATAACAGTTCTTGCAATATTTGCCGAGTTAGTTCCCATACTTACAACATCCTGATTGTCATTATTGCTGGGAATGGAGTGAACACAGTTGGGGAAGCATAAAGTCTGGTTTTCAGCCGTAGTTGAGACTGCGGTGAACTGTGCCGCCTGCATTCCGTAATTAAATCCCGGTCTGCCCAGATTTACAAAAGGAGGAAGCTTTTCGTTAAGTTTCGGATTCATCAGATAATTAAGCTGTCTTTCGGATAACATCGTGAGTTTTGTAACTGCAATTTTCATCTTGTCCATTTCAAGAGAAACAAAATCACCGTGGAAATTTCCGCCGTGATAGACAAATTGATTCGTGTGGTCAATGACCGGATTGTCGTTGACTGAATTTATCTCATCTATCAGTATTTTTTCAGAAAAATTGAGTGTTTCAAGCACAGGTCCAAGAACTTGAGGGACACACCTGATCGAATAAAATTCCTGAACCTTTTCATCAATATAACCGGGAGCAAGCTCAGTATCGTACATATTTATCTTTCTGCTTTTGACTAATGAACTTCCGTTGAGAAGTTTTGAAAGTTTTACTGCGACAGTATTCTGTGAGGAATGAAGTTTCACGCTGTTTGTCTCAATTGAATAGTGGTCATCATAACATTCAACCACTTCCATCATGATGGCACTTGCCCCTATCATCCAGTCAAACAGCCGCTTTGACTGATAAAGGTTATTAAGCCCGATTGCAGTCATGACAGATGTTCCGTTAATGAGTGCAAGTCCTTCGCGAAGATGCATTTTTATCGGCTCCAGACTACATTTTTTAAATGCTGTTGAAGCAGTAACGATATTTCCGTTGAGGTATACTTCCCCTTCCCCGATGAGGTTAAGAGCAAGATGTGCAAGCTGAACAAGATCTCCGCTTGCACCCACTCCGCCGTGTTCAAAAATGACTGGTGAAATGTTGTTGTTGATAAAATCGGCAAGAAGTTTCACAACATCAGGATGAACACCGCTTCTGGCAAGCATGAGCGAGTTAAGACGGGCAAGAACGACACCCCTTGCATAAATATCGGGAAGTATCTTTCCTGTTCCGGCGGCATGACTTCTGATCAGATTGAGCTGAAGCTGTTCAACATCCTCATCTGCAATTTTGTATCTTGCCATCGGACCGAAACCGGTGTTAATTCCGTAAATTGTCCGGTTTTTTGAAAAGCTTTTAAGAAAATTGAAATTCTCCTCAACTTCCGCAACCGCTTCAAAAGAAAGTTCAACCTTTTCAGATTTAAAAACTATATCAATAAAGTCATCAAAAGTGATGTATCTTGCACCTATTGTGATCATTTTTTTTCCCGTCCTGCCAAAAGAGTTATCAAAATTCTCAAAAAACAGCCGAAAGATTATAGCGAAACATCAACTATGGTCAAATAATTTAGGTGAAATTTATTTATAGATATTTTGAAATTATTTCAGAACTATTTCATAACTATCCATATAAACAGATATCCCTGTCGCGGCACCTCCATCGGTATAAACTCTTGCGCCGACTTTTGCATAGACGGCAGTTGCAGGAGATGTGGTGTCACCGGAAACCTTTGCCCAGTTATCATTATTTACGCTGTATCCTCCGTAATATGCACTCCCTGTTTCAACTTTTCCGGATGTGTACCACCTTACCATGATTCTGCCTTTGGCGACATACGACGCCTTATCAAGAAACCATGCTGAAATAGTGTATTGTGTTGACGGAGCTATCTCTATATAGTCGCTCAGTATCTCAACATCGGTATTGTCCGTACCTGTTCTAGTCAGCTTTATAGAATAATTACCACTCTGCTTTTCAACACTCTCCTGACTGACAGCAAATCCTGAACGAGCCACCCATCCGGTTGCAACAGACACAGAATCCCAGTTTTCAAAACCTCCGTTAGGAACAGCCAGAACTGGACTTTGACAAATATGTGTTAATTCGCTGCATTGGAGCTCCGGTGGAGTAACACAATCTGCATTAGTATCACATCTACCTGATTTTGCTCCGCATTCACCGAATTCCGGCTTGCATTCCATCCATTCATCACCGCAGGTTACATCAGCGCAGGGATCCCCGTTCTCGCAAAGATGCGTTGCCGTGTTACAGACTTTATCTATTCCCGGACAGTCAGTTTTCACTGCACAGAAACCATCTTTCGGATCACAGTCACCTGTATCGGCGTTGCACTCAGACCAGCTTTCATCACAAGTGACTCCTGAGCACATATCTATCATCATATCCCCGATAAATCTGGGTTGAAGCTTTGAATTTGAGAACGAGAATGTCGGAATGCCTCTTAAGTATAAATATTTAGTTCCGACAGGCGGGTTTGTGTAGTCATAAAGATAATCGTCAACAAGCAATCCTCCGGTTACAGTAAACTCATCAAATGAAATTGCCGCAACTGTCACTTCCACATCATCAACCTGAACAAGAACCGATTTATAATCATCTGCCAGCTCTCCGCCGGTTTTTATTTCAGAGGGAAGCACTGTTACAGGTGCCGGAACGCCTTTGCCCGCAGTAAGAATTGTGATCTGAACCACAAATTCAATCTGAGTATTTCCATTGTAATCGCCTACTTTTCCGGAAACTTCCACTTTGTCTCCAAGTGCCGGATCTGTCAAAGTGCTTGAGCTTGGAATATATACATAAGTTCCGCTGAATTTTTCCAGCAGTGTTCCGTCATGTTCATCAGGATCGACCTGAAAATAAAATGCCTTGCCGTTCTTTGCTGTAACAATTCCCTTAACTTTAACAAAAGAACCAAGCGGTTTTTCACCACGCATTATCTCATAAATTGTTGTTTCTTCATAAGGACAGTCAGATCCAAGATAATTTGCGGTATCCGGACAAAGATCACACACATTACCCATTCCGTCTTCATCTTCATCTTCCTGAAGAGGATTCGGGGCAAACGGGCAGTTGTCATCAATGTTCGGTATCCCGTCTCCGTCGCGGTCAGAAATATCCGGAACAGAACAGTTTGTGCTGTTTGCCACAAGAGGACATGGGTCACACGCATCACCGATGCCATCACCGTCTTCATCTGCCTGAACCGTTCCGTCAACAGGTCTGACCGGGTTGAATATTTGAGGACAGTTGTCTTCACCATCCCCAATTCCGTCGCCGTCACTGTCAAGCTCCGTAATGACACCGGCATACGGATTTGATTCATCGAGCGGTCTTGTTCTGGAAGGCACACATGTCGGTTCATTTGTCGGTTCTACACAGAAAAAAAGATTATAAGAAGCAGTATTGGCCGCCTGAATCTGAGCAAGTGTTTTTCCTGTTTCGCTCTTTACACAGATCATCTTTTCATTTCCGCAAACATCAAGTTCGTCACAATCTGTAGTCCCATTCATAAGTTCAATCACTTCCTTGTCACCGTAAAGCGGTTTACCACCTCTTAAAACAAGAGAGACCTTTGATTCGTGAGAAGCAATAACAGCTTTATAGAAATTTGAGGCATCAGAACCGTCAAAAACTGCAATATCTGCTGCAAGTCCCGGTCTTATTGATCCGGTCACATCTATCATTCTCAAAGCAACCGCATTATTTATTGTTGCCATTGCCCACATTTTATAATCGGAGAAATATCCGTTAAGATGATTAGTGTTAAAATAATCGACACATGCCAACTCTCTTAACATGTTTATTGATCCACTCGGAGTCCAGTCTGTTCCAAGTCCTATCATAACACCCTGTCTGTCAAACATTGAAACAGGTGCAGTATTTCCGTAAAGGGCGATATTTGTCCTTGCCGACCAGATCACAGCAGTCTGATTTTGTGCAAGTTCCTCTCCGTCAGAAGCTATCAGACCTACTCCGTGAATGAATGCGGCATTCGGCTCGGTAAGGTCAACACTTCCCGTTCCCTGACCCGAAAGACAGAGAAACTCATTTCTTGCAGCAAGGTTTATCCCTTCTGAAACATGCGGAAGATAGCAGTCGTTATTCAAACGGGAAACAGCATCTATTGACGGATAGTCACATCCGCTTGTCTTTGTTGTTCCGTTACCATCACCCAATGGAAATGTGTTATAATAAACCTGAATGTTTCCAAGACCTTCTGTGTTCTGAAAATTCTGATCGACATTTCTTAGAATTCCGTTTGCTCCACCGCTTCCTGCAATTGCGGTCGTTCCCGCCATGAGGTTTCTCATCTCCCCCCAAATCTTTTCGTCAGTTGAGGCACCTCCGGAAGTTTCAAGCTTTGTATGACTGTTATAACCCAGACGCCAGTCATGACGGTGATCAAATCTTTCACTAAGCCAGTTAAGCGGAGGGTTGTGTGTCCAGCCCATATGATCGTGAGCGTTGATCAGAGAAGGGGATATAACCCCCTGAGGGCATGTTATAACTGTTGCTCCTGCCGCCTCAAGCTCTGCATCACAGTTGCATCCGGTGCAAAGTATCACACCTGTATCGGAAATAAGAACCTGTCCACCGATGTAATTCCGGTCAGACCCGAGAACATTGCCTTTTAACAACTTGAAATCATTGCCTGCTTCAACGCCACACACTCCCAGGGCAAGAGGAGTCAGTATCTCACATTCTGTTTCTTCCGGTTCTGTATCACCCGTGTCGCCTGTGTTGCCTGTATCGCCTGTGTCGCCCGAATCACCTGTGTTGCCTGTGTCGCCCGAATCACCTGTGTTGCCGGTGTTGCCCGAATCTCCCGTGTTGCCGGTGTCGCCCGAATCTCCGGTGTTTCCAGTATCACCGGTGTTTCCAGTGTTTCCAGTGTTTCCGGTATCACCCGAATCTCCGGTGTTTCCGGTGTCACCGGTGTTTCCAGTATTTCCAGTGTTTCCCGAATCACCGGCATCCCAGTCGAAACTCTCTTCGTCCTCAAAAACCCATCCTGTTTCTTTGACAACATTAGTGTTGTCACATCCTGCAAAAACAATACCCAGTAAAATCAAATGGGCAGCTAAAAAAATCTTTTTCATGACAAACCTCAGAAAAATGAACTTGAGCTATTATATCTTACTATGCAGTTTAAAACAATACAGAATTTTTCAGACCATCGGCTCTGAATTGCCTTTTTCCTTTTTTGAAGAATCAAAACTGAAAATGCGACCGCCATAGCCCATTTTTATGAAAACTACAAGAAGAGATATTATTATTAGAAGAGAAATGGAAACTATAATTTTATCATAGACATACGATGAAAACAGTGCCCCGTCTCCCGGCCTTGGAATTGTCGAAAAAGTATACGGGAGTCCGTATCTTTCTGACAGAGCTCTGATCTTCGTCATGTGTATAACAGGAATGTCTTCTCTTGCAAACCTTGTCATAACACTGTCTATCTGAAGAGCTTCATAATCAGGGTGCTTATTTAAGCCCGGCTTGAAAAGCTGTTTTCCGATTCTCGTCCCTACAGATATTGTTCCTCCGCCTACATTTACAAATGCTTTTATAGGGGCATCACCGCTTTTCTGATTATAAATTGACATTCTTGTATCAAGATTGGTCTGTTCATCCTTTGCAAAAATCAGTTCCACTCCGTTCCTTTCAATTATCTTTCTTAAAAGTTCCTTCCCTTCTTTGCTCATTCCGACAGCTCGGTCCTGACTTCCGCCGAGCGAAGCGGCAACGCTCCGATTCGATATTAGTTTGTTTTCATTAAGGATTCTTTCCATGTCGAGCCATGACATATCAGGAATGTTCGCCCCCCATGTGCTTGCAGCGGCACTCGATATGGCAATAACTTTCAATTTCATCACCTGTGCCGCGGAAAGAACTGCAATGTTAAGTGCCGGAAATGACCCGGAAAATCCTGCCGCGATAGTATCTCCATCCTTGATGCCGGCTTTATCAAATATCTCTATCATTACAGCCGCCCAGTTGGGGTTGACAGTTGCAAGTTTTGCCTCTCTTACACCTGAATTACTGGTTATCGGAGTTATGAGCGTTCCTATTATCCCTGAATCTACCGGATCCACTTCAGAATCTATCGGCCCTATCTTCTCAAGGCGGTATTTTTTGAGTACTTTTATTGAAGAATCCATCAACTGTGCCGCTTTAACCTTTTCCTGATAGTTTGATTTCTTGATCTTTATTCTGAACAATTCAACAGATGCTATGCAGATAATTGAAACTATAGCAATAATAACATGTATCTGCCAGCTTGTCTTTGCCGGCTTCCAATATACTTTTTTCATTATAAGTTCTCCCCCCCTGTTATTAAAATGAGGAGCAGGCGGACTATTACACTTGATGTTATAAGTGTTGAGAATGTTTCGACAAGTCCCTGTTTTTCGATCCAGATCGCAATAAGCCCAGGGATGAGGTATCCGATTATTGTAAGATCGAACATCAGCGAAACGGTTTCGATATATCCTATGCTTCTGAAAAAAGCTCCGTAAAGAAAACCGACAAGAAGCATTATTACAGTTCTTCTTCTGCCGTAAACGATCATTACCGTGCTTATCATCCTTACAGTCATCCATGTCAGCCAAGAAACAGCAAGGGTAAATATTACTGTGACAGGGCTGTCAAGATGAAGTGCCACATAACCGGGAACGATCATCCCTCCGGCGGCAACGCCCAGAAGTTCGCTGAAAAGAAGACTTATCACAAGTCCCATACCTATGGACAAAGTCATTAACTGTCCCATTTTTTCACCTCTTGTCCTTATGAGAACGGTTTGAGAAATATTTTACCAGCTCCATTCCTGCCCCCTTGATGTTGCAGACGCCCATTATCAGAGTCCGCCCCTCTGACATCTCAACGATCTTTTCAAAAATACGGGCGGCATCTTCGTTTTCCATATCAATAACTCTTGATGCGGATACGCCTGCCCTTACAGCCGCCTTTATGAAAATGTATGTCCCTGTTCCTACTGCAATATAGTGATCCGCCTTTTTCCAGTTTATGATCGAATACCCTGTCTGATCAGATCTTTCAGGCCTGTCTGAACGGCAGTTGACAACCATTATTTTCTTTTTTGCACCGCTGTTCCTTGTCAGAGCCATCTCCCATATCATTTCGGTTGATTCAGGGTCGTTGGCAGCAAACCCATTCACAAAAACAAGGTCCCTGCCGAACCATTCGACAACATATTCGTTCATAGCACCGGTATCGGGCTGGACATGGTGCATCCCTTTTATTGCCATGTCAGGCTTTACCCCTGCCTTTTCGCACACAGCGAGAGCCAGTGCAACATTTTCCTTGTGTTCAATATAGGAAAAGCCGTCCATCCACTCTGAAGGAATATCAGCATAGATCTCTTTACCTATTATTTCAACATTTGTCCCTCTATCCTTTCCGGTGGACTTAAAAAGCTCGACATAGTCCTCTTCGCAGGTAAAAAGTGTTCCGTTCAAAGGGGTTGTTCCAAGAAGTGCCTTGGCAACTGAAACTTCATCAGGCCCCATGACATCAAGGTGATCTGCCCTTGCATTTGTTATCACTCCGATCGTTGATCTGACAAGCTTAAGTTCACAAAGTGCCTGATATGCAGGATTTAAAGCCATGCACTCTATTACAAGTGCCTGTGCCCCGTTCTTTGCCGCAAAGTTAACAATTCTCAACTGCTCAATTATGTTGGCCCCGCTTGGTCTGTAAACTGCAAATTCTTCGCCGTCAGGGGTTATAACTCTCGGAACGGTTCCCGTCGTCTTTGCAAAAGTTTTTATTCCGCCGGCATTCAGACCTGCGGCAATAAGGCGGGTGACTGATGATTTTCCCCTTGTTCCATTCACATGGATCCTTACAGATATCTTTTTTAGATTTGCCTGATGTTTCCTGCTCTCAAAAATTCCGGCGGCAACAGATGCAAGCAGAACGGCAAGCAGAATATATAAAGTCAACTACTATCTCCTTATTGAGAACTGCTAAAACTAAAAACAGATGAATGATATTCACTTATTTTTTTTTGAAAAGATTTTCTAACGCCCGATTCACCATTGATTTTCTCTCCTCAGTGTTTATAAAAACCGTTCATGAATGTTGAAACTCAGACATATTTGGCTTTCATTGCTGCAAAAAACAAACGGATTGCCGAGGAATATTCAGTACTTCTTGATTCTATAAATATTTCCAACAATGTCATATACCGGCTCGGTTCATGGGTCGTGGAAGTGAACATTTCAGATCACTCAAGAGCGGTTGATGAGATATATTCATATGAAAGATCGGGAAGGATCGATAAGGTAAAAAACCGTTTCGGGCACATAAGATTCCAGAAGGTCAATGTGTTCTATTTCATCTCAACTCTTGCCGCCCTTGCCGTTTTTCATTTCATTGTTTATGACAACCCGGGAGCCGATCTTATCAAGCTCGGAAGGTCATCTGCTTCTGCCATAACTGACGGTCAGATATGGAGAGCTGTGACAGGGCTCACTCTTCATGCGGACATAAAGCATCTTTTTTCCAATATAATCTTTGGAGGCATAGCTGTTTTTTCACTTGCCACTCTTACTGGAACAGGTTATGCGTGGCTTTTATATCTTATTTCCGGATTTGCCGGAAATATGCTGAATGCCCATTTTTACGGAAGTGCACACAATTCCATTGGTGCTTCAACTGCTGTTTTCGGAACGGTCGGAGTTCTTGCCGGATTGCAGTTCTTTGAAAAATTCAGAGAAAAAAAGACCTATGCGTGGATACCTTTCGGTGCGGCGCTCGGGCTTCTCGCCATGCTTGGAAGCAGTGAAAACACAGATTTCATGGCACACCTGTTCGGATTCCTTTCAGGCATCCCTCTTGGAATCATAACAGGCCGTATTTATTCAAAAAAAGATTTGCCGGGCAGGTTAACTCAAACACTTTTCATGATCGTTTTCTGGGCTGTTTTCATCCTGAGCTGGATGCGGGCTTTATGATGTATACTGTCTAACTATCGGGTACACCTGACATAATTAGTATTTTTAAGATAGTCGCTCACAATCCTACCGAGTCTGAAATCAATTACCCATGTGTAAGCAAAATAATACTCTGTGTCAACCTCGATGTTCCATTCATTTTCCCAACCTTCTTTATTTGGGGAAATAGTAAAATATGATTCAGTGTCCCAGAATTTTGAATATCTTTTGTCCGTTATAATTCCGCAACCGTAACACGAGTCATCCCAGCAACTACTTTTATCAAGACACTTATCTGTGACACCGCAATCACCATCCGGTTCAATTAGAGGACAATTCAGAACGATAGCTCTCATTTCAGAAATTGTCGGAAGTCTCCAGTCAGCATTTCCGTTTTCTTCAAGATTTTTACAGTATTCGTATGCTGAAACGGCACTCATTACACTTGGTGATCTTTTGGACCATTTTTTAAAGATCTCAGGCTCCACACAACTGTTATCAAGGTTTACAAATCCTTCTTTACATTTAAATCTGCACTCATCAACACTTGGAGTTTCGCTATATACCGACTCTGTGGCAGGTATCCATTCTGTTCCATTCCAACTCTGAGTTATTTTATTTACGCTGTTCCATTCTGCATCAGGGGGAAGAGACAAGCATGGCTGTTCGTCTCTTTTGTGACCTGTTATCATCCTCACACACCTGACTCTGTATTTTCCTTTCAAGGGTTCTTTGTCATATCCTGCCTCAAGAGTATCAAAATCGAAATAAACCCTTGCAGGAACTGGACTTTTCAGAACACCTTCCGTATCGTACTCTATGGTTTCAGACCAGAATCTTCCTGAATCTTCGAATTTAGAGTACCTTCCGTCATCAGCATCAGGACATTTATCAAGATCATCACAGTTTATTACAAGATCCGCCAACTGCTCAACTGTCGGAAGTTTCCAGTCAATGTCATAATTTTCATTCATTGATTTGCAGAAACTGATCGATTCTCTATCGGTAAGATCGGCTCCGACAGTCTCACTCCATTGAATGCCCGAATCATAGTCGATAAATTTGTTTTTATTGTCGCCTTCTTCACAACCTGTTAAAACAACTGTAAGATTTAAAAGAAGAAAACCTGCAAAAATTATCCGGCTCATTAAAATCTCCTTTTAATTGCAATAAATTAACAACTTTCTGCCACAATGTTAAAATAAGAATCGCAACCTTCATAAAACCCTTGAAATTCAAATAATTAACGAGTTAGATTATCTCAAATCCAGAAATTAATCAAGTGATTGAAATTGCTAATTTTAATTTTAGCTACATCCTTCTTCCGAAATGGAGTTTATTTGAAAGGATGTCGAAGAAACTTCTGTCGGGATTTGAGACAACCTGAAGTTTTTTTGAACTCTTTTTGATCGCTATCTCATCATTTTCAAAAATATCCACACTGCTTTTCCCGTCGCATAGAAGCACAGCCTTTCCGCAATCTTTCAAATGGACTTTTATTGTTCCGTCAGCGGGGAGAACTATCGGTCTGTGTGTCAGAGCATGCGGTGCAATTGCGTTAATGACAAATGAGTTCTCTGTCGGATATATGATAGGACCGTTACATGAAAGATTGTATGCCGTCGAACCGGTCGGAGTCGAGATTATCACCCCGTCACCTTTGTATTCAGGAAGTTTTTCATCATTATAATCAATGCTGAAACAGATCATACCAGAACTTATCTCTCTATGAACTATCGTTTCGTTCAAAGCTGTATAGCTGAAGATCTCCTGCCCATTCCTTTCAACAGAAACATCTATCATCATTCTCGTATTGACATCAAATTCACCTTTGAAAAGCTTCTCTATCATCTTTAACTCATCCGGATTTATCTCGGTAAGAAAACCCATGTGACCTATATTTATTCCGGCTACCGGAACATCATAAAGGAATGCAATTCGGGCCGCATCAAGGAAAGTGCCGTCCCCTCCACCGGAAATGACAAGATGGGCTTTCTGATCCTCATCCCCTGCCTCAACAACTGAAACACCATATAAATCTGCATACTTAAGAAATAATTTCATTAACGATCTCTGCTCATCGACCCTTTTTCCGTCTTTCCGGAAATAGACAAGAATATTGTTAATTTTTCTCAAGGTCACCTCTTTTGTACTTATATTTCAATCCGCATCTGGGACAATCTACTGATATTTCATCTCCGTTCTCAAAAAGGTAGTCTATATCACCTTTCGATATCACCGAAAACACCGAAAGCATCCTCTGAACATCACAACCGCATTTGAATTTATAAAAATACTTATCAGCTTTTTCAGAAGTTTCAACAAATCTCTCAATATCGGCAGGAACCAGATCAAAAAGCTCTTCTCTGCTCCCTCCGCTTAAAAATGAAACAACAAAAAAACCGGAATTTCCTTCAAAAACCTTGAAAAGACCGTCTCCGTGAACTTCAAAATACCTGTCAATGAGCTTATTAATTATCATGTCATCTTCCGGCTCTTCAAAACAGTCCACCATGCTGACAGAATTTATGTCAGATGATACTGAGATCTTCTGCACCGCAAGCCTTGGATTCTTATCATATTCCTTAGGTATCCAACTGTGGGAACGGGCTACAAATGTTTTTGAACCGACATCAAAAACACAGAAATATTTCCTTTTTGAAAGAGGAAGAGAAACATTACAGCCAAAAACCGTATCAGCCGGTAGAAATCTTGTAAAAGCACAACAGAAAGAAAGAAGTTTCTTCATCCCTTCAAATCCCTCTTTTGAAACCGCTTCCACCCCTTTTTCAATATAAAAATCCAGATAGTGGCTCATTATATCTATCTTTGAACATACAGATAACAAAAGTCCGGTATCTTTAATAAAATATACTGAAAGGTCAGGCTGTGTCATAAAATTACCGTTTTCTGAGTACTATGTTCACTTCACGGTTTTTTTCAGTCGGGGTGAACTCCATTCCGCCGATAAGATCATCTTTCCTGAATTCGATTATATAGTTTTTCCCCTGCTCCAGCACAAGTGTCGCCGGAGTCTGTTTTCCAGTATCCTCACCGTTTAAATATATACTCGCTTCAGGGGGTTGTGAAAAAATTGAAACCGATTCAAACTCAACTTCAGGTTTTATGAAGAGATAACTCATGATTGCAACTAATATCAGGGCAATGGCGACACCTGCGGCAAATATCTTTCCTGAAGAAGGAAGGATACCCTCTCTTTTCTTTTCTTCCGCCTGTTCCTGCTGTTTAACCCTGATCTTTTCCTTCATGTCAAGTTCTTCAAGTTCACCGATATCTTTAAAAAGCTCATCCATAAGGTACTCTGTCTGCGCCCTTTCAATAACTTTCGTCATCTTTATGAAATGCGACGGGAACATTTTTTTCAGGAGTGACTGCAATGATTCTGTATTAGGATCAAATTCGAGTGAATTGTATATCATCAGAAGATCTTCTCTCATATCAAGAGCCGTTGCATATCTGTTCTTCTGATTTTTTTCAAGCGCTTTCATTACAATCTCAGCAAGTCTATGGTCAATATCAGGAACCACTTTCTTTATATGGGGAATTTCTTCATTAAGTATTGCATTAAGTATCGTTGCATCGTTTTCAAGATGCTTGTAAAGCGGCTGTCCTGTGAGCATTTCATAAAGAATTATGCCTACAGAGAAAATATCACTTCTTCTGTCTACCTGCCCTTCTCTGCACTGCTCGGGCGAAAGATACCCGTAAGTACCCTGAATGCTTACCAGACTTCCTTTTGCTTTTTTTGTATAGTTTGCATTGGCTATTCCGAAATCAACGACTTTTATCTTGCCGTCATAAGAGATCAGAATGTTGTTTGGGTTCATGTCAAGGTGGACAACATTAAGAAAAATTCCATTCTTGTCTTTCGTATTGTGAGCATGATCAAGGCCGCTCAGAACACCCAGAAGCACCTCTATCACCAGATTGAGAGGCATTTTTGACCCTTTCTGGCCGAGTTTATTCAGAATTGAACCTAGATTCTGCCCGAAAACATATTCCATGGCTATGAAATATTGTTCCTCATATTTGCCGAAATCATAGATCCTTACGATATTTTCATGATTGATGTTGCATATTATGCGGGCTTCTGCAAGGAACATCTTGATCAAAACTGTATTGGTGCTGAATTGTTTTAAAACCTTTTTTATTGCTATCGGCATAGAATTAACTGGCGAATTTATATGTTTGGCAAGAAATATCTCCGCCATACCGCCTGTAGCAATCTTTGATAAGAGCTGGTAATTGTCAAATTTATCAAGCATTAGATTTCACCTTCAGTCCTGATATTGCCTTCATTCTTTGAAGATCTGTTCTTCGCTTTAAGAAAATCACTGACAACCTTTTCAGTATTTTCCTGATTCAGTTTTATCGCTCTGCAATAATTCTGTAAAAACCCTCTTACATAAATGTCGGCATGAAGCTGATAATAATTATCATTTTCAATCGCTGTAATTATGAAGTGTGATATTTTCGTACTCGCCGCTATTGATTTAACCGATATCCCCGACTCTTCTCTTATCTTTTTAAGGACTGCACCGACGATCTTTTCATTTCTATATTTCTCGAAGATCTTATTAACATCAACATAATCCAGCTCTTCAGCATTTTCCCCTTGTTTTTCAGCTTCCCTTCCGAAAACATCCTTCTTGACAAGTTTAGTGGTCCCTTTCTTACTTCTGTAGTATTTTTTAACTATTTCACTCAACAGAAAAATATCGGGAAAAGAATCTTCAACGGAATTGAGATGCTGCTCGATCTCCATATCATATTCCTTTCTTATCTCATGATCGCTCAACTGTTTATAAACCGATTCCAGCAGAGCATTAAAAACAAAAAGCTGTTCATCATCAAACACTGCTCTAAGCATAGGATTGTCTATGACCAAGACTTTTTTAAGTTTGTCATACTGGTTGTTTATGTCAAGTGTGCTGCATCCCCTGTCAAGGCCTATCATTTCATAATAAGTAAATGGACTCAGCCTGTTTCTCTTTTTCTGATCGATCCCTTTTTTCTGGAAAAGCTGCTGTGACATATTGCTTGCTATATCATCAAGAGCATCCACAAACTCACCGTTCTTTTCAAGCGTTACAACAGGTCTCATCGTTGCAATTGAAGTCGTTACAACATCTGAGTAAGACAATTCTCCTATGAAATCAGCTTCAATACCGAAACTTGACCTTACTATGAACTGATAAAGTGAAGCGAGCTCTTTTTCCGAGGAACTTCTTATGGCGTTATAAACTATACCTATCTTTAAACCGTTTGTGACTTCTGCGACCTGGGAAGCATTTTTAGGTGCGATCGAAGAGGTCATCAGGAGCAGGTTTCTAAAAGTAAAAAGCATATCCTTCCTTGTTCTTTTCAGATTCTGAACAGTATAAGAAAGATCGTATTTGAGTTCCACATTTCTAAAACGGTGATTCACAAGTTCTTTGAAAAAATAATTGCTCTTTTCTATGGAGACATGATCCGAAGACATGAACATTATTGAATAATCAACCATTCCAATGGTTTCCAGAAGGTCGTGATCGATCCTTGAGCCCATGTCAATAAGCAGAAAATCGAACTGACTCTGACGAAGTTCGGTCTGCCATCTTAAAAGGTGTTCTGAAACCTTTAAATTGCCACCTGCCCCCTTTAAGTTGCTGAAAAAACTGAGATTCTGATAATCGCTTGTTATAAGAGGCAGTACGGAAAAATGCTCTGATACATCTTCTGACACTGCATATGAAGGAAGGTTCAGATATGTGTGTAGAGTTCCACCGTTGAGGGCCGCATCCATTAAAAGGACCTTCTTCCCCTTCTGTGCAAGATATATCGCCAGATTGGCTGTTATAACAGAAGTTCCGGCTCCCCCTTTTGGAGAAAATGTGACAACAACTTTTACCATCGGTTCTCCGTCAGAAATTCTTCGAACTCAAATATTTATAACCCTTTTTTTCCAGTTCTGCAAATTCTTTGTTATTCATCTTTAACATCAAGTTCCTTAATGATGGACGATGCTTTCTCAAATTCAGGGAATCTTGCCAGTATGTTCCTGAGCAGCTCGTATCCCTGTTTAAAGTTGGACTCCTCTATTGCAGAAAGCGCTATGTTATAAAGCAGCGGCGGCGTATCGCTTCCAAGAACTTTACTATACAGTTCGTGAAATTCATCAAGCTTTCCTGCTTTTCCATGACCCCTGCCCCCTGCAAGAATGGAAAGATATTTCTGAAAATCAGACACTGTCGCCTGTTTACATGTTCGGATTTCATTCATATCTTTTTCTTTTAACTGCCGACCCATTCTTTTAAGATAACTGCCGGAAGCTTTTTTAATATGACAGTCCGGGCCGTTCATCGCACTTGTAAATTTTGAAGATGCTTCGTCAAGATCATTCCTGAGATAATGCCCCTCACCTTCTATAAAATCCATTTTTTGAACAAGTGCCTTGTCCAGTCCTTTCTTTCTGATCTTTACAGAACATTCATAAGCCCTGTTCCAGTCAAAGAACCAGCTTTCCTCAATGTTTAATTTTATGCATTCAGACCGGTATTTTTCTTTGTCAGCCATCATTTTTGAATTGCATGAAAACAACGATAAAGCACAAAATGAAAACATCAGCAAAACCTTAAAAACATTCTGTTTATTCATTGAATAATCCCGCTACCGTTTCTTTTGTGACACTCTTTTCCAGCACCTTTTTCTCTGTGATCAAAGCAGTAACGAGTGATGCAGGAACAACATCAAATCCGAGGTGAAGACCTTTTGAGAGTTCAGGTGATATTCTTTTACCATTAAAAACAAGGAGTTCTTCGTCACTTCTTTCTTCTATGACTATTGAGTCTCCGTCAGGGATTTTTCTGTCAAAAGTCTCAAGAGGCATTGCCGCTAAAAATGGAATTCCATGATAATATGCGTTAACAGCAAGAGAATATGTTCCGATCTTGTTGGCAAGATCTCCGTTTGCCGCAACTCTGTCAGCACCGGTAATGACCGCGTCGATCTTTTTTTCGTGCATAAGCCATGCAGCCGTGCTGTCAGTAATTACCGTATGCGGAATATTCTCGGAAACCATTTCAAAAGCTGTGAGCCTCGCACCTTGAAGATACGGCCTTGTTTCATCAACCCATACGTGCTCTATCAGGTTCCTTCTGTTTAACGATCTTATTACACCAAGAGCCGTCCCGTATCCGCATGTAGCGAGAGCACCGGCGTTGCAGTGAGTAAGTATCTTAAGCTTCTTCCCATTAAAAAGTGATTGAAGAAAAACTGCTCCGTTCTCACCCATTTTAAAATTTCTTTCCTTATCCCTTTCATGGACAAATTCAGAAAAGTTCCTGAAAAGACTGTAAATTTCTTCCGAAGGCAGTCCGGCGTTCTTATTAAAAAGCGTCATCGTCTCTTCAAGAACATTCTGCAGATTGACAGCAGTCGGCCTGGTACTTACAAGCATTTTTAAAAGATCTTTAAAACTGCTTTCTTCCGGCACAGAATTTTTAAAAAAAAGTGCAACTGCCGCAGAGCCTGCCGCACCGATAAGCGGTGCACCTCTCAGGTTCATATTTATTATAGTATCCGCAATGTCTTCAGGGGTAAGACATTCAATATACTTTATATTTTCAGGAAGAAGCAACTGGTCCAGAACATAATATTTATCATCCTTCCAGAAAGACGGAAGTGTTTTGCCGGGAACATCTTTAAGCGACACGATCTGTTCCGGAACTCTTTTCATTTTTTATTATAGTGATCCTGTATATCTTTTTCATACCGAGTCCTTCAGGATCTTCCTTGGATGAACGCATGAAAACAAATATTGCGGCAAGGATAGCGGCGACAACAATGATGGATCCCGCACCGACAGCAATATAGAAAGGCCACTTCGAACCGATCTTCTTGACCTGGGTTATTTCTGTCACCTCTTCGTCACGGACACTTTTTATTTTGTTGCCCTTGATATCTTTTCTTAATTTTTCCTTCCTAGCCTCTTCAGCAATTATCTGATAAGGAACCGGATCATATTCAGCCCCTTTTTCAATAAATTCAAAAATGAAATCACCTACTTTCACTTCATCACCATGCCTCATATCAACAGAGTCGATCTCCATGTCATTAACCACAAGCGAATATCTTCCCTTGTAATCACCCTTTACAAGAAGATACATATTTCCATCAAAGATGAGTTTTGAATGCATTGCCGGTATTTCCGGACCGTAAAGATAGACATCGGCACTCACATGAGATCCGATTACGGTTTCCGCGCCCTTCAATGGGAATGTCTTGCCGCCGATATATCCGCTTTTGGCAAGGAGAAGGTTGTCTAAAGCTGTCTTCTTTGAACTTTTTGCTGTTGAAGCAGTTTTAAGAGCACTGTCTTCATCCTGTTCAAGATAAATATTGTAGTCACCAATGGAAATAATGTCACCGACAAATATCTCCATTTTTTCGGAGATCTCTCTGTCGTTTACAAATGTTCTGTTGTAACTTCCTCGATCTTCAATGATTATCCTGTTGTCAACTATCTCCAGTTGAAAGTGGTGTCTTGATATGTTTCTTTCGTTAAGAACAAGATCATTGTTGGAGCTTCTCCCGGCAGCAATATAATTGCCGTCGAAATCATAGACATTCAACTCATTCCTGTCATTTTCAACTATCAGCTTTAAAGTCATTATCTACCTCTTTCAACAAAAATTCCGCTATTATTTTACTTTTTCTACCATTTTGTCAACTCTATGGGCCATTTCTTTCATTATAAGGTCTTTTTTATCCATAAATTCAACATATTTCTTAATCCCCGGGATCAGCTTTTCATTAATTCTGTCTCCAAGTACAGATGATGATATTTTAAGCAGCAGCCTTAAAAGTTCATCCAGATAAAGATGATACTCACCGAAACGGTACTCGATAGAAATATATTTCCTCTCTTTGAAAAGATCGACCCAGTTCACACATCCTGTTTCTTTGGAATATCCGATCGTTGTGTACAGTGGAGAATATTTGTCCCGCAAAACCCTGAACAATTGTTCAAAAACTCCAGTGATCTTAACTATATCTAGCTTTTCTTTAAGAGATTTGCATATCAGCTCGAAAATATCTATATAAGCCATTGTCATTGCCAGTAGCGGATCATTTGCCAGAAAATCTGTATCCTGCTTATCAGAATAACGGGCCAAAGTGTCAGAATATCTTTTATAGATGAGGAACGGCTTGAGCTTATCAATTGATGAAATGTATGATTCAAATGTCTGCGGATTATTATCGAAAGCATAAGACCTGGTTCCCGGATGGTAATAAAAAAAAGTTTTCATCTCTCCTTTATCATAAGATGCCAGATTGACCACAGATCCATGCTTAAATCCAAGCATCCCTGTCTCTTTTTCAGCTTCTATCATGCCCGTGATCCTTTTTACATCTGAAAGTTCAAAAGGGGCGGCAAAAGTGACAGGTGAGTTGAGAAAACAGCTTAATGCATCAATTGTCTTTCCTTCCTCTATAACATTCACATAAACATCAATGCCCTGAGAATTCAACAAAGAGAAAAAAGAAATGGTTTCAGGCAGTTCACTGCCTGTTCTGAAATGAAAACCATTGACCGAAATGACCTTGTTTTCTTTAAAAAGAATATATCCCGTCTTCTCATTGGATACACATATTATCAATCCACCCTGGATATTCTCAAAATTAAAAACATCATTTACAAAAGTAGGTATATAAACTGCGTTAAATTTGTTTATGTATTTAAAATTCCTTTCAAAAGGGACCAGCATTTTTACGCTCTACCTAAAAAATTCAGCGTGTTTATACCATTTAAGCATATTTTTGTAAACTAAATAAAAAAAGGGGGCAAAAGCCCCCCTTCGAAAATCTATTCAGAAAAATTATCCTATACAAGACCCTGTGCGATCATTGCATCTGCAACTTTCTTAAAACCGGCAATGTTTGCTCCGATAACATAGTTGCCTTCAAACCCGTATTCCTTAGCCGCTTCGACACAAGCTTTATGAATGTTTTTCATAATCATGTGAAGTTTTGCGTCAACTTCTTCGCTTGTCCATGAATATCTCATTGAGTTCTGGCTCATTTCAAGACCGCTTGTTGCAACTCCGCCTGCATTTGAAGCTTTGCCCGGAGAAAACAGTATTTTCTTTTCAATAAAAAATCTTATTGCATCAAGAGTTGAAGACATATTTGAGCCCTCAACAACAACTTTGCAACCGTTCTTGATAAGCGCTTTTGCATCATTAATATCCAGCTCGTTCTGAATAGCACATGGAAGAGCAACATCAACTTTAACTTCCCACGGTCTCTTTCCGGGGATGAATTTTGCTGATTTATACTTCTTTGCAAAAGGAGCAACGCTCATTCTGTCTTTCTTGAGCATTTCTGTCATGTATGCAATCTTGTCGCCACTGATCCCAGCTTCATCATAAATGTATCCGTCAGGACCTGAAATAGTGACAACTTTTGCACCGAGATGATTACATTTCTGTACAGCACCCCATGAAACATTGCCGAAACCTGAAATCGCAACTTTCTTGCCTTTCATGGAATCCTTTTTTGTCTTAAGCATCTCTTCCGCAAAGTAAACAACGCCGAATCCTGTTGCTTCAGGACGGATCAATGAACCGCCGAAAGAAAGGCCTTTGCCGGTAAAAACACCTGTGAATTCATTCGCAAGTTTCTTATACATTCCGAACATATATCCCACTTCTCTTGCGCCGACACCTATATCACCTGCAGGAACATCTGTATCCGGGCCTACATGCCTGAAAAGCTCAGCCATGAAGCTCTGACAGAAACGCATGATCTCGTTGTCTGATCTTCCGTTAGGATCAAAGTCAGCGCCGCCTTTTCCACCACCCATAGGAAGGCTTGTAAGAGAATTTTTAAAAATCTGCTCAAAACCGAGAAACTTCAATGTGCTGAGTGTCACTTTCGGATGAAATCTGATGCCGCCTTTGTAAGGTCCGATCGCACTGTTGAACTGAACGCGGTAACCACGGTTAACATGATATTCGCCTTTGTCGTCGACCCACGGAACTCTAAAGCAGATAACTCTTTCCGGCTCAACAAGTCTTTCAAGGATCTTATTAGCCTGGTACTTCGGTTCTTTGTCCATTACCGGACCGAGAGATTCAAGGATCTCTTCAGCTGCCTGCAAAAACTCTGTCTCCCACGGATACCTTGTTTTAAGGTCCTTGATCACTGCTGCCACATACTTGTTCATTATCAACCTCCATAAAAAGGAAAAATTAGAAAAACACCTCAATGAACACCCAACGATTGCTTATAACAAATTTTAATAAGGATAGTCAAGCATATTTGAGTTTTTTCATAAAAAGATATTTTTTTTCATTTTTTTAAATAAAATCGACGGCTGGATGTTACTTAACGGTAATGAGAGCTTTTGCTATGGATAGAAAAGTTTCGGTGCTCAGTGATGCTGATGACCTTATTCTGCTGGATCTTGCAGTTGATAAAAAGGACCAGCGGGCATGGACTGAGCTTGTGAAAAGATATTACGGCAAGGTTTCGGCGACTGTCTACCGGATATTCGGTTACAACAGCGAAGCCGAAGACATTGTTCAGGAGGTTTTTATGGAACTGGCGAAATCGATCTCCAATTTCAGAAGAGATTCGTCATTTTCCACATTTCTTTACAGGGTTTCGGTAAATACCGCATACCGCTACATCAAAAGGAACGCCTCCAAGGATGTTGTCAGCGATTCTATTGAATTTCTCTCGAATATGCTCATGTCAAAAAAGGATGACGGGTTTACTCTTGAAAAAAGAGAAACTGCGGCGGCTGTGAACAGCGCACTTAAATCGCTATCGCCTGAAAAAAGGATGGCTATCGTCCTTTTTGAAGTTGAAGGACTTACGCTTAAAGAGATCTCTGAAGTATTGAAAGTTCCGCTTCAGACGGTCTGGTCAAGAATATATAATGGAAGAAAGGAACTTTTTACAAAATTATCAGACAGTTTAAATAGCTGAGGTACCATCATGGAAAAGAATCTGCACATCAACATCGATGAAGTGATCGCACTATTCGATAAGAGCTGGGAAATGCTTCCTGAAACTGTTGAACATGCTGAAAAATGCCCGTCCTGCTCGGCACTTATTGAAAAATATTCAGTAACCCACGCAGTTCTGGCATCGAACAGGCATGTAACAAGCTTCCCTGACATGGACAGAATAAATAAGATCGCAGAAAGGTCTTTCTTCATTCTCCATGAGCAGGAACATGCTGACACGGAAAATTTGAGACCTTCATTTTTAATGATGCTCCAGTCTTTTTTCAAACCTGTTGCAATAACTGCGGCGGCGGCATCCCTTTTGATAGCTGTATATCTGGGTTTTGACAAAAACGGTGAAACTGAAATAAAAACAGCAGAAACCAGAGAAGAACAGGATAGTCGGTCTGAATTAAATCCAGCAGAAAAAACTTTTGAGGCAGGAATCAGAAAAAGCGGCGAAAAAATAACCCTTTCGATCGCAAAAATAGAAACGCTTACACAGACTCAGTTCAACTCGATCTCAGAAAACGAGATCTCAATGGGAAAAGGAAAGGCAAAGTTTGATGTCACAAGCGGAAATGATTTCAGAGTAACGGTAAACGACCGGTTTATGGTGAGAGTGCTCGGCACATCATTCATTCTTGATAACAGTAACGGAACTTTTTCAGTCAATGTCATTGAAGGTCTGGTCGAAGTTGTTGACAGCTATGATGATTCCCAGTTTCAGCTTTCTGCAAACATGGAAAGAGTTTTTGAGATTGAAAAAGCTGTCGTAAAAAAACTGAATGCATCGACAGCTGACAGATCACGCATATCCAAAACAATTAATATACCGAAACTCAATATTACTCCTGACCAGTCATTCCTTTTTCAGGGAAGAGAAGCTCTGAATTCAGGCAATGAAGGTGCGGCATTACAACTTTTCATGATGGAAATGGAAAACGGAAAAGAAAAGGACAAAGCGCTTTTTGAAGCAGTCAGACTGCACGAAAACAGAAAACAGTACAATGAAATGGTGTCGATGATATCAGGCAGTGAAAAGATCATGGATTCGAGCAGAGTTTATAGAGAAGAACTTATGATAAAGGGTTGCAAAGCACAGAAAAAAATAGCTGGTTCCGACCTTTCACTTTGCAGAAAATATCTCGAAATTTTTCCTGAAGGTTATAGGAAAAATGAGATAAGAGAGCTTATCAATGAATAAACTGTTTCTTTTTATCACAGCACTTCTGATGTTTATTCTCCCATCCTGCAGCACATTCATAAATCTCGGCGACAGTGAAAAAAGCGGTACCAATGGAGAAGACTATCTTCCTGAAGAGCTTTCAGATGAAGAAAATAAAGAAAGTAATTACGATGAAGGCGACACAGGCAACACCGGAAATACTGGAGAAATGAGCGATACAGGCAACACTGGAAACAGCGGTGATTCAGGAAACACAGGAAACAGCGGTGATTCAGGAAACAGCGGAAACACAGGAACAGACGAAGTGAGCGATGAAGACACTTCTTCTCTTAACGGATATCCTTTCGATGAGAATTTCACAAACGAAAACTGTTCATGCGGAACCGACCCTGAATATGCTCCGGTATGTTGCAACGGCAACATTTCTGTGTTCAACGCCTGCTTTGCGAACTGCTACGGTATTCACTCTTCAGGTAAAATCTGTTCAAGCTATGTGTCCGGTGTCTGCGGGTCAATTGATCAACCGGTTTCAGATGATGATCCTGTCTCTGATGAAATTATTGATGAAGATGTCGTTGAAAATCTTTCTGATGATGATATGACAACTGACGATAGCAATATAATAGATTCAAATGATGATGACATTCTTGAAATAACACCCGACAACGAATGCGGCTGTTATCCGACTGACACTTCTTTCAACTGCTGTTATGTCAACGGCACTGTCCTGATAAGCTCCTGCATGGCTGAATGTCACTGTAAAGGCGGTTATTCGAACTGTTTCTGATCAGATTTCTGTAACAAGAACAATTACATCATCTTCAAGCTTTTCGTTGTCAGGAACCAGTTTTTTAAAAAGATCTGTTGCGGCCTGATCCAGAGAAGATGATGAAACTGATGCAACAGCGTTCAGTATTTCATTTCTTCTGTGGGTCCAGACAGAAGGATTGTTTCCGCTTTCAAGAAGTCCATCCGTAAACATATATATTCTGTCCCCTTTTTTAACCTTTTTTTCGCTGGAGTAATATTTTGCCTCCTTGAACATTCCGATCACATCACCTTCACTTTTGAGAAATTCCGGATAACTGCCGTCTGCAGGGACAAAAACCGCCGGAGGGTGTGCTGCACCCGACCATGACATCTTACCAAGCATCCGGTCAACAGCCAGATAAAAACCGGTCAGATATTTCTCCTCGCCCATTATTTCAAGAAGAACCTGATTCATCATTGAAAGTGTTTCGTCAACAGAATATATGGGAATTGAATTCTGCTTGATCAGTGCTTTTATGGCAGGAACCATATAACTTGCGGCAATGTCATGTCCGCTAAGATCGGCAAGAAAATATACAAATCTTTTCCCTGATGTGTTCAGGACATCATAAAAATCTCCTCCGGCTTCAAGAACCGCTGAATGATATACCGAAAATGCGGCTTGAGGCAGATCTTCAGGTTTTACAAGTATAGATTCCCTTGCTTCAGTTATCTGACGGAGCTTATACGCCTGACTTTGAATTATCGCATTTGTCTGAATGGCATTCCTCAGATGTACATTGACCCTCGCTCTCACCTCAGCAGGATTGAACGGTTTAATAATATAGTCAACTGCACCAAGATCAAAAGCCTTGATCTTTGAAACATTATCGTCGTTGCCGGTAAGAAAAATAACCGGAACTCCCATCGGACAGTTTGCCGATATTACCCGTTCCATGACTTCAAAACCGTTCATCCCCGGCATTATTATGTCAAGAAGTATGAGACTGGGTTTGTTTTTTTTAAGAATCTCTTCAAGTTCCATCCCGTTTTCTGCAAGAATGACAGCATAACCTTCATCAGTCAGTATCTTTTCCAGATGTTTTCTGCACTGCAGTGCATCATCAACAACAACTATCGTTATGTTATTCTGCATTATCAACCCCGTTGAGCACTTCATCAAGAGCGGAAACCATAGCGTAAAAGATTCTATCACCACTTGGCAGAGATTCAATATTTCTTTTATTTATTCCACCGATAAAAACAACGGGATGCACTGACATTTTCACAACTTCACTAACAAATTCAAATACTTCAGTATAGTTTTGGGTTTTTGTAACTGTTTTAAAGACCGGCCCGAATCCTATATAATCTACAGGCAGATCGTTAGCTTTGACAACTTCGGCAAGGGTGTGCGTTGAATAACCGACAGTAAATCCATTGAGTTTGTGTTTCAATCCGTAAAGAATATCGTCTGTCTGGCCCAGATGCACCCCGTCAGCTCCTGAAAAAACAGCGGCATCAACTGAATCGTTGACGATTATTTTAGTCTTTGAATTTAGATGATTTCTCAACCAGACCGTTTTTTTGGCAACACGGCATATTTCATCAACTTCAGCTTCTTTCATTCTGATCTGTAGATATTCAGGGTGCGCATTAAGACATCTGACAACGAAACTCTCATCAAAACCGCAGATATTATTAATATTTACAATCGGATATATGTTTTTAAACATTTTTTATCCTGAACTTTTTCATTTTCTGGGCAAGGGTGTTCCTGTGGATCTTAAGCAGTTGAGATGTCTTTGTGACAGATCCGCCGCACTGTTTAAGGGCAGACTTTATGAAAGCCCTTTCTATTGAATCGATAAAAAGCTGGTAAAATTTACCGGGATTAACATTTTCACCGAGTTCGCCCCAGAAACTCTCGATCTTTATCGAAACGATCTCTGTTGCACTGTAGTTTGAAAGTATTTTTTTCATGTTGGCATACGGAAGAAGTTTGTAACCATCTTCTGTCGTGACAACTCTTTTCAGTTCGCGGATGTTGTACGGCCACCAGTAATCAACAAGCAGCTTCATTGATTTAGGTGTGTACCATCTGTCTGAAGATACTTTTGCTTCGGTGATGAAATATTCGGTAAGTTCAGCTATGTCTATCTGACGCTCCCTGAGAGGTTCGATCCAGATTGAAGATGAAACCACTTTTGAGACTGCATCAAAGATCTCCCTTTTATCAGTTATGTAGATCTTCCCTTCCCTGTTGAGGTCTTCCACTTTTTTTATTTTTACGATCAGGTCCCGGTTCTCATGTTCAAAAAGCTTCTCTATCATCTGTGCGGCGAGAAATTCTTTGCCGGTCCCCGATTCGCCGCCGATAAGATAATTCCCCTTTTTTGTTGCATACTGAAGGAACCGCCTCATTTTTTTTGCAGTTTCGCTCTGTCCGACTATTCTTTTCATATATTTATCCTGAAAAAATCCCTTACCATTTCAATTGCCTCTTCTATCTTTGTGGATCTGGCGAAGATCCTGTTCCTGAAATCGGGACTTCCGTTCATTCCGGTCGAGTACCATGAGCCGTGCCGTCTTATCATCGTGTGAGCGAACTTGCTGTTGCCGAGTGAAATGTAGTATCTGAAATGTTTTTCGATCATCTCTTTTTTTCTTTCTTCGCTGACAAATGTGCCTTTGAGCTGATCAAAAACCCACGGAACTCCGAGAACGCCTCTTCCGACCATGATCCCTGAGATATTCGTCCCTTTGAATTTTTCAAGATCTTCAGGTTTTTTTATATCGCCTGAATGGATCACCGGAATTTTCATAATATCCGCAAGTTCGATCGTAACTTTGTGGTCACAAGTACCTGAAAACATTTCGGGTTGCAGTCTCGGATGAACGATCAGAAGATCAGCACCGTTATCCTGAATTACTTTTGCACATTCAAGATAGTTCGGAGTTTTAAACCCTTTTCTGATCTTTACAGAAAGGGGAAGATCAGTTACAGACCTCACAGCTTTAACTATTTCGCCAAGCCGTTTCGGTTCTGCCATCAGTGCACTTCCCGACCTGTTTGCTATCACTTTTCTCACAGGGCATCCTGCGTTTATATCGATTCCGAAAGGGGTCACTTTTGAAAGGATCATCTCCACCGCCTGTTTCATTGTGTCAGGATCATATCCGAAAAACTGAAGATATGTTTTTTTTTCACCGCTTTCAAGCTCGGAAAGAGTCAGCGTTTTCCTGTTTTTAAGCGTCACAGCTTTCGCACTTATCATCTCACTGTAACAAATGTCAGCACCGCCCTCATAACAAAGCGCCCTGAATTCCTTTGAAGTTATTTCCGCAAGCGGAGCAAGATAGAAGTCCAATTTATCCCCGTATCACACAAATCAACAAAACTGTTATTTATACTTGAAAGGGGGAAGAGAGTCAAAATAAGAGGTGAGCTTCCAACAAATTCAGAATAGCCGTGAAAAAAGGTTTGCTATATTGAGTTTGAGGAAAATTTGCTCCGTCAGGGAATGAAATTTCAATTCCTGAGCGATTCAGCTTATCTTTCAGTTGATCTCTGTAGAGCTTCCGTAACTCTGAATTCAGTAACATGTCTGAATATTTAGCAAACTCTTCTAAATTAATTAATATAAAAACCTTTTCAAGTGCCGAATACATGGCTCCAAAGCAGATAAACTCACCTTGCTCCGGTCTTTCATAAGAAAACATTTTAGCAAGTTCGTTCCCTGCAAGTGAATACCGTATCTCTCTTTTCTTTCCGGGAACAGTTTTGGCGATAAGAACGCCTGAAGCGGTCATTTCAGACAAAGCATCCTGAACTGTCCTTAAAAAGTAATAATTAGATAATGCAATGTCTCTTGCAACACCATGCTGATTATTTAAAAGATATGCTGTTATCTCACTTCTGGCATTCACTCCGAAAAATGCCCTCAGTCTTAACACCAGCGTTGCCGGGTCCTTGACTGAGAACGGTGTTAAAATGCCTCTTTTGCGGAATTCAGGTCTTTCAAATCCATATTCACTGAATACCGGGTCTGTCCCCTTCCCGTAAAATGAACCGGAGTTGCCGTTAAAGAGCGGACGAATCTCTGTCACATTGCTTTTTGAAGAGATCTTTTTCCATTTTGTTCTGTTTCCCTTTTCACTGATAATTCCTGCAACTGCCGCAATAACATTTTCACACTGGAATGATTCTCTTTCCAGTAAGGTCTGCATACGGCTGATATTGATCAACCGCTCGTTTTCCATCATCCATTCGATCATTGCATCAAACAGTCTCGGGTCAAATCTTGCGACAGATGCGGTAATTAAGATCAATGCTTCAGGGTCAAGCATCTGTCTGACTTTTCCGCCGTATCCGGCAACTCCGAGAGCACTCCAGTGACTCCAGAGAAGCTTAAGGAGTGCCTCGTTGAAGTTATTTTTAAAGTCTGCTGATAACTGTGTCATATCCGAATTTTCCTAAAAATGATATAAGTATGTCTCTGAACCCTTCTGAAACATCGTGGGTCATGCACCATTTTGATGCGGCGAGCATTTCATCAGGTGCGGGCTTTAATTCAAGCAGGTCATCCACATGATATCCGCCTCTGTCAATTGAAGCATAGAGCTTGAAATAGATCTGGTCTATTCTGTCGATCCAGAAAACTGTCAGGTTTTCTCCGAAAATCTGCTTTTTCGCCCTTTTTTCTATTCCTTCCGGCAGTCCCATTCTGAAAAGCCCCCCTTCTCCCCTGCTCGGCCCGTTATTGAGCCAGTCAGACGGAAGAGTCATGTCAGTTGAAACTTCTTGTGCCGCTTTTATCAGCTCTTCAGGCAGAGGATCAGGGTCAGATAAAAGCAGGTCTCCCAGAATAAGAGCGACAATATCAACATCTTTAGTGACTCTGTCTTTGTAATTCAATGCAATGAGTGCAGAACCGCCGCACACTAACAGCGCGTAATGTCCGCCTTTATTCAGCCGGAGCCGTTCAGATAAAAGCTTTAACGCCTCCAGCAACCGTTCTCTGTCAAATTTTCCTCTTTTAGTCATTTATTCCTCACAAGTTACGCAAAACAAGTATCATTTTAACAATGTGTTTTAATATGTCAAATAAAATTGCTACAGGTGGTAAAATGCTTTTTCTAATTCGCCAGACGGCATCTGACGATTTTGCTCAATTTACTTAATCCTTCCCTTGACAAGGGGTGGCTGAATATATTTTTCTTTTTTGATGTGTTCGATTATGACGGCGGGAACGCTTAGTCCTGTGTTGTTTAAGCCTTTGATTTTTTTGAACATTTCAAAACCGTCGCCTCCTCCTGTGATGAATGAGTTTGCGGCGAATGTGTATTTTCCGTTTACATCAATGGGTTTGCCGTTCACTGTGATCTCTGTCACCGATCCGTCAACTCTTTTTATTGAAATTCCGCTGAAATGGAGAAATCCGCCGGCTCCGAACTTCCCTGCTGAAATATAGATCATGTCGCGAAGCTCGCTACCTGTCAGCTCACCTGTCACGATGGTATCTTCAAACGGAAAAACGCTGTAAACATCCATTTCGTTGATTATTCCACTGTTGAGCCCCTGCCTTAACGATCCGCCGTTTATGAATGCAATTTCTGTCGATGCCCTTTCTTTCATCACATCTGCAATAAAACTGCCAAGATCGCTTTCATTGAATCTCACTGTCGATCTTTTCCCGCAGAACGGTTTTTCAAGTTCACCGATTATTTGAGTTGAAAATTCACAGTTGAAATCATTTAGCATTTTTATCATAGCATCATTTTCTTTCAGCCCTCTTCCGATGTTTTCATAAGTCGTGGAACCGTTTTCAACCACTTTTTTCTTAACATTCACCGGATAAAGTTTGAACTCAGTTTTAACCAGTTCCTTCCCTTCAAAATAGAAATCGTATCTGCCCACCCATTTGCCAAGACCCTCTGTCTGAATTATCGGAATGTTGTTGACCATCACAGGTTTTTCCATCTGGATCTTGGTCCGGCCGCCGATTATTAAGTCAATCCCCTTCACTTCCTTTGCAAGCTTTGAATCACTTGGATAACCGTCAGAACTGATGTCGGAATCTGAATATCCGAGGTTTGAAAGAACAATGACAAAATCGTTCTTTTTTTTCAGTTCCTCAGCAAGTTTTTTTGCAGTTTCAACCGGATCTTTCACCGTCACAAGCCCGTCAACTCCTGCGTTTGATATCTTTTCAAGTTCAGGTGTGGTGACACCCAAGAACGCAACTTTCACTCCGTTGATAAGCTGTTTTTCGATATAGCTTTTTCCAACCTGTTTTCCGTTTTTAAAAAAGAGATTGGCGCTCATAAAAGGAAATCTCGCCTCTTTGAGCATTTTCTCAAATGTTTTCATTCCGAAATCAAACTCATGGCTTCCTACAAGCATTCCGTCGTAACCTATCAGATTCATTCCCATTATCATCGGCAGATTTTCACAGACATTGCTTCTGGGATCGCCCATTGTCACATTGCCCGAGCTTAGAACGATGACATCACCGTTATTGAGCTGAACTTCATTTCTGATGTTGTCAACAAGTGTTTTCTGTGCCGCCAGGCCGCCTGTCTTCGGGCTTTCCGGCTCATCAAATGACCATGCCATACCATGTGAATCATTTGTGAAAAGTATTGTCAGAAGCTTCGGCTCTCCAAACAGCGGAAAGCTCGCAACTATCATCAGAACTGAAACAATAAACGCATTTCTCATGAATTCACCTCACATTACAGTTTGCCCGCAATTTATACATCAAACAGAATTTTTAGTCAAAAAAGAAGGGATCTTCGCCGCTGAAAGGGCAAAGGCAGCGCCTGCGCCTAGAACCGACAAGGAAAAGTCTCTATTCGGCAAAAAAGTCGATGAGAATTCAGACGAGCACATCTGACTGCAAAGACTGAACTGATTCACAATGTCATCGTGTTCAATCAGCGGCATCTTCAACGGCTGATGAAGGAATATGTCGATTATT
>CAZVWR010000009.1:0-82156 GCA_964630905.1 uncultured Spirochaetales bacterium | reverse complement strand
CACTGATAGATCTGTTGAATAAAATTCATTTGAATTTTGGTCGCCATAAGTACATATGTTTTCGCTCATTAAAACAGTTGCCTTTTTCAATCAAGCCCTCCCTGCAAAAAAATCTAACGCTTTGATATGATTAGATTTGAATTTGACCCGGTTATGCTCCATACTGCAAACGAGTGTCAATTGTTGGCGTTCTTTTGCAGTATAATGCAACCCATTGAATTATCAAGTTAAAAAAGCGAAACTTACTCAATAGCGTTATATATTGAAAAAGCGAGCGCTCTGAGTTCATTCAGGGTAGAAGAAGTGTCGGGTTTTGAAATTCCTGTCATGCTGCCGCCCCAGACAAGGACGATATGATCTTTTGCAAGAACTGCTGTCCAGCATTCCCTGCCGTTACGGTTGCATGTCGCAACATACGGAATTAATTGACCTTTTATTTCGTATTTCGGCAGTGCGGAAACAACATCGAGAGCGGCTTTGGCAGATATCAGCTCATTTTCTTTTGCTGTTTCACCTTTGACCGTTTTAAGTTTTGCGAACTTTCCATTTCTAAGCAAACCATTGTAAAGAGTTGCTATCTCAACCGGCTGAAGGTCAAAACCTCCGCTTATCAGAGAATATCCATAAAACTCAGGTGGTTGAGGAATGCTTTTTGCCCCTGCCTCTTTCAAAAAAGTGTAGAACTCTTCAATTCCGAAATTGTGGAGAAGATGAACTGCCGGAACATTCCGAAATTCTCTCAATGCTTTGTAAGAACTTGTTTTTCCTAAATATTTTCCGTCAACATTTGTCGGGGTATAGTTGCCGTAAGCGTGCTTTGTGTCGGGAATTTCGCTATTTAGGTCAAGATTAAGTTTGTCAATTGCAAGGGCATAAAGAAAGGGCTGAAGAAGTCCGTCAACAGGTCTTCTTGAAGTTAGCGCGTCAACCTGTCCATTGTTATAATCATCAAAAAAATTGTGCGACCCTACCCAGGCAAGAATTTCAGGATCTTTCACAGTTGTAACTATCGCAGCAAAATTGGTGAGTCCCGAAGCAGTTTCATTTGAAAAATTTTTCAGCATCTGCTCAGCAGCAACCTGTATTTTTTTATCAAGAGTGGTTTTTATAATCCTGCTTTCAGATCTTATTTCAAGCTCTCTTGTCAAGTGATATGCATTGGTCTGGAAAGGAACTGAAATTTTGGGTGGCTCGATCGAAACCGCTTCATTATATTCAGCTATTGTAATAACTTGCGCATCCATCATCCTTTTTAGCAGATCGTTCCTTTTATTTGTGAGCCGCTCTCTATTCTTTTCAGGGTGAAGAAGTCCCGGAGCGTTCGGAAGTATTGCGAGAAGCGCTGCTTCCGACCAGTTTAGGTCCTCAGGAAGTTTTCGGAAATATTTAAGTGACGCGGTTTTATATCCGTAAATATTCTGACCATATGGACAATATGTCAGATATTTTCTTAATATCACATCCTTGTTCCATTTTCTTTCAATTTTAAGCGCCTGTATTGATTCAGTAATTTTATTTTTAAAGCTTCTTTTGTTCTGAGTCATCAAACGGCAGAGCTGCATTGTGACAGTTGAAGCACCGCTGTGTATTTCCCCCTTTTTTATGTTCTGATAAGCCGCTCTTATTATTGCTGAAAAATCAACACCGAAATGATCTTCAAATTTTCTATCTTCATAAAAAAGAACTGCTTTTTTAAGTTTTTCCGGAATGTTGTCATTTTCATCGTAAGGGAGATAAAAGAACCCGTCCTTTGTAAAAACCCGGAGCATTTCTCCGTTACGATCATAGACGACACTGCTTTCTTTTTCCGAAAGATTGTTTACAGGCAGATCAACAGAAAAATAAATTATAAAGAAAAGAATCACTGAAAATAAGACCAGTGAAATGGAAAAATAAAGAAACTTCAAAATCTGTACTCTGCCTCAAGATTGAAAGAACCCCAGCCCCTTGCTCCGGCTCCCCATGTGAAACCCTGTTTAAGTGCCCAGTTATTGGTGAATACGAGATGTCCACCGAAAACTCCTGCAAAAGTTGCATAAAATGAAGTGTTTTCACCTGCCCGGTCCCATGTTTCATGCTCAAGAACAAGACCGACCCCCATTCCGATGTAAGGACCTGCATAGGCAAGAGGTCCGGCATTCAGTTTAAATTCATATGAAAAGTAGCCGAGCACCGGCCAGTCAAAAAAGTGTCTCTTGTAACTTGTGTAAAGTCCGTCAGTTCTGGTCGGCAGCCAGTATTCAAAGCCGGTGTCAAATCCTGCAAACATCTTTCCCGGTGCTTTTTTATTGTTTTCCCATACCTTGAAAATAACATCTACTCCGGCAAGAAGACCAACTGCATTATAAGCATCAAAATTAAACCCCATTCCGAAAGTGGGAGCGACATACATTTCAAGTTTTTTTGAATTCTGGGCATAGACATTTCCGCTTAAAATAAGGAAAAGAACAGCAATAAACATCAATCTTTTCATATTCCACCCTCCTCACAAAAAAACAGACATCAGAATGTATTCTTGTTCTTATTGAAAAAAAATCAAAGTTTTATCATTCCAGACGATAGACATATCCGGAAACAATGTCGTCTTTTGTTTCAAAAGAGCCGTCAGGACCGGAACTTCTTACAACAAAACCCCTTCCTTCCCTTCCGGGCACCGGATCAGTTTCAAGAATTTCATAAGGTCTTATCCAGAGATCTTTTGAAGTGTCTCTGTTTTTTGCCTTTGATGCCATCTGCCTGCGGATATATTCAGCCCACTCGTCCTCAGAAAGATAAGGGAGAGTGTTCTGGTTTCCCATAACTTTATCAGAGTAAACAATATAGGCAATGGAATCTGTTTCGCTTTGAGTGAGTGTAATTTTTACAATGTTTGTGAGATATTCCATCTGCTCGGCACCTATACCCGTAGCCTGGTTGAGTATTACAAGTGAAGTTATAATTCCTATAAGTTTCATAAGCATGACTTGAGGGCCTCCTTCCCGAGCTGAGATGTTCTTTCGCGCATTACTGAATCAAGCTCTTTTCCACTGAAAATACTGTGACCGATTATTTCAAGGAACTCTTCTTTTGTAAGTGTCGCAACAGTACAGTCTGAAACTGCAGTCGCTTTTGCTGTACGGGGAACTTCCTTTATTAATGCTATCTCACCGAAAAAATCACCCTGTTCCAGCTTTCTGTCGAGTACGACTTCGCTTCCTTCTGTTCTTCTTATATGAACCGTCCCCTCTTTTATCAGATAGAACTTGTCTCCTTTATTTCCCTGATCAAAAAATATCTTTCCTGCTGCAAATTTTTCTGTCTTGAATTTCATTATTACATATGAAAGCTGTCTGGGGCTCATAAAGGAAAAGAGAGGATTTGACATTAAAAGTTTTCCGAACCTAATTACATCGGTTACTTTTTCCTTTCCACCAGCTGAGGAAACAACGAATTTCTCGAATGATTCTCTGTCTATTTCAAAAACAGCGGAAGGGGTTTTTGTAACAATGCTCGCCGTGCGGGGTATATCTTCAAGGAGTGCAATTTCCCCGAATGAATCACCTGTAGAAAGTGTTTCAACCACCTTTTCCACGCCGCTTGCATTTTCAACAACAACTTCAGAAACTCCGGAAACAATGGTATAGAAACTGCTGCCTTTATCACCCTGCTGAATTATTTTTCTTCCTGTGCTGAATTTATGAAGTCTTATATGAGAACAAAGTGAAGCAAGTCCGGTTTCATCAAGACCCGAAAAAAGCGGTATCTGTTGAAGGAATGCGACTATCTGAGCTTTTGCAGGAATATTTTTTGAAGTTATATTGTCTGCAAGCCGTCTCATTCTGGCAAGAGGAGTTGATGCGACACTCCTGAGATTTCCAAGAACGACCATCAGTGCACCCGTTGCCGGAAGAATGACAGGAAGAACAATAAATGCAAGCGAAATACTTATCAGAATAAATGTAAATCCGCTTGCCGAAAGTGTGTCTGCAAGAAGATAGCTTAAAGTTGAATTTGCGACATGCCAGAAATATTCATAAATTCCGTAAAGCCAGACAAGTCCGAGTGTTGAAAGCAGAATCAGCCGGTCAGTTTCAGCTGAATTCTTTTTTGTAGTCAAAAGATCTTTGACGAATCTGCGACGGAGAAATGTTGAAGTGCTCCCTTCTCCCTGAACAAAAAAACCCGCCAACATGGTAAATGGAGATTTTATGAGTGGCGATACCCTCCAGAGCCCTATTGAAAAAGCTGTGACATAAACTATCGCCATTGCAGGACGAAAAATGCCGAACTGCCATAAAATAGAAGCGGCACCAGCTATTGAAAAGGGAATAAGCATCAGCATGATATAATGTTTAACCGCTTCCCTGCGGCCTTTTGAAACAACCGGCACGGGACTTACTGAAAGATAAACCAGTCCGTATCTGAAGACACCGTTCACCTTTGCGGGAATACCAAGGGATGTTAATGCTGCACCTGAACAAAGTGACACTGCTGAAATAACGGCTGAAACAGTTATAAGTATGAAAAGAAGTGCTGTCAGATAGGCATATTCAGGAGTCATTGTTCCTGCAGTCAGTTCCTTTAAAATATTTAATCCTTTCAAAGCCGGCGGTGTTAAAGAACCGAAGGAAAGAACGACAAGAAAAATAAGCCCCGGAATTGAAGTCAGAATCTTCCCTTTAAAAGCACACAACCCTTTTGGAAGCAGGGTTTTAACTGTTTTACTGCAACCCTGAAACATTTTTTGAGGTCTGGACACATCTTTCAGCACCGAAGCACATTCCTTATCAAAAAGCGCTGCTTTGTTAAGTCGCGTTATCAAAGAAAGTATCCGGTTGAAAACACCTGTATCCCCTTTTGAAAGATGCTTTGAAATAATGTCAGCAAGAGTATTTGTTCCGTTAAACTCCTGCATAAGTTCATTTTCAGCATCATCAATTTTCACAAAACTCCCTTCCGCCTCAACAAAATGAATGTCTGGCGCAAACTTTGTAACCTTTGCCCCCTCGATGAGCTTCGGTTTCATCTTTTCGATACCTGCTTTACAAATTTCTGTCATGCTATGCTCCTTAAGTTAGATCAATTCACTGTCACTGTATCAACGCCCCACCAGTTGATGTTATTTGTGTCAACACCTGTTGCCCTGAAACGGAAAACCGCATTATTACTGCGGCAATTGGTCGGAACTGTTGCAGTTCTCTGTGTCCAGTTGTGATCTGCGGTATTGTTTCTCCAAGTCCAGATGTTATCAGTCCATGTACTACCGCCGTTGCCCGAACAGTCAAGGCGGAGATATTCATTTCCTGAAGCGTTGAAATTATCAAGAAGTGAATAAAAACTGATCGTTGGGTTGGTGCAGCCTGCAATGTTCACGCTGGTTGAAGATGTAAGTGCTCTGGTGTATGAAGTTGAAATTGCAGGGTCCCAATAAAATCTCATCCATCCGTTAGCACCGCCCTGTCCAGCTGTAGTCTGTCTTGCCCAGTTGGCAGCATAGCTCCATCCGTCGTCGCCTGATGCCCATGTAGCAAGGGAAACTGTCGGAGTGCAATATCCACACACAGAAGGATTTCCCGTACATGTCCAGTTTGCAACAACTGTGCAGTTATTGAGACATCCGTCACTTTCGTTTTCATTTGCATCGTCACATTGTTCACCTACAGCTTTCACAAATCCGTCACCGCAAAAAGCATTTTTACAGCCGACGCAATTATCTGAATTGTCTGAATTACTGTCATCACATTCTTCGCTGCTTGTTATAACACCGTTTCCGCATCCGGTCGGAGTGCAGTTGCTGTCACACCCGTCACCGTCATTGGTGTTTCCGTCATCACAGTCTTCAAATCCTTCACGGATAAAACCATCTCCGCAGAAGGCATCAGCACACTCGACACAGGCGTCGGTGTTGTCATCGTTGGCATCATCACACTCTTCGTTCCCTTCCCACACAAAGCCGTCACCGCATCTTGCATCCTTGCAGAAAACACAGGCATCTGTTGTCACTGTGTTTCCGTCTTCACACTGTTCTACACCCGTATAAATTATAGCATCTCCACATACATTTCTTGTACAATCGTTTCGACAGTAGTCATTTTCTACTGAATTACGGTCATCACATTCTTCAACACCTGAATGAGTGTAACCATCACCGCATACTGCATTCCGGCAGTAAGTACAGGTATCAGTAAAAATATTGTTTCCGTCATCGCACTCTTCGCCATCATCTATTATGCTGTTTCCGCAATTTGAACTGATAGCCGGAGGCAACCAGTATCTTACTGCAACTTCTACATAATCAGTGGCAACGCTACTCATGTTGACTAAATAACCGTTCGTTCCTGATGGTGTAACAGCAAAATTGAATTTCCGGATACCTCCATTCAACATAGCAAGTATTTCAAAAATATTGTCCGTTTCCCAGACAACCGGACTAATACTATCAGTATCCGCATCGTTATAAGAAACTTTTGCCCAGTGATTATCTCTCCACACTAATAAATCAACACCGGTTTTTGTGGAATTACTAAATTCTCCATATCCACCAGCGTTAAATAAAACAGAAAGAGACTGTATGTTTAAGTCCGTTATGCCTGAACTGTCGAATGCTATATTCACAATCTGTACAGGTTTGTCGTTAAATCCAGCGTCCCATTCCCATGTTTCATCACTTCCAGGTGAACCACCTAAAAGCACTACTTTATTCCTTGTCAAATCATAAGACATCGCATGTCCTTTTCGCGGTAATGGTCTTTTGACAGGATTTTGTAAAGACCAGTTGATACCGTTCCATTCCCAAAGCTCATCGCTGTACTGATGCCCTGAGCCAGGTCGTTGTCCACCGAACAGCATAACCCTTTCTCTTGACGCATCATATGTCATCGCATGGCTGGATCTTGCTGACGGCTTGTTTTCAGGATTCAGTTTGTTCCATATTACACCATCCCATTCCCATGTCTCATCATTGCTTCCGTCATAATTTCTTCCACCGAAAAGAACAGTCTTTTTTCTTTCTTTATCATATACCATCGCAGCATCTGAATAATGTGAAGGACATGTTGATTCAGAGCATATATAACAATTTGTTCCTGTGCAGGTATTCCCTGTTCTTTGCACCCAATCGGTACCGTTCCATTCCCATGTTTCCTGGTTGGACATCGAATTTCCTGTTCCTCCGAACAAAACCACTATGTTCCGTAAAACATCATATGTCATTGAGTGGTAATATCGTGTTGAAGGTTTGGAAACCGGGTTTTTCTGTGTCCAGCTTGTTCCGTTCCATTCCCATGTATCATCATAAAAATATCCGGATGGGTGCTCAAAATAATCATACCCTCCAAAAAGTATTGTACTCCCTGAGACGGTGTTGTAAGCCATTGAATGTCCATATCTCAAAGGAGGCGTTCCTTCTGTCAGCTTGTTCCAATTAATGCCATTCCACGCCCATGTGTCGTTATATACCAAACTTCCTCGTTCACCACCAAAGAGAAGAGACACACCCTTATTAATGTCATACACCATTGAGTGTCCCGCCCTTCTTTCAGACGGATTTATTTCACTTGGTGTTATATCCGACCAGGTAATGTTTTCCCGATTAAATTCCCACATATCATGGGTGTATCCTGAATCTCCTTCTCCGTATATCATAATAAATCTGTCATATGTGTTTATGTAATTCATGGAGTGACCCATTCTTTCTGGCGGATTGTTTAGTGTATTAAGCTTATTCCAGTCTTCTCCGTTCCATTCCCATATATCATTGAGATACTCGCCTGTATCAGGGTCTCCTCCAAACATAATAATTTTTTTTCTTTTACTGTCATAAGAAAGGGAGTGAGAGTATCTTGCCGGAGGAGTTGTTCCATTCACTATTTGAGTCCAATTGCTGCCGTCATATTCCCAAGTGTCATCATAAATACCATCCTGAGAGCCTCCTCCGAACATAATCGTTTTTCCGCTTGAAGAGTCAAAAACCATTCCTTGAAAAGCTCTGCTTAATGGCTTAACAGTTGTTTCAATAAGTTTCCAGTTTATTCCGTCCCATTCCCATGTCTCATCACTGCATGGTCCATCATAAGCTCCTCCGAAAAGAACTGTTTTTCCTCTTATGCTGTCATAAGTCATCGCATGACCGAATCTGACAGAAGGTTTATCTATTGAATCCATCATAGTCCAGTCAGAACCATCCCATTCCCATGTTTCATTGTCAGCTCCCATTCCTCCGAATAACACTGTTCTTCCTCTCGAGCTGTCAAATGCCATTGCGGGAGCTTCTCTTGGAGTCGGTTTGTGAACTGGATCTAATTTTGTCCAGCTTATTCCATCCCATTCCCATGTTTCATCTTCACCTGAATCAGCACTGCCTCCAAACAGAACCAATTTGCCCCGGATACTGTCATAAGCTGTTGCAAAAAGTGCCCTTTTAGAAGGTTTAGGAGACCCTGCTTTCATATTTGTCCAGGTTGTTCTGCCAATTGTTTTGAGATAAGAGTGTCCTGCAAATTTCGGTTCATCGGTAGAATCTACTTCCTGATTGAGCTTGTTATTAAATATACTGTTGGTGAAAAAAGTGTGAGGATTTGTGTATATATCTTTGGGTGTTTTTCCTCCCATCGTAGCATGCCATTTTATTTCAGTGACAAGAGCACCCGTCCCTGTTGATTTAACTCCGCTTTTCTTTATAGGGTTGAGATAGATCTTAGGCAGATCACCGCCATTGAGATTAGGTATGCTGAACGATCCACCGCTAACAGTTGTATTGCCGATTATCGAACCGAGTTCGTTATAAGCCACGATAGTTGAGATGTTTGAATCTGTAACTGATCCGGTTTCCCCTGCAACACTGAACTTAGGAACTCCGCCTGTGTCTTCCGTTCCCCACGGCTTTCTTGTGTAGAGAACTTTTTTCATGTCAATTACAGACGGGTTCGGCTCTGTTTTGTCAATGAACATTTTCCAGTTTACTGCCCTTGTTGCACTGTTCCCGAGAATATCCTGCCACAATACTGATAAATTCTTTGTCCCTTCTGTAATTCCGTTATCAAGCATTCTTTCAAACGATGCATAGTTGTCGATCACTTCAAGGGGTTCACCAAAATCAAAACCGGTTATTTCAATTGTTTCAGAGTTAAGTTCCTCGTCTGCAAAAAGATTAAGCTGCGCAACAACAGCTTCATCTGTAAATGGATCAGTTAAGCTGAAACTTAATGTTTTTGTGTTGTGATCCCTTGCAGGAACATAATCAGGGATCCTTGAAATTACAGCAGTTGCAAGGACTGGTCCGGTAAAATCAAAAACTGACGAACAGTTTTCAATGTTCACTGTTTCTGAATAATAGTTGCCGGCATTGTCAACCGCTTCAATTCCCACCATTTTGTAACCTTCGCTGTCGCTGCCCGAAACTGAATATGCAAAACAGTTATCAGCCGGTGTTTCGCAATCCTGAGTAAGCAACTTGTTACCGAGAGTCATCGTTGTTTCTATTCCCGGCTCAATGTTCATGCCGAGCGTGATTTCAACTACATCTCCAGTCGTTGCCGCCGCCATTCCGTTCTTTGTAATCGCTCTTCTTGTGGTCACTGAGCATGTGCTGACTTCGATCTGCGGCTCTGTCATATCAACATAAACTGTTCCGAGAACTCCGTCTGCAAGAGGGTTTCCGGCGATATCATTCGCCGATATTTCAACTGCATATCCTTTTTCCGTATCTGTGCTTTTCACGAAATATTCGCACGAATATCTTAGCGGATCTCCTCCTGTTGAGCACACAAGCCCAAGTCCGTCATCGCTTATGCTCAAATCTTTAACCGGTTCGTCAAATATGACTGAAACAGATATTTTTGTGTTTTCTTTTGCGTTTTCAGGAGTTAGTAAATTGCTTATCATGCTTGGTGCAGTCCTATCCACATAAAGAGTTCCGTGCTGTGTTGTGGTTGTGTTGGCACTGCTGTCAGTAAGTGTGATGCTGATCGTTTCAATACTGTCACTGCCTGTGCCTGAACCGGTATAAGTACAGGAATAGTTGAGTCCGTTGGCTGTGTTGCAGGTTGCGTTTGCACTGCCGACCTTAACTTCAACTGTGTCACCTGTATCGTTCATGGTTTCACTTGCAGTAAATGTGATGGTTGAAGTTGCTGATGGTTTGATTCTGGTGGGAGTTACTGTGACAACGCCTGTTACATTGGGAATAGAACTGTCCGATATTATTGATGTAATTGATACCTGCGCCGCATTGTGTCCCGCAAGGTCTGCCGCATCAGCTGTAAATGAATATGCATCATCATCAAGAACAGGGTATGTGTAGATATATGAAAGTCCCTGCTTTTCGGTCTTCGTCGGATTGATGACCGTACTGCCACTGTCAAGAAGCTGAACTGCAGGACTGCCGGAAAGTTCTTCAGATGCGTTGATCGTTATCTGCAGAAGTTCAGCGGCATTGAGCGTTTTATCTCCGGGAACTATCTGTGCCGTAAGAACCGGAAGAGTTCTATCCACATATATCGTTCCATGCTGGCTTGTGGTTGTGTTGGCACTGCTGTCAGTGAGTGTGATGCTGATGGTTTCAATACTGTCACTGCCTGTGCCTGTTCCAGTATATGTACAGGAATAGTTGAGTCCGTTTGAGGTTGTGCAGTTTGCTGTGCCGTTACCAACTTTAACTTCAACTGTGTCACCTGTGTCGTTCATGGGTTCACTGGCGGTAAATGTGATGGTTGAAGTTGCTGACGGTTTAATTCTGGTAGGAGTTACTGTGACAACGCCTGTTACATTGGGAACTGAACTGTCTGATATTATTGATGTAATTGATACCTGCGGAGCATTGTGTCCTGCAAGATCTGTCGCATTAGCTGTGAATGAATAAGTTCCGTCACTCAGTGTCGGATATGTGTAAATGTAAGACAATCCCTGAATTTCAGTGTTATCCGGAGTAACAGCTCCTCCTCCATTTTTTGTGAGTGTTACGGTTGGAGCGGATGCAAGTTCTTCAGAAGCATTTACCGTTATCTGAAGAATCTGACTCGCATTGAGCGATTTATTCCCCGGAACAATCTGAGTATTGAGTACAGGTGCAGTTCTATCCACATATATCGAACCTGCATTAAAACTTGCTGGATTGCCTGCTTCATCAGTGAGTGAAATAACCACAGGATCTATCGAATCTCCTGTTCCCTCAGGTGTCGTCCCTTTGCATGTATAGTCACCCCCTTCGTTTGTGCAGGTGAGTGTTTCCTCTTTCCTGGTTACTGCAACTTTTCCTTTGCTCATATCATCTTTTGTCTTGAATGTGACAGTATATTCAGTGTCTTGTGCAGCTCTTTCCGGGGTTATCGCAGGAGTTCCGTCAAGTTCAGGAGGTAACGAATCTACTGTAAATTCTTCCGTTTCAAGTTCATCCGAACTGTTGTCAACGATGTCCATTCCTTTAACTTTTATGGTGTAATTTCCGTCAGTCAGGTTATCAATTACAGGTATCTGATATCTGTATGAAGTCCCTTTCTGAAGCTCCTCCGCCTCCTGGGTCAGATCTTTTATAAGTTTCAAATCACTGTCATAAAGCCCTGTCACAGGATTTTCCTTAAGTGTCTCATTTGACGATACTGTCACAACGACTGTCGCTGATCCGTTATATGCAGACGCATCGTTCTTTAAGTTCAGAACCGGTGCGGCAGTATCAAGAAAAACTGTCACTGAAGATTGCAACGACTCAAATCCTTCAGAATTACGGAGCTTTATCGCAACAATCCTGCTTCCGTCATTTGCAACAGGAAGTCCTTCGTTAAGATCATATCCGCTTATTCTGTAATATCCTTCTTCATCTTTTGCAGGTCTTGGAAATTCCTTTTTCCCGATCACAAAGCCCGTATCGTTGGCAAGAATTACAGTGTTAAAAAGATCATTCGGTGCCTTGAAAAGAACTTCAACTTTATTTGAAGGTGTTTTCATTTCGGTTTCTGATGACACTTCGATCTTATTGCTGCCTTTGCTGTAAACTATCTTCAGTTCAGGTGATGAAGGTTTGTTATCTTCCGACAATGCAGGTCCCGGCTCCATCTTACAACCGTTCTTGACAACCGTAACTTTTCCACGCTTAAGTTCAAACTCTTCTGATGTGCAGAAATATACAACATTGTCCGTCCTTGCTTCAGGCGCTTTGTCCTTGATCTCAGAGATACGGATAGTCATCTTCATCACCATCTTTGTATCATACGGAAGATTGTCAAACCGGAGCGACGCCTCTTCATCAGCCATCGCAACGGGACCTGTTGTTTTCTGCTCACCCTTGTATGTAAGTTCAGCCCAGGCATAGAGATCATCAAGTGCAGGCGGCTCAATCGCTTTGCCTTCCGCATCACTCCAACTGTATTCAAACTTCAATCCCCCCTGCTCAAACTGCTCACAGGAAGTGAAAAATATTGCAATTAAGATAACAAAAACAAAAAATGATCTTTTCATGATTTATTTCTCCTCACTTTGTTCCCATCGGTGTTTCAACGAATCCGTCATCTTTGCTTTCAAGCATCAGAACCGTTGTCGTTGCCGCAGCGGCTCCTAAAACAACCACACCCGTAACTGTCCAGAACCACCATGTTTTATACCACGGTGTGGGAGTTTTAAGTATAGTGAGATTTTTCACATTGTTGGCTCCGGGAGCAATATAGATGTCTGTCTGAAAAGGAACATAATCCTTCGGGTCTGCAATAACTTTTAAGCTGTATCTGCCCGGAAGAATCTCTGCAAGTTTATATTGACTCTGTTTTATTTCACCTTTTTCGCTTCCAAACTGAATTGTCGCTTCTTTAACATTGAAAGAGAGATCAATGCCCCCTTTTTTAGTGCTGTAATCAACGCCTGCGATCTGGTAAGCCGCTAGCTTTATTGCATTTCTAAGTTCATCCTGCTCGCCGTCAAAACTTTCAAGAACGCGGTTGTCAACTTCCCCTTTTCTTGTGTCAATAAGCTGAACTCCGATGACCCATGTGTCTTTGACCTTTCCAACCGAGCCGGTTATAAGTTTTGAAAGACCGAGAGAAGCACCGATTTCAACAATGCATTCAAGACTGTCACTGCACTGCATCGTTGCATCCATTTCAACTTTTGCGAGCATTGCCTTTATGTCGTCCTGACCTATTACACTGACACCCTGAATTGAATTAAGTTCCGAAGAAAGTATTGCAGTAAGCGCATCAGCTGTCGCAGTTTCCACACCTCTTGCGGCAAGCGGCATTACCGCCAGTTTCAACTCTTCACCCGGTTTTAGCTGGAACATCGGCTTGATCTCAGCGATCCCCATTATTTCATCAAGTGCAAGAGGAAGTTTTATTTTCAGTTCAGCAATGTCTTTTGCCTGTGCCGTTGTTCTCAAACCCACAGAACCATCATTAACATTTATAGTGTTGAGCGAAAGGATAAACTCATCTCCAAGCTTTGCCACTTTTCCTGAAATGAGAGTATCGCAATCAAGTTTTTTCTGTATCTCAATAAGACACTCAGTTGATGATTCACAACCCATGGTCATTGATTTTTCGGTAAATTTAACAGCACTTTCCATTTCAGCACTTGTCACAACGGAGTATCCTGCTCTGGAACCGATATTTAAAACGATTGCTTCTTCAACTGTTCTTGCAACAGATTCTTCAACATCCACACCTGTGATCTTCTGAACAAGAAGTTTTTTCGGTTCACCCGCCGGAACTGCCGGAGTAACAACCGGTTCAGCCGGTTTTTCAGCAGGAGCAGGCGATTCTTTTACCACTTCAACCGGTTTTTTTACTACTGGAGCAACTTCATCCTCTTCATCTTCTTCATCCTCTTCATCCTCTTCGTCTTCTTCTATCACGACCACTTTTTTGGGAGCAGGTTTTTTCTGCTCGACCTTTTTCTCCTCTTTTTTCTTAGGTTTTACCGGCTGAGACTCTTCATTTTTCTGGTTTCTTTTGCTTACTTCGATCATGGGAGTGTTTCCGGCAGCAAAAAGTTGTGCATTAAAAAAAACGATAATCAGGATCGTTGCAATGATGTTTTTCATGATGTATATTCCTCGAGTTTCTAAATTTAACAGAAAATTATATGTTTATCTAAATTATTGTAAAGATTTTAAGGTGCTATCCCTTATATTTTTCAATTTGCCAAAAATTTTATGTTGCTGTATAATCATTCAAATTTTTCCGGAGGAACTGGAATGTTAAAAATAGTGATCTGCGGTGACCCGGTTTTCAGCATAAGAAGCGATAAGGCCCGTATCGAATGGAGCGACAAAACAAGGGACGACCTTATTTTAACGATAAATGAATCGGTAAAACGGGGTGAAAATGTCTCTTTGGCTTATGCAGAACACCTTTTTTCAAATGAACTTGAGTGCCTGAGCTTTCTTGACCTTATGTCAAAAAGCCCGTCAATAGTAAATTTCTACTGCCGTGAACTTGATCTTCCCTCAGTTCTCATAAGATACGCCACCATTGAAACAGAGCGGCTTGATCTTTCAATTTTTAACAGCGTAATTGATAATCTGCCATTTTCTGAGATCGGGAAAAAAGCAATATTTGAAAATCTGAAAGGTTTCCCTTTTTCAAGAGTTTACGAAATGTTGAAGAATCTTTCTGAACTTGATGAAAGCAGTGCAGTAAGCTCCATCCTTGAGAGCAAACGGAACCTTTTAAGACAGAATGAGATCCTTGAGGTCGTTCACATTGAAGACGGGATCGATGCGATCGGAGGACTGAACGAACTTAAAAAATGGATCATTGAAAGAAAAGGGAATTTCTCCCTGTCGGCAAGAGAGTTCGGGATACCTCTGCCTAAAGGGATGCTCATGCTCGGAGTTCAGGGGTGCGGCAAGTCGCTTACAAGCAAAGTCATTGCAAACATTTGGAATTTTCCTCTTGTCCGGCTTGATTTCATAAACCTTTTCCAGAAGGGGAGAAGTGTTGAAGAACTGCTGAAAGATGCCATTGCCACGATCGAAGGTTTCGCCCCTGTTGTCCTTTGGATAGATGAGCTTGAAAAAGCACTGTCACAGGAAAGCGAAGGTGCAGAAATAAGAAGAGTATTGGGCTGGCTTATGACATGGATGCAGGAAAAGACGGTTCCGGTTTTCCTTGTTGCGACTGCCAACAAAGTGTCGCTTCTGCCGCCTGAACTTTTAAGAAAAGGGCGTTTTGACGAGATATTTTTTGTCGATCTTCCTTCAAAAGCAGAAAGGGAGGAGATCTTCAGGATACACATCAGAAAAAGAAACCGTGTTCCTGAAAATTTCGACATTCCAAAACTCGCGACAGATTCTGAAAATTTCAGCGGAGCCGAGATAGAACAGATAGTTGTTGATTCTCTAATCACAGCATATTCAAGAAACTCAGAACTTAATCAGAAAACCATTGAAGAAGTTCTAAGAAGGACAGTTCCCCTTTCAAAAACATACGAAGAGAACATCAAGGAACTCCGTCTCTGGTCAAGGAACAGAGCAAGGAACGCTTCGGGCAACCGTCGCATAGAGTCCTTTTTCGGCGGATAGAATGTATCTTTCAGACATTATTCAAGCATCTGAATTTCTTAATGAATTTGCAAAAGGATCAATTATAAGCGGTATTTTCCGTTCTCATGGAGGAACCGTTTTAAAACTTTTCGGTAGAAATGTACCTGCAATATATTTCAACATAAAAGAAAAAGTCATGTTCCCTGTTTTGGACTTAACGAAGTTCCCCAAAGAGCCGATGACACGACTTGAAGAGGGTTTAAGGGCAAATGTTGCGGGCCGGATCAACGGTGTTTCAGCCATGCCGGAATTTGGAAAAGCTGTTAATATCGAACTTTTTGAAACATCTCTGATAATTCCCCTTTTCAACAACAGGGCGGTAAGGATAATTGACCGTACTGGCGTGGTAAAATGGATCGAAAAAAACGACAGCGAATTGCAAAATCTTGAAATTCCAATGAAATATTTTGAACCTCTGACAAGCGACCCAACCCGTTACGAATTAATGTTCATTGAAAAGCAACAGAAAAAAAGAATTGATGAAATAAAAAACGCTGTTGAGAAAAAGAGAAAAAAACTTGTTTTGGCCATTGAGACACTTCAAAAAAAGATCGCTGACTGTGCTGCCGATATTGAAAAATATTCTGTCAATGCCGCACTGTTAAAAGCCAATCTGTATTCACTTGACTCTTCTCAAAGAAAAGAAATGATTGAATTAACTGACTTTTCCGGCGCAACTGTCACTTTGGCACTTGATCCAGCTAAAACAGTTGTTGAAAACATGGAGAAGTTCTTTTTAAAAGTGAAAAAAGCAAAAAGCGGAATTATTCATGCCGAAAAAAGGGTTGCATCGGTAAAAGCGGAACTTGACCGGCTTGAGATCGAAGGCGTTGCGCAACATATTGGAAACATTGAAGAAAAGCAGACAGTTCAGAAAAAACGGGCTCAAAATGTCCATAAGCCTTATCATGAATTTCATTCACCCGACGGAGCGGTATTTCTGGTGGGTAAAGAAGCAAAGGACAATGATGAACTCACTTTCAAAATTTCATCTCCGCATGACATCTGGTTTCACGCCAAAGATTATCACGGAAGTCATGTGATATTAAAGATGAAAAAGGGAGAACAGCCAAAAAGTGAAAATATTACAACAGGTTGCATTTTTGCAATAACTTATAGCAAAGCAAAGAAAGGGATGAGCGGGGAAGTGTGGTTCACAGAAAGAAAAAATGTGATGAAAAAAAAGGGAATGGCTCCGGGAATGGTGACATTTAAAAATGCGAAATCGAGATATATAAGTAACGGCGTGATCCCTGAAAACCTTGTGAAAATGAATGGTTAAATGAAAAAAACAGTTTTATTTATTCTGATTTTTATAATTCATTTTTCGATATCTGCTAAAGAAAAACTCTCTTCATCTGCCGGAATATCCACAGGACACAGCTGGTTTCACAATTACTCCGGATATTCAGAACACGGAATGAACATAACTCTCAACTTTCAACCTGCCCTTGACAGATATTTCAGGATTCATTCGTCACTTTCTCTCCATTTCCAATTTGAAGAAAAAAAGGCGTCTGATCCCGGAAGAAGGAAAGCTAAATTTTTTGCTCCCCAGCTCACTTTCGGACCGGAACCGGTGCTTCCGCTTTTTAAAGACCGGCTGTTTCTTTTCTTCGGAGCGGGACTCAATTTCCTTGTCGGAATAAACTACTCTGAAACGACAAATGACGCTGTTGCCGATTTTTCGCCAGGATTTTATGCAAGATGCGGATTTGACATTGTTCTTGCCAAATTTTTCGGATTAGGAATAAATTCAGAATACAGTTGGAGCATTGTCCACAACCCCCATATTCTATCATTAAATTTCAGCTTAAACTTGAGTTATTAATACAGTGGAGAATTCTCATTTTTTCTGATTTCGTGTAATTTCAGATGTGTGAGGGATTGAAAATTAATTTTCCTAAAACCGGGAAAACTTGCTTTTGTAAGTAAAAATGAATACTATTCCTTACAGAAACTGTCTGGAATTGGATATGAATACTTTGAAAAATAAAATAGTTAGCAGGATTTACGGGAATGGTAGGGGTTGGTGTTTTACCAGAAGTGATTTTCTTGATATTGCTTCCCCTGAGGCCATTGATGTAACTCTGCACCGGTTAAACGGTGACGGAATGATCGCAAGGGCACTAAGAGGTGTTTACTGTTATCCTAAATTTAATAAACTGCTCAACATTTTTTTAAGCCCTGACATTGATCAGGTTGCTCAGGCAATTGCGGGAAAGTTCAACTGGGAGATACAGCCCACAGGCGACACGGCATTGAACATTCTCGGATTGTCAAATCAGGTTCAGGGGAAATTTGTCTATCTTTCAACAGGACCTTCAAAAAAATACAAAATAGGGAATACAGACCTTATCTTTAAAAGAACTGCTCTGAAAAATTCAGGGTTCAGACACAGAAAGAGCTCAATAGTGTTTCAGGCACTGAAAGAACTCGGTGAAGAGAATGTTTCACCGGATACGATAGATTCAGTAAGAGATTTTCTGACAGGCGATGAACGGAGAAAGGTGCTTAAAGATACGGAAAAGACAACGGCATGGGTTTATGAAATAATTAAAAAGATATGTCAGGATTAAACAATGGAAAACATCGTAAAATTAAGTGCTGACGACAGAAAGGACATATTTCAGGAAGCAGCTTATAGAAAAGGGATACCTCCTGCAATTATGGAAAAGGATTTCTGGGTCTGCTGGGTTCTCAGAAAGATCTTTGCCGATGAATACTTATCAAAGATCATGCTTTTTAAAGGCGGAACATCGCTTTCAAAAGTTTTTAAAGTCATTGAAAGATTTTCTGAAGATATTGATCTGATCCTTGACTGGCGGCTGTTAACGGAATCCGATCCTCTGGCTCCAATGTCCGGAACAAAACAGGCTAAGATGAACAGTGCGATCGATGAATCGGCATCCGCTTTCATTTCCGGAGAATTAAGGGAAAAAATAAGTGCTGTATTAAGCCCTGCGTGTTCAGTGGAAGAAGATAAAAAAGATCCTCATATTCTTCAGGTCACTTATCCCGAGTCTTTTTCAGATCAGTATATTGCACCTAGAGTCAAACTGGAGATTGGACCTCTTGCCTCATGGGTTCCGAATGACAGATATATTATAACCCCTTATCTGCATGATGTTTTCCCCGAACTGATTAAAGATCACGAATGCGGTTTAAGATCAATAAAAGCGGAAAGGACATTCTGGGAGAAGGTGACGATCCTTCATCACGAAGCTCACCGGCCTGAGAGCAGTCCTGTTCCTGCGAGATACTCAAGACATTATTATGATATGTTCATGTTGAGCAGAAGTGTTATCAGAGAGTCCGCATTGAAAGACATTGATCTCCTTGAAAGTGTAACGGCTTTTAAAAAAAGGTTCTATCCAAGAGGCTGGGCGAGGTATGATCTGGCGGTTCCCGGAACAATGAAGCTCATTCCGCCTGACCATGTCCTGAAATTCATGAAAAATGATTACAGGGACATGCAGAATATGATATTCGGCGAGTATCCGTCTTTTGATGACATTATTAACGGACTTTCAATGCTTGAACAGGAAATTAATTCAATATAGAAAGGTTTCACCGGAAACCGGAGGTTTCTCAATGCGTAACATATTGATAATGTTTCTACTGTCAGTTTTATGGTCTTGCACTTCGTGTAATTCAGGTGAAACAAAAACTGATATTGATACTTCTCCTGACAAAGATTCGAGTTTGATCGATCAGGATCAAATCAAAACCGATCTGGACAGTGTAACACCCGATCCCGACATGATCGACGGTGACAGCGAAAAACTGGATACCGATGGTGATTCTGAAACCCCTGATGTCGATATGTACTGTCCATATCCTATGGATGCAAAATATCCTTATTATAGACAAGACGGCACAATCCATTTCTGCCGTCCATGCGACACACCTGATGAATATGATCCGCAGTGTGTAAAATCTCTTTGGAAGGATCTGAATAAGGAAGTTTACGACAAGTATAAAAACGGGGAATTTGAAGACAACGAGTTAATTGCTGAATGTTATCCGTGGCCGTGTGAATGGGATGTTAAACCTATGCCACCTGAACTGATGCCCGGATATGTTCATAAATGTGATATATTTCTTAATCCCAGGACATGGGCAAATTCTTTTTCAGGTATTAGCAGGGAAAGCAATATGGATGGAGGTAAAGTAGTTTTCAGACTATACAATTACAGGATCGGAGACAAGGAAAAAATTGAGCAGTTCCCGGGTTATCATGGTCAGAGAGCTGTAATGTATGATATTTCAACAGGAAAATATATGGTTATTCCCGGGGTTCCTGTATATCCTCAGTATATGAACGGAATTATAATAACAGATGGAATCAGTATGTACAGGAAAGATGATTCAACAACAGACGCTCACTCATGGATAATATCAATTGAAGAATATAAAGACAATTTTAAATATCGGGTCATATACGATGATGATAACAACATGACTCTGATTGATGCAGCCCCATTTATTACAAAAGAATGGACAATAATAGGGGTAAATCATTTTGACAAGGGAGAAAACCCCGCAAGCGACGGTAACCGGTCATTAATGTATGCAAAGACAGGAGAATGGAAATGGACGACACTTGCACACGGTAATCCTGACGGCAAGGCGGGGGAGCTTTCAATTGCCGGTGATAAGGCAATGTTTGCCCATATTGCAACAAACACCTCATACATCTGTGATCTTTCAAAAAGTCCGAAAAGTCTCAGCGACTGCAAGAAAATTTCAAGAGAAGGGGAATCTGCGGGATTTCCAAAATTTGATAGGGACAATCCCAACCGCATAATTTACAGATCAATTGTTGAGGGTGGTCCTGCCAATAAGATGGTTGTGGTTGACATTTCCAAAGAACCATGGAAAATAGAGCGGGAGTTTGAAATACCGTCAACAGAAACCGCATTTTTAAGTATCTGGCTAATGGAATTCAAATCAAATGTTATTCTGTATGAAGAGAATTATGTGATGAACGAAAGCGGATATCAGGAAGACGGAAAGCTTTGTTATTATAGAATTGATAAAGGAAAAACATATTGTTCAAAACCAATTGAAAATCAGACAAGTTACGGACATGGTTATGCCACATTTGAAAACAAATACCTTTTCTGGCAGCCGATGTATAAAGCAGGGTATATTCTCAGAGATATGGACTGCTATTGCAAAGAAGAGAGTGTCTGTCCGTTTGAAGAGTAAAAAACAAATCATCCCATCATATAAACTTAAATTTAAATTTTAGGTATTAAAAGAATCATAACTTGATTATTAAGATTCTTTGTATAGTATACCGCTTTAGAAAAAGTGAGGTGGCTTATGAAAAGATCGACAATTTCCATTCTGACCCTGATGACAGCGCTTTTTTTTATGTCAGCGTGTTCATATGTTACAAGACCTGCGGCTTCAACACCGGAACTCACATGGGAAGAGGTTGAAGCGAAGTATCACTCCCTTGAGGCCGTTTCAGATCACGCAGGGATTGAAACATTTTCGGGCGAAATGCTTAAGCTCAGATGGGCTAAGTGGCAGTATGAATTCATAAAATTCAGACTTGCAAAAGCATTTGTTAACAAAGGGCAATATGATAGATCTCTTGAAATATTCAATGAACTCAAGGGTGTAAAACCTTTTGTGAACGAAACTCATCTTACGGCAGGCGAAGCGGCTCTTAAGACCGGTAAATACGATGAAGCTCTGAAATGGATTCTTTCAATATATCTCAAACTCGGAAAAGAGGAGAAGGTCAGAGGGTCAAAAACAGTACTGCTTGCCTACCTTTATTCCAAAAGGGTTGAAAAAGCGGCGACATGGTACTCGGCTCTTGACGATGTGAAAAAGGAAAATGCAAAAGTTGAACTTGAAGAGTGGATGAACAGATCTCAGACGAATAGAAGTGATTTCAACAACTATCTGTCAATGGAGCCCGGCGGGAAAAGCGGGGATATTCCTGAAAACATGAAAGAAGAAGTTCTCGATGAAATGAAAAAACTTGAAGAAGATTCTGAAATAATTGAAGAAATTCCGATTGATGAAACTTATGATGCAACCCGCGTGCCCGACTGGAACAATCTCTGTGTTGCACTTTCAAACGATGAAAAATGGACAAAGTTCAACGAAGTGATTACTTCATTCATAACATGGTATTTTAAAGATTACAGAAAGAGCGGAATACAGCTCACATTTTTAAATTATCTTGATGAAACCGACATTGACAAACTGTTTGAAAAGGCGAAAGAGATAAAATGTTTTGCCGTCGCAGGACCTTTTTTCGCCCCCGAATTTGCACAGACATTCAAAGAAAGATCGCTTGAGACAGCAATACCTGTTGTTTCCTACATACCTTACATCTCAACATTGAAAGGGCTTTTTTATAATGTCATGCCGTCAAAAGACAGCGAATCGGAGAACATTATCAGATATGCTGTTAATGAAAGAGAAAAGAAAAAATTCGCTATCGCATATCTTGACAACAGGGAAGGTCGCATCCTGAGAGATATGTACTGGAAGAATATTGAGGATATGGGTGGAAGCGTGACAGATCTGCTCGATCTCTCGCCCGGAGACAACGCCTTTTTTGATGATGTGGAAAAGGTGATCGGAAAACCGGACAACTATGACGAGGCCATTAAGCTCTTCAGATGGAAGAACAAGGAAAAGTTTAACAATGACACCTTGATGAGGAGAGCTCTGGAAAGACTTGCAAAGACAATTCCCGGTAAATGTGATTTTGACGCTCTTGTTGTCGCCACACCTGTTTTTCACATGCCGATGTTCCTTCCTTCATTTCCCTATATGAATGTCGAGTTTGAATATTACCAGAAATATCTGAACAGAAATGTTGCAGGAAGAGAACAGGATCTTCGCGAAGCCGGTTATGACTGGGACATTCAGCAGATACTCGTTATCGCACCGTCTGAGCTTGTAAGCAGTGAAAAAGTTATAGAACAGCTTGGAACAACGATTGACGGAATGATAGTCTATGCTCCTGTCAATAACTTTTCAGATTCTAACAAGGCATATTCAGAGATCACAAAAAATTTCAGTGAAAAGAACGGAAGAGGTCTTTATTTCATTGAGAATTTTATTGCCGAAGTGTGTGAAATACTGTTCACAGGACTTGAAAGATCGGGCAAAAAAGATGTTTCAGGGTTTGTTTCTGCACTTAACGGGACAGAATTTACATCGATCCTTTCAGGCACTCCGGTAAAATTTGACGAATACAACAGAATGACCGGAAGGAGTGCAGTTATGATAGGCCGGAATAAGGAACCTTTCATGACACCTGCTCAATTAGAAGAGGAGCAGAAAAAAAAGGAAGAGGAAAAGAAAAAGGAAGAGGAACAAAAGAAAGAGGTCAAACAGTAAATGCTCAGATATTCCGCAGGACTTATCTTTCTGATCTTTTATGTGATCTGGGGAGCTCTGCTTTATCCGTTTTATATTTTAAGTGGCAAAAAGACTGGAAAATATCTTGTGAGGAACCTTTTTATTGTCGTTTTAAAAATTTGCGGAGTCAAAATAGTTGCCGAAGGAATTGAAAATGTTGATGAAAACGAAATATATCTTGTTGTCGGCAACCACCAGAGTGTTTTTGACATCCCTGTAATAGGTGCAGTATTACCGCTTAACTTGAGGATATTTGCAAAAAAAGAACTCTCAAGGATCCCTGTTTTCGGACAGTTGATGGTACTTTATGATTTTGTTTTTGTGAACAGGAACAACCAGCGTGAAGCTGTGAGAGATCTCAAAAAAGCGGCTCAAAAAATGAAACATTGTTCGTTCCTTGTTTTTCCGGAAGGGACAAGATCAAAGGACGGAAGGGTCGGAAAATTTAAAAGCGGGGCATTTTCGCTTGCATTTGAAACAGGGAAAACGATACTTCCCGTTGCTTTGACAGGTGTTGACAAGATAATGCGGCCGGGGAAACTGACAGTAAACAAGGGAACAGTCTATATGAAAATTTTCCCTCCTGTAAAAATTGAAGAAGGGGATTCAAGAAAAAGTGTTGCTGAAAAACTTCAGTTAATAATATCAGAATATGTTCATTCAAAAGGAGGGTTAAATGAAAAAGATCAATGCTAAACAGGTTCATGAAATTCTTGGAAAATATATCCTTTGTGACGGATATGACATTGTCGTGGACGCTGAAAAAAGTCACGGAAGTTATCTTTATGACGCAAAACATAAAAAGGAATATCTCGATTTCTTTTCGTTTTTTGCATCAATGCCGCTGGGATTCAATCATCCGAAAATGAATAACAGGAAATTCATTGAGGAGATCGGACGCATTTCTTTGCACAACATTTCAAACAGCGATTTCTACACAACGACAATGGCTGAATTCACACAGATAATGGCGGAAGTCGCAATGCCTAAATATATGAAGAAAATGTTTTTCATATCAGGCGGAGCACTTGCCGTAGAGAACGCTTTAAAAACTGCTTTCGACTGGAAAGTGAGAAAGAACTTCGCTAAAGGGATCAAGACCGAAAAAGGGACAAAGATCATCCATTTCAAACAGTCCTTCCACGGCAGAACAGGTTATACTTTGAGCATGACCAACACATCAGATCCGAGAAAATATCAGTATTTCCCGATGTTTGACTGGCCGAGAGTTGAAAATCCGAAGATGATATTCCCGATGAATGAAGCAACTCTCAAAAAAGTTAAGGAAGCTGAAAAAAAATCCATTGCACAGATAACTGAAGCATGCAAAAAGTATAAAGATGACATTGCAGGGCTCATAATTGAACCGATCCAGGGTGAAGGCGGAGACAACCATTTCAGACCGGAATATATGGAAGAACTGAGAAAACTTGCTGACAAATATGAATTTCTTCTTATTTTTGACGAAGTACAGTCAGGCGGCGGTATAACAGGAAAAATGTGGGCTCACGAACACTACGGTGTGAAGCCGGATGTTATCTGTTTCGGTAAAAAATTCCAGATATGCGGCATAATGGTGGGTGACAGGGTTCTTGAAGTTCCCAACAATGTCTTTGCAGAATCGAGCAGAATAAATTCGACATGGGGCGGAAGCATTGTCGATATGAAAAGAGTAACCCGTTATCTTGAAATAATTAGAGATGACAAACTTCTTGATAATGCCAGGAAAATGGGAAAGGTTCTCGTCACTGGGCTTGAAAAGATCGCAAAAAAGACAGGCAAAGTTTCCAATGTAAGGGGGAAGGGGCTTTTTGTATCTTTTGACCTTGAAAGCAAGGATGCACGCAAGAAATTTCTCAATGACTGTATGACAAAGGAAAATCTCATCGTTCTTCCATGCGGAGATGTTTCCGTCAGATTCAGACCGTTCCTCGATGTTAAGGAGGAAGATATCCTCGAAGGCCTTAAAAGAATTGAAAGAGTTCTTAAATAAGGTCATCAGGAAATGGAGATTTTTTACAATATTTTCATATACCCCCTTGAATTTTTAATGAAATCAGTGCTCGAATGGGCACTTTCTTCAACAGGAAGTCCTCTGATCTCACTTATGGTTCTAAGCATCGCTGTTTCTATCGGCTCACTTCCACTTTATCACATTGCCGAATCGTGGCAGGATAAAGAAAGGGAGACCCAGAAAAAACTTAAACCGAAAATATCAGAATTCAAGGCGGTTTTCAGGGGATCGGCGCTAAACAGTTACATCAGCACCCTTTACAGACAGAACGGATACCATCCCGCTTTTGCCATAAGGGCATCTTTCGGACTGCTGATACAGATCCCTTTCTTCTTTGCCGCATATCACCTTCTTTCAAATTATTCCGCATTCAATGGTGTCACGACAGCACTTTTTAAAGATCTCGGAAAACCCGATTCACTTCTTTCAATCGGTTCCTTCTCGGTAAATATCATGCCTCTGCTTATGACTGCGGTGAATATCGGGTCGGCGATTGTATACGGGAAAAAGACCTCTTTGAAGGAACAGTTTCAGCTTTACGGAATGGCACTTCTTTTTCTTGTGGTTCTTTATAATTCAACAAGTGCGCTTCTTTTTTACTGGACCTGCAACAACATTTTTGCTCTTATCAAGAATGTTGTTTATCTTTTCATATATAAGGACGGTGCTATAACAAAAAGAGAAAAAACACCGGAGTTATTGCAGAAACTGTTCAAATTTATTCCCGATTCCTCGAAAGAGACCGACAGGATCTTCAGACTTGCGGCAGCAGCTTTTACAATACTAACTTTCATATCGGTTCCTCTTGCAGTCCTTTCTTCGGGGTCATCTTCCGATTTTGAAGAAGCGTTGTCGCACTATTTTTACTATCTTTTGGCTTTTTCATTTGTTTTTTTCACAGCAGCCGTTGTAATCTATTATATTTTCAGCAAAAAAGGACGGACCGTTCTTTGTGCGGCAGCACTTTTCCTTCTTTTATATGGACTGATAAACACTTTTGCATTTGCAGGCAACTACGGTGACATGAGCCATTTTGTATTTAACGAAGAGCTTGAAATAGAGATGTTTGAAATCCTTTTAAATATCTTTTCCGGAGTGATAATTGCCGGTGCGGTTTTTCTTCTTCTTAAAAAATGGACCCGGTTTTTAAGACCGGCACTTTCAGTCATCATAATATCGCTTATTCTTTTTTCGATAAACGAATCATTTGCCTACAAGGATAAAAGAACAAATATTTTAATAGCTCAGATCGATCTGAAAGAAAACCATTACACATTTTCAAAGACAGGGAAAAATGTTGTCATTATTATGCTTGACAGGTTTATCGGCGGCTATATGCCTCAGATCCTTGAACTTATGCCAAACCTCAAATCAGATCTCGACGGATTTGTCTATTACAGAAATTCTCTTTCGCAGGCAAGCTATACTATCGGAGGAGTCCCGCCCATACTTGGCGGATGGGATTACAATGTTCATAATGCAAATCTGATAAGAACCGAGGTTCCTCTGCTTAAAAAACTGGATGAGAGTTCCAGAATACTTCCGTACAACTTCGACAAGTCCGGGTACGGCGTGAAAATTTACCGGACAGACTGCATAAACTGGTTTGACAAAAGCACCAACTGGGTTGATGAAAACAACAAGGAATATATAGGCAACACCCAATTCATTGAACCTGATTACCCTAAATACAGAGAGATGTGGCTTCAGAAAAATGAAAAGGAAAGCGGTAATGATGATACTCTCAGAAAAAAACTGCTCGCATTCGGACTGTTTCGGGCTTCACCTCTTTTTGTAAGGGAATTTATCTACGACAAAGGGGAATGGCATATCGAATCAGATGTAGAAAATGAGGAAAATTATGAAAAACCGGATGAGAAAAAGTTTGTGATCGCAAACCAGAAAAGCAAATACAGAAGAGACACAACTCTGAAATATTATGCCGCACTCGATTTTCTTCCGGAAATGTCGAGAGTTCTTGAAGAGGGAAAAGGACAGTTCATTTTTCTTTCAAATAATCTGACCCATGAACCCCATTCGATAAACAGCGATTTTGAATTTGAGGTCACCGGAAAAGTCACATATCCCAGGTCGGTATTCAACAAATTCCACAAAAGTCTCACCGCTGTAAGACATCTTTATACAGACGCTGCGGCACTGAGACTGGTCAACAAATGGATTCGATGGATGAAAGATAGCGGAGTATACGACAACACTAGGATAATCATTGTTTCTGATCACGGAAGAGATGTCTACAATCCTTTCTTCAAACAGCAGCGGATCCCTAATACCAGAAAAAAAGCCCACCCTTCATATTACAACAATCTGCTTCTGGTAAAAGATTTTGATTCTCAGGGAGAGCTCCGGACAGAGAATGAGTTCATGACATCGGCCGATGTTCCGGCTCTGGCGGTCAAAGATATAATTCCCGATGCGGTAAACCCTTACACTGGAAAAAAGATAGAAATGCCAAAGAATAAATTTCCGTTCTATATCTATGATGTTCAGTGGCGCGTTGAAAAGCAGGACAAATTCAAATACAGATATCATGAAAAATATGTGGTTGAAAAATTTGAAGATATTGATTCACCTTCAAAATGGAGAAGGCTTTATGAATAAAAACAGGGTTTTGACCTATCTTTTGTTAATGATCATACTGCCGCTTCCTCTTTTCGGTTATCTTGATCCCGGTTCAGGAAGCATGCTGTTTTCCGCTGTCATAGGTATAGTCGCAACACTTTTTTTTGTTATCAAAGGACTGTTTTTCAAGATAATAGATCTTCCCGCCTATATTTCAGGGGTCGGCAGAGAAAAAAAAACAAAACACTCTATCGTATTTTATTCTGAAGGTCCTCAGTACTGGAATGTTTTCCTGCCTGTTATCAAAGAGTTAAGCTCTAGAGGCATCAAATGCACCTATCTGACAAGCAAAGAGAACGATCCGGGTTTAACCTGCGGATTCCCAAATATCGAAACAAAGTTCATCGGTGAAGGGAACAAAGCTTTCTTCTACATGAATACCATGACTGCCGATGTCTGCATTATGACAACCCCCGGACTGGATGTTCTTCAGATAAAAAGAAGCAAAGGGGTTAGAAAATATGTTCACATCCCTCACTCTACAGGAGGAGGATGCAGCGGTTACGCAACATACGGGACTGATTACTATGATGCCGTCCTTACCGGAGGAGATTCAGATATTGAATTTATTCGCGAACTTGAACAGGTTCGCGGACTGCCGGCAAAGGAACTTGTCGCCATAGGATGCACTTATATGGATGTTCTCCGTGAAAAAGCGTCCAAAATCAAAGTGACTCCTTCAGACAGGATCACAATACTCCTTTCCCCCACATGGGGACTTCACGGACTGCTTAGAAAATATGGTGAAAAAATACTTACACATCTCACGAATCTCAATAAATTCAATATCATAGTGCGACCCCACCCTCAAGGATGGATATCAGACAAAGATCTTATCAGCGAACTGAAAAATAAATTTCCTGACGGGGAGCATCTTGTCTGGGATAGTGCTCCTGACGGCACAGAATCAATGAAAACAGCTGACATAATGATAAGCGATTTTTCCGGAATAATATTTGATTTTATCCTTCTATTTGAAAAACCGGTACTGGCTTTCAAAGGAAATTACGACAAACGGGGACACGATTCAATGGACATAAAAGAGGATCCATGGGTGTTGCAGGCAGTTGAAAAAACAGGTGTTTCAATTGAAGAGCATGATATTGAATATCTGGAAAGACTTATCAATGAAAAACTTGCAGACAAAGCTGAATTTGCTAATCATCTTGAATTCATTCATAACAGCATGGATAAATTTCCGGGAGAATCGGGGTTAAAAGGTGCTGATGAAATAATGCGGATCGCAGGATCTTAACAAAGGACAATTTTATGGAATACCTTTCCACCATATTCATACTTCCCCTTAAAATTCTCATGGAATTCATCTTTGAAAACCTTATCGGTATGACCGGATCCCATTTCTGGTCACTCATACTTCTGAGTCTTTCGGTTACTCTTGTTTCCATGCCATTTTCAATTATTGCTGAAAGACTTCAGACACTTGAGCGGTCCACCCAGAAAAAAATGGAGCCCAAGATAAATGAGTTCAGGAGTGTTTTCAAAGGTTCGGTTCTCAACAGATACATCACCACCCTGTACAGACAGAATCACTACCACCCGGTACTTGCTGTCAGATCGTCTCTTGGATTTCTGATCCAGATACCGTTTTTCTTTGCCGCATATGTTTTCATCTCGGATTATCAGCAGCTAAACGGTGTCTCAACACTAATATTTGAAAATCTCGGAGAACCGGACGGACTCATTCAGATTGCAGGATTCACTGTAAATATAATGCCTTTTGTCATGACTGCCGCAAACCTCGGATATGCTTTTGTTTACGGAAAGGATCTCTCTCTTAAGGAAAAGATAAACAGTTATGTGATTTCGTTACTGTTCCTTGTGATTTTATACAACTCTTCAAGCGCACTTCTGATATACTGGACTTCTAACAACATTTTCGGAATAGTGAAAAGCATAATGTTCAAATATGCAGGACAAAGGAAAATACATCTATTCACTTCTGAAAAAGTTTCAAAAGAATATCTCACCGGTTTTTTCATCTCTCTTTTCTCACTTGCCTATCTGACTTTTATAGCCGTTCCTTTCATTCTTCTTGCATCGGGCTCGGAATCTGATATTGAAGGAACTTTTTCGCAGATACTCTCTTTCCAGTTAATGCTTTTCACTGTTTTTGCAATAACCGCATCGACCCTTTTCTACTACAGTTCAGAACTTCTTAAAAAGATTCTTGCCGGACTGACAACCGCACTTTACCTTTATGCAATTGCGAATGTTTTCATTTTTGCAGGTGATTACGGTGATATTTCAAATTTTGTTTTTGAAGAAGGGCTTCACATTTCAGCAACAGACAACCTGATAAATCTTGCCGTTCTTGTTTTAATATCAGTAGTTACCGGAATATTGTTCCGTTTCGGTAAAAACAGGATTTTAAACATTGCTGTTTCAATTCTTTCTTTATCTCTTTTTATGTTTTCTATTCACGAAGGTGCTATTTTTCATGAAAAAAGTGACACAGAAGATCTTTCGCCGGCATCAGAGCTTGAGAAAAAATTCGTTTTTTCAACTAACAGAAAGAATGTTCTTGTTATTCTGCTTGACAGATTCATCGGCGGATATATTCCCGAACTTACTGAACTTATTCCTGAACTTAAAAATGAGATACTTGACGGATTTGTCTGGTATCCCCGCTCTCTCTCATCGGGTAGCGATACTCTCTCTTCTGAACCATCAATAATGGGTGGCTGGGATTATCACGCGGAGGTCATGAATACTTCGAGACAGGATGTTCCTCTTGTTGACAGGATGAATGAATCGATCAGGGTCCTGCCTTACAATTTCACCCGTGCCCGATTTGATTCAACGATCTACGGGTATCTTTCAAGCTGGCTGAAAGCTGATGACAAAACCCACCTTGAGAATACCGCTGTTGAGAATTTGACCGGAAAATATCTTGACACATGGCTTAAAGAAAAAGAACTTGATGCGGAAAGATCTGATTTTATTGAAAAATTGGCCGTTTTCGGATTTTTCAGAGTGTCGCCTCCTTTCCTGAGAAACGCTGTATATGATGAAGGTCAGTGGAACCTTGAAGCGAACCGACCTGACCTTGTGGAAACAAAAAAAGGAAAAGCAAAAAAGGAAAAGATATCATTTGATGAGGATGGAGTGGTTTCATGGAAAGAGACAAATAACAGTCTCATTTTAGGATATTTGAAAAATTACAGTACCTTGGATTATCTGTCTGAATTATCAAGTGCATCAGAAACAGAAAGGGGAAAGTTCTATTATTTTTCGACGAAACTCACTCATGAACCGTGGATAACGGGGAATGATTTCAGCATAAGCAATGACAGAATTCTCAAATACCCCCTAGATCTTTTTAAAAAATATAATAGAAGCATGAATTCGTTGAAACATATCTACACCGACGGAGCGGCACTGAAACTTGCCGGAGAATGGTTCAACTGGATGAAAGAAAAAGGAGTTTACGACAACACAAGGATAATCATCGTTTCCGATCACGGCAGGAATGTTTTCAACCCCATGTTTAAAGAACAGAAGATCAAGGGGTCGAAAAAAGGAACAACTCCCGCACACTGGCATAACATTCTCCTTGTGAAAGACTTTAATTCAAGAGGCGAACTGGAACTTGAAGAAACTTTCATGACAACATGCGACATTCCTTCTCTTGCATTGAAAGATATAATCGACGGAATGAATCCATACACGGGAAACCCTGTTAAAATGAAAAAGAAAAAGGTTCCTTTCACCGTTATGAAAACAAGATTCCGTATGAGGGAGCAGGAAAAGTTCAAGTACTCTTTTACTGAACTCTTCACAGTGTATGATGAGGATATTTTTAATTTGTCAAACTGGAAAAAAACTGATAACTTATAATGTTTTTAAGGGGTATTCATGAAAAATCTGTTTCTTTTGATTTCTTTTCTAATTCCGCTACTGACTTTAGATCTTTACTCCAAACAATCAGTTCAGTCGATCATGCTTCATAACGACGGATATAAAATGTTTCAGGAGTTCCGGCCTAATGACACAATTTTCAAGAACACTATCCGTGAAATGGAGGAACTGGCAAGGAAAAACAAAAGCAAGGCCTTTTCCGAAAGTGCATCACTTTTGAAAACCATTCAGAGCAAATGTAAGCATTACTACGACACAAATACCGCTCTGATCGAGCACTTCAAAAAGAAATGGGACCAGCCCCACTATGCAAAAATGGAAGAGGAGTGGAAACAGACCACTTTCGACCGTGACAGAAAAAAAGTGAAAGATGTCTATTCACTCACTCAGGGAATGCTTCTTGCCTTCAACGATTGGAACACAGCAAGGAACAGTGCCGTTAAAAAGCCTACAAATGAAGAGATCATAAAAGGTATCGCAGCTGCAAATGAAATTCTGAAAAAGACCATTGATGCTGTTCTTGCGGATGAACCGGCCATTTTTGAAGCCATATCAAAGGAACTGCAGATAATAAAAATGTCAAAATAATTTAGGAGACAGAAATGAACAAAAAAGTATATGTGGCAATGAGTGCTGACCTTATCCATCCGGGACACCTTAACATCATTGAAGAAGCGAGGAAATATGGAGATGTCATTATCGGACTTCTCACCGACAGAGCAATTGCAAGCTACAAGCGGCTTCCCTATATGACATTTGACCAGAGAAAAAAGGTCATAGAGAACATCAAGGGTGTAGCAGAAGTTGTTCCGCAGGAGACACTTGACTATGTTCCGAATCTTGAAAAATACAGACCCGATTTTGTAGTTCACGGGGATGACTGGAAAACGGGTGTACAGAAAGAAGTTCGCCAGAAAGTGATAAACGCTCTTGCAAAATGGGGCGGTGAGCTTATTGAACCCACATACACACCGGGAGTTTCCTCGACAGAGCTGAATATCTGGATAAGGGAGATGGGAACAACACCGGGGATCCGTCTTAACATGCTTAGAAGACTTCTTGAATCAAAAGACATTGTAAAAGTCATGGAAGCACATAACGGACTTACCGGACTTATCGTTGAAAAGACCAGCATAAAAAAAGAGAATGTTACCCGTGAATTTGACGCAATGTGGCTCAGCAGTCTTACTGATTCGACTGCAAAAGGTAAGCCCGATATAGGATGTGTCGATCTTACCTCAAGAATGAATACGGTTTCCGACATTCTCGAAGTAACAACAAAGCCTATAATCTTCGACGGGGATTCCGGCGGACTTACCGAACATTTTGTTTTCATGGTGAGAACTCTTGAAAGGGAGGGCGTTTCAGCTGTGATAATAGAAGACAAAGTGGGGCTTAAAAAGAATTCTCTTTTCGGAACAGAGGTTGAGCAGACTCAGGATTCAATTGAAAATTTCTGCGAAAAGATCAGAACAGGTAAAAAAGCGCAAGTGACTCAGAATTTCATGATATTTGCAAGAATAGAGTCCCTCATCCTGAATGCAGGAATGGATGATGCGATAAAAAGGGCAGAGGCTTATGTTGCCGCAGGGGCTGACGGCATAATGATCCACAGCAAAGAGAAATCTCCTGACGAGATCCTTGAATTCTGCAGAAGATACAACGAGTTCAATGTGAAAGTTCCGCTTGTAGTGGTTCCGTCGACATATAATTCCATAACTGAAACAGAACTTAAAAAAGCCGGTGTCAGAATAGTGATATATGCAAACCAGCTTTTAAGAAGCGCTTATCCTGCAATGATAAAGACTGCTCAAACGATCCTCGAAAATGAAAGGGCCTACGAAGCTGACAAGGCCTGCATGTCAATAAAAGAGATCTTAACGCTCATACCGGAGAGAACATGATGATAGATCCGGAAAAATTCATATCGTTCCTTGCTGAAAACGGAACTGATCTTTTTACAGGTGTTCCTGACTCAACTTTCAAAGGACTTACAACATTTATCAATTCTGGCAATCCCTGGTTTAAACATCTTGCCGCATCTAATGAATGTGAAGCGGTCGGCATTGCCTGCGGTTATCACCTTGCAACGGGTAAGATCCCTGTTGTCTACATGCAGAATTCCGGCTTCGGCAAAACTGTAAACCCGTACACTTCCCTTGCTTCAAAAGATGTATATTCCATTCCGATGCTCATGATAATCGGATGGCGTGGCGAACCGGGAAAAAAAGATGAACCTCAGCATAAAATGATGGGTCGCATTACAAAAGATCTGCTTAAAACCCTTGAAATAGAGAGCTGTGAACTTGATATAGAGAGCTGGCAGGAACAGATAACCAGCGCTTTAAAATACTGTAAAGTAAACAGGAGCCCTTTTGCAATAATCGTAAAAAGCGAAATGTTTTCAGAGCCTTGCGTTGAAAAGAAAAAAACTGAAAATCCACTTCCTCTCAGAGAAGAGATACTTGAGAAAATAGTTGCCGCAGCTCCGGTGAACTCTCTTTTCATTTCAACCACCGGAAAAACAAGCAGAGAACTTTTTGAAATAAGAGAAAAATTCAAGCTTCCTCATGATACTGATTTTTATACCGTCGGATCAATGGGCTGCGCTTCTTCAATTGCTCTTGGAGTTGCTACAGGAGATCACGGGAAACCCGTTTTCATAATTGACGGTGACGGTGCCGCTTTGATGCAGATGGGAACTTTTGCGGCTCTTGGAAAGCACGGACAGAACAGAAATATCACTCACATCATCATTGACAATCAGGCACATGAATCAACCGGAGGACAACCCACTTTATCTTCAACAGTCTCTTTTGAAGGTGTTGCAAAAAACTGCGGCTACAAATTCGTGTTTTCGGCATCTTCCATTGCAGAAGTGGAAAAAACCATTCCTGAACTGGTTAAAAATAATGAGCTCAAACTCCTTGTGGTACGATCAAAAAAAGGATCCCGTCCCGATCTTGGAAGACCGACAACGACACCTGTTGAAAACAAAGCAAATTTCATGAATTGCATAAAAAATGGATAGCTCTCTTTTTTATGATATTTCGGTTCTTCCGTCACTTATTTATGCAGAAAAAACCCTTTTTATAACAATGCCTGAAGAAACTCTTGCAAACGCCGATAAAAAGAATGTCATCATCAACATAATATCGGAACAAAAGGCAAACCATTTGACATATTCAGGGTCAGCACTGCCAGTTGAGGATATTCAGCAACTTTATGATAACATTAAAGAAAGAGCCTTTTCTCATGTTGTGGCAGTCGGTGGCGGAACGGTCATGGACATTGCAAAGATAATTGCTCTGGCTCTATCAAACCGTCTTGAAAAAATAGATTCCATCCTTGCAGACCCGTCAGGGTTTAAGAACTTGAAAAAACTGATATTTGTTCCAACTACCTGCGGAACAGGAAGCGAAGCGACACATTTTGCCGTTGTATATAAAAACGGGAAAAAATATTCTGTCGCACATAATACGATCAGAGCTGAAGCGGTCATACTTGATCATACTTTTCTTCTTGAGCTTCCCGAAAAGATCAGGAACGCAACAGTTCTTGATGCCCTTTCCCAGGCAGTTGAATCCATGTGGGCAAAAGGAGCAACGGAAGAATCGTACGGTTACGCAAAAGAGGCGGTGAAACTTATTTTGAAAGGAATTCAACATGCTGATAATATTGAAAAACTCAAACTCTTTCAAATGGGAAGCTATCTTGCAGGAAAAGCTATTAATATCTCAAAAACAACTGCTTCTCATGCCATTTCATATCCGCTTACTGCTAAATTCGGAATTTCTCATGGAATTGCAGTTTTTCTTACACTTCCCCATCTTGCAGAAATAAATTTCAATCAGAAAACTTCTGCGGTTTTTGATGAACTTTTCAAATTGTTTAATGTCAAAAACATTTCCGGGCTGAGCGGCAAAATGAAAGACATAATGAATTCAATGGGTTTCAGCATAAACATTTATGATTACGGTGTTTTGGAAAACGATTTTGAATCTATCGCCGGACAATCCATCGTTCCCGGCAGATCTGACAATAATCCGGTAAACATTGATGTAATGACCGTCGTGGAAATACTGAAAAAAACAACTTCCAAAAATAATATTTTGTCATAAAATAGATAAGCGTTTGTTTTTTAGAGGCAATTTATTCCGGAGGCTGATATGAAAATCAGATTTTCTGCAATTTTGATCGCATTCTTTTTTCTTTTTATTTCATGTGACACCAATCAGACCAAAAGGGTTGCAGTAGGTGATTCAGGTGATACCGGTAATACTGGAGATACCGGCAATACTGGAGATACCGGTAATACCGGCAACACCGGAAATACTGGCAACACCGGAAACACTGGAGACACCGGAAACACTGGAGACACCGGAAATACAGGTGACTCAGGAAATTCAGGCGATACCGGTAATTCCGGCAACAGCGGTGACTCTGGCGATACCGGCAACACCGGAAATACTGGCAACACCGGAAACACTGGAAATACTGGAAATACTGGAAATACCGGCAACTCAGGAAATACAGGTGATTCAGGAAATACCGGCGGAACAGAGTGCGTAGGCGAAGAAACAAGAACACTTCCCTGCGGCACAAATAATCTTGGAGAACAGAAACAGGTCTGTATGGGTGGATTCTGGGGTGATGAAGGCGGATGCGTTGAAAAACAGGGTAGCTGGGACTGTATCAGCAAGGTCTGTACACCTCAATATGGAACGGCTGCCTGCGGAAACGGAACATGTGAACCAAGAAGCGGTGAATCTAAAAAATCGTGTCCTGCGGACTGCGATTTCAAAGACTCGGGTGACGGAAAAAGCTGTAAGGATGCTTTTGACTGTATATTTTATCCATGGACTATATCTATGAACGGATACTGGGAATGCGAAGGAACCTTTGATAAAAAATGTAAAGCTGTCGGCACTTCAACTTATTGCGACAAAAATGGGTATGAGTGGTGCTATGTATCAACAAATTTGATAGAAAGTGACGGTTCATGCCCTGCTGACTGCGCAAATAAGACCCTCGGTCAGTACAGCGGAGGAACATCCTGCAGCTCAAAATCTGATTGTGTTTTTGTTGACTGGCCGAACCCGTAAATGTCTAAAAACATCGTAATAATAGATAATTACGACAGTTTTACATACAACCTTTATCAGTTTTTCGCTAATGAAGGCAACTGTTTAGTTTTCAGAAATGACGAGATAACTCTTGCTGAATTGAAAAGAATTAAATTTTCACATCTTGTTATTTCCCCCGGCCCGGGAAGGCCTGAAGATTCAAGGGTTTCAATTGAGGCGGCTCAGTTTTTCAAGGATAAGATCCCGATACTCGGAGTGTGTCTTGGAATGCAGATGATGGCTTATTTAAGCGGCGGAAAGATCGAAAAACATCCCCCCGTTCACGGTTCGGTAGAAAAAATTTTTCACATAAGTACCGGAATTCATTCAGGAATGGCTCAGGGGTTTCTTGCCGCAAGATATAATTCACTCTGTGTCACAGACATTGATGAAACAGAACTTAAAATAACAGCTACTGGCGAAAGCGGATTTATCATGGGACTTCGGGACATTAAAAACCCTCTGTTTGAGGGGGTTCAGTATCATCCTGAATCGTTCCTGACTGAGAATGGGAGCAGAATATTAGGTAATTTTATTGGATCAGGCAGTGGAGGTTAAGATGTTCAGATTTTATTTACTGATCGTATGTGTTGTTTTTCTTTGTGTTTCCTGCGATGGCTCATCGGACAGTGTTGATGTCAAAAAACCGTATGGTGAATTGAGCGTTAATGCTGCACACAGGATCGCTTATTCAGGCAATTACGGCTCTTATCAGAAACCTTTTGTTGGAAGAGTTGTAGGTCAGAAAGATGTGAACGGAACAACATATGAAAAATATCTTCTGACCGGTCTTAATGAGTTGGGGTATGTTGAAAGTGAAACCGAGGGAACAGAACTCTGGGTTAGACCTTATCCTCTCGGCTCAGATGGAAAAATGACAATTTCCGGAATTGATGACCATGTAACTATTACCGGAACTTTTGACCCCCCCTTAACAATAAACATTGACGTTTCGGTAGATGAAAAACAGGATTTCGAAACCGTTTATACCGGAACTATCCCTGAATTTGAGGGGATTAAAACGGTTAATGTGGGTGGCTCGTACACCATAAAATCAAAAGACGCGGTCGTTGAGACAGCGATGGGAAACCTTTCCGGAGTAACTCATATTGAATTGAACGGCACTTTGACTGGAGATTCGCTTCCTGCAATTGTAAAAAACATTCCTCTTGAAGGTGAAGCATGGGTTCATGAGGATCTCGGTCTTATAAAAGCAAGAATCCCTCAACTTGGAATTGAAGGAAATGTTGAAGAGACATGGGACATTGACGATCCCGACAGTGAATACAGAACAATAAAAAAGACAGGTCTTGTGAGCGATTCCAGAACTTCATGGTCACTTTCCACCAATGATTTCGGAGATTTCGATGCAGACAAAAACACTCATGCAAAAATGCTTCTTGAAGTGAGATGGGCGGATGAAGAACTGGCAAAATCGGATCAGAGAATTGACACCCATCCGGCAGTAAGGATAAATTTCTCAACAGTGTGGGGAGTTTTCTTTTACCAGATGATAGAATCACCGGTCAGCATCTTTCACCCTGAAGATAACGGAAAAGGGTATAAGTTCTATTATGCCTATGTTGATGAGGCGGCAAAGAACGAACCGGGAGAAAACGGAATTCTTTACAAAATAACAGTCGAAACAACAGATCCTTCAGTCACACCTGATATAAAAGTGACCGGTCGCATTTACTACAGAAGTCTGAGATAAAAACCTTAGATAAGTTCACGGGCGGCTTTTATTGCTGAATCGTAATCGGGTTCATCAGTAACTTCCTTTACATATTCGACATATTTTACAACGCCGGCTTTATCAACGACAACAACACCCCGGGCAAGGAGACGGAGCTCATCGATCACAAATCCGTATTTAAGGCCGAAATCAAGCTCTTTGTGGTCTGAAAGTGTTATCTCTTTATCTATTCCTTCAGCGGCACAGAATCTGCCGAGAGCAAAAGGAAGATCACACGAAACTGTAAGTATCTGAACATCACCGAGATTTGCAGCTTCAACATTGAATCTGCGTGTCTGAGCGGCACAGACCGGTGTATCAATTGACGGGAAAACTGAAATGATGCGAACCTTTCCATTAAAATCGCTGAGTTTAACCGGTTCAAGTTTATTATTCAAAGCATAAAAATCGGGAGCTTTTGTCCCGACTTTTGTTTCATCTCCTGCAAGTGTAAGGGGATTTCCCTTGAAAGTAATTACGCCTGTTCTTTTTCCCATTTTTCTCTCCATTATCAAAAATAAAAAACCAATTCAGACTCGAATGTCTTAAAATACAATATCAGCACAATTGTTTTAAAGTCAAATCAAATCTTTAAAAATTTCTCAGAAACTTTATCCCAGTTGATGACACTGAAAAATGCGTCAATGTAGTCGCCTCTTTTGTTCTGATATTTCAGGTAATATGCGTGTTCCCATACATCAAGTGCAAGTATTGGCTTTCCTTTGCAGTTTGTGCCCGGCATTAAAGGATTGTCCTGATTGGGTGTGGCACATATCGAAAGTTTTTTATCCGTTTCAACATTAAGCCATGCCCATCCTGATCCGAACTGAGTTGCCGCTGCTTTTGAGAACTCTGCCTTGAACTTGTCAAATGATCCGAATGACTTATCTATCGCTTTTACAAGTTCTCCTGTTGGTTTTCCCCCTTTTTTTGGTCCCATTATCTCCCAGAAAAGGTTGTGGTTGTAATATCCGCCGGCATTGTTTCTTAACGGAAAATTATTCATGTCCATTTCTTTGAGCACCTGTTCGATCGGCATTTTGCAGTATTTTGTCCCTTTTGCGGCGTTGTTAAGGTTGGCAGTGTATCCTGCATGATGTTTTGAATAATGGATCTCCATTGTTTTCGCATCGATATAAGGTTCAAGAGCATCATATGCATAAGGAAGCTCCGGCTGAACAAAAGGTGTTTCACCCATTTTTTTCTCATCTTTTTTCTGATCACCCGCAACAGCAGTGGTCGTTAAAAACATAACAGCAAAAATTGCTGACATTACTAAAAAATTTTTCATAAATCACCTCAATTCAAAAGTTAATAAGCTTACTGTTATTCTAAGCAGGAAAGTCTGAGAGTCAATGTGCCGGAATGTTATTTGTCCAGGCACACTTTTTCGGTTTCGTCACAGGTTCCAAGACTGCATGCATCTACAGCACAGTCCGGCATACAGGCACCCACAGTTTGAGAACATCTGTAACCGACTCTGCAATCATTCGGGTCGTCACACGGATGAAAGCAGTATCCGTCTCCCAATGCTCCGTAACCATAATAAACTCCACCGAAGCCGTTACAGCCATAGTTCAAAGCAACTGAACTGTCACACATGAAACTGCAGTAACCGCTCGGATATCCTTCTGCAGGAAGAAGACAGATGGCATACTGCTCATCGGTTCCTGTCCAGTTTGTGCAATCTTCATCTTTTGTGCACGGTGCTCCCGGTTTTCCTGTCACCGCCTGATTTCCGCTTGTGTCACCTGTGTTGAGATTTGAAGATTCATCATCATTTACTTCTTCAAAATCCGTTAAAACTTCATCAGATAAGTCATCGGACAAGTCACCATCAGTTTCTTCGTTCTCGTCTACAACAGTTTCCTGATCAACGGTTTCATTTTCATCAATAATTACAGTGTCATCAGTAACTTGTGAATCATTTTGCTCATTGTCTGAGACAACATTGTCCTTATCCAGATCTTCCGTTGCCAAAGGATCATCGTTTGAGCACGAAACAAATGAAAAAAGAATAAAAACCAATCCGAAAACCATAAAATTAATACTTTTCAACATGTTTTTTCCCTCATTAAACACACACAGTAAGGAAGAATATGAGGATAAATTTTTAAGTCAAATATAATGGTCAAGAATCTGATTTTGCAAATCTCTGATATTGTGCTAAACTCGGCCTTGATCTTTTAAGGAGCAGTTTTTGAGTTGCAGGATAAATATCAAATCAATTCAAACATTTAAGCTTGAAAAAGTTCCGGGCTTAGCTCAACTTTCATTTCTCACAGGATCACAAATTGATCGCGCTCTTTTTTTCAGTTCGGGGCTTCATCAATCCCATGGCAGATTTACAGTTCTGGCACTCAATCCTCTTTTTTCAATTGATGAAAATTTTGATGATCTGATTAGAACTTTATTTTCTTATCGCGCCTTCAGCAGTTTAGACAATATCCCGTTACCGCTTTTTTCGGGCTGGATGAATTACGAATGTCTTGAATTTATTGAGAAAGTTAATGTTTCAAAAAAGAGTTTACAGAATGTTCCTGCTTTTCATTTTGTATTCTCAGACAGCTTTATCGTGGTTGATAACTTTGAAAAAAGGGCTGAACTTGTTCTTCTTGAAACGAATCATTCGGTTACTTCGATCAATGAAAGGAAACAGCTTTATTTTGAAGAACTTGCAGCAGATATTCCTGATATTGATTATGAACTTGGCTCTATAAAAGCAAAAGCTCTGATATCAAAGAAAAAATATGTTGAATCAGTCAATGAGATAAGAAGAAGAATCGGGGCAGGTGATGTTTATCAGGTAAATTTTACATATCCGGTTGAAATTAAAACAGAAATTCCGTCATGGGTTCTTTTTGCAAAATATCTGTCAAAGAACCATGCCGATTATGCGGCATTCATAAATAGTTCAGAAGTTGAAGTCCTTTCAATTTCTCCTGAATGTTTTTTCAGAATTGAAAATGGTGAAAAAGTGAGCAGTTTCCCGATAAAAGGGACAATTAAAAAGGGGATAAATCAGCAGGAAGATCAGGCACTTAAGTCTGAACTTGCTCAGAGCAGGAAAGATCTTGCGGAATTAGCCATGATCGTTGATCTAATCAGAAATGACATCGGAAAAGTTGCTAATCCCGGGACTGTCAAAGTTGAAAAACATGCTGAACTCTTTGAATTTCTTACACTTTTCCACCTTGTTTCAACTGTTTCAGGCAAAATTGAAAAAGAAAAAACAATAGAACTTTTCAAGTCCCTTTTTCCCGGCGGATCGATTACAGGAGCACCAAAGATAAGTGCAATGAAGATCATATCAGAACTTGAGGAATATAAACGGAATATCTATACAGGAGCAGTCGGATTCACAGGATTAAACGGAAACGCCGTTTTCAACATCCCGATCCGGACAGTTCAAAGAGTCGGAAATGTGCTCATCTATTCAACAGGCGGCGGGATAACTTTCAAAAGCGACCCCGAAAAAGAATTTGAAGAAACTCTAGTAAAAACAAAGGCTTTTCTTAACATATTTGATGATGCGGAGATAGTTTTTGAGTAATTCGGTTTTTACAACGGTAAGGGTTGCAGATTTCAAACCGGTTTGGATTGAAGATCATCTGCTCCGTTTAAAGAAGAGTGCGGAGATTTTGAACATTCCTTTTGATGAAGATGTGTGGATTGAGGAAGTTGTTAAAATGCTTGAACAGAACAAGCTTGGCAGCGCAAGGATGCGTTTGATAATGGATGGTTACGGCAATCCGCAAATAAGTTTTGAGCCATTCCATGATTCAGAAAAGAAGATGAGCATCAGATTTAAGAATATTGAACCGCAGGGAGATTTAAAGGTCTGGCCGTTTAGAAAACATACTGAAAAAAGTGACGAAGAATTGATCCTGATCGATAGAAACAACGGCAATATCCTTGAAGGAAGTTATACCAATGTTTTTGTTAAAATTGGTAATGAATTCTTCACTCCGCCCGATGACGGAAAAATTCTTCCGGGGATCTGCAGAAAATATTTTATCCGCTATCTTAAATTGAAAGGAATAATCGTCCGCGAGGAATATTTCGGTGTTGAAAAACTCAAAAACTGTGAAATATTTCTGACAAACGCTCTGAGGGGAGTAATTAAGGGAGGGATCGATGTATAACAGGGGAAATGGTCGGGATGTGCTGCTTCAGGCTTTTCACTGGAATCTGGTGAAAACGAAAGGGACCGGCACTGTTGATGGAAGAAAAGAGTCGTGGTATCAGATACTTGCCGGTATGGTTGATGAGATATCCGATGCGGGTTTCACGATCGTTTATATGCCTCCTCCGTGGATCGATGATTCGCACTGGGAGTCAAACGGGAAGCACGGTGGCGGTGAAGGCTATTTCTGGCGTGATTTTGACCTTAATTCGCGGTACGGCACAAAAAAGCAGTTGATAGAGCTGATATCAAAACTGCATGAAAAGAACATAAAAGTCATAATCGATCTTGTGACAAATCATAGAGACGGTGCGAGAATGCAAAAAGACATCTGGCCCTATCCAAGCAACAGCTGGGCGATGGGGATCAGAGACACCGGCGGAACTTTCATGGATGGCAAATATGACCTGAACATTGAAGATACTGCAGTTTTTGAAAGGTTCAGGCTTGCAATGACCGAGCTCATGGATGAGTGCGGTGTTGACGGCTGGCGGTGGGATTATGTCTGGGGTTATGAAGTGAATGATGTTGTGTCGCTGATAAAAGGTACTGCAAAAACCGAATATTTCTCTGTCGGCGAGTACTGGCAGGATTCTCCGAATATGACAAACGATCCGATGGTAGAACGCTACGGTGCTGATGAAGGCAAAAGGATCTTAGGCTGGGCAAGGGAAAGCTGTGGCTGTGCCTTTGACATAATACTCAAAAGGGCGATCAACAGTGCTGATCCTGCGAACCTGAAGAACGGGCTCAATGCAAGATCTGATGCCGAGGAAAGAAGCTCGGTGGTCACTTTTGTCGATAATCACGATATGGGGGCATCTCCGGCGTGTCCGGCAAATGACTGGGGGCAGAGATGCTGGCCGTGTCCGCCTCATTTCAAGTCAAAGGCTTATGCTTTCATCCTCACAATGCCGGGAACTCCATGTATTTACTGGCCTGATTTCTTTGACTGGGGACTCGGGGAAGAGATCGCAGAACTCATAAAAATAAGGAAAAAAGCTGGCATCGTTTCATCATCGGGCTGGATCGACCTTACAGCAAAACACACCGGATTTGCAGGAATTGTGCTCAACAGTGAAGGAAAAGAAGCACTTGCAGTATCAATCGGCTCCGATTACACAGGCCCCGGCAACGGATGGGAAAAGATTTTCGAAAAACCCGGCGAATACACCGTATGGATAAAGTCAGATCAAATGATTCACATCCCCTGAACAAATCCGAGCTCGACACCGTTTAGATCAACTGCGTGAAGAAGTTTCACTCCGCTTGGCATTGTCGCCGGACCGAAAACTATTCTGACACCGTGGTTTTTAAGATGATCATGTGTTTTTTCAATATCTTCAACATTAAACCCGATCGAGATTCCCTTCGCTTCAACGAAATGACCCGTTCCTGTGATGAATTCAAGCTGATTACCGCTTCCATCATCCATAAAAACTATCTCAACCTGAGGCCCCGCCTTAAACCGTCTTTTAATCGAAAATCCCATGACATTCTCATAAAACGAAATCGTCTTATCAAGGTCTGACACATGAATTGTAACAAATCCGATCTTCATTGTTTGCTCCTTAATTATAAAACTCTATTTTTTAATTATATCGGCAGCTTATCTTGAGTATCAGCGATTTTATTCAGAACAAATTCTTTCAACTCGCTTCCCATAACATTTTCCCTTCAAGAGAAATGGTTTTTGAAAAAGTCGGATGCTCGACATCTCTCTTGTAATCTTTTACGGATTTAATAATAAAATCAGCTTTGTAGCCCAATTTTGCGACATCCCATCTTGTTTTTGTCAACCACTCAAGTTTTGCAGTTCTATTTAACGGTGACCTTACAAGAATAAGAATGTCAATATCGCTGTCCTTCCTTTCTTCTTTTCTTGCGTAGCTTCCAAAAAGAATTATTTTTTCAACATCATCAACATGTTTTAAAATGATTTCGATTATCTTTCTTAAATCTTTTTTACCATACATCATCTGCACCATTTATCAAAATTCATATCTTCTTAAAAATATTACTGAATGGTGTCGCCAAGTCAATATAATAAACTCTTGAATTTTGCACAAAAACATCAACTTGCCTTTAGTAACTGTTGTGTTAATATCATTTGAATTTTTTGCGGAGAAAAAAATGATAGAATTCAGTTCAGCATTAAAGACCGTGATGGATCATATTCCAAAGTACGATAAAACGGAAACGGTTGACATTAACGACTGCATAAATCGTGTTCTTGCGTTCGATATTTCAGCAGATAGAGACTCTCCGCCTTTCAACCGTGTTGCTGTTGACGGATATGCCTGTAGGAAAAATGATATCGGCAATGAACTCAAAATTGTTGAGATCGTTCCGGCAGGAAAAAAACCTGAAAAGTTCATCAATCCGGGTGAATGTTCCAAAGTTATGACCGGATGTCCTCTGCCTGACGGAGCCGAAATGGTGTTCATGATCGAAGTCGCCGTTGAAAATAACGGACTTGTTTCCTGCACAGAACCGGAAATTGCAAAAAAACATGAGAATTATTCAAAAACAGGCGAAGATGCAAAAAAAGGTGATACCATAGTCAGAAAAGGAAAAGTGATTGAGCCTAGACACATTCCGGCAATTGCCACGAACGGATATTCAAAGCTCGTTGTGATGAAAAGACCTGTTGTCGCCATCATTGCAACAGGAGATGAGCTGGTCGAACCGTTTGAAACACCTCTTCCCCACCAGATAAGAAATTCTAACAGCTGCCAGTTGTCCGCTCAGGTAATAAGAGCAGGCGGAGTTCCAAAATATTACGGCATAGTAAAAGATGATAAGAAAGAAACCGAAAAGATCGTTAAAATCGCCAAAAGCGAATGCGACATAATTCTCATGAGCGGCGGAGTAAGTGCCGGCGACTTTGATTTTGTAGCTTATTCCCTTGTCAAAGCAGGGTTTCAGATCATTTTTGATTCCGTTGCAGTAAAACCGGGAAAACCGACAACTTTTGCCGTTTCAGACGAAGCGATCTGTTTCGGAATGCCGGGAAACCCCGTTTCAACCTTTGTTATCTTTGAAATTATAGTCAGACCCTTTATTATGAAAATGATGAATGCCGATCACAAACAGCTTTCAGTTGAAATGATCCTTCAAAACGGCCTTAAAAGAAAAAGAGTTGAAAGAAAAGAATATGTGCCGGTTAAAATTTTAGACAGCAGAACTGTCTTTAAACCCGAATATCACGGTTCCGGTCATCTTACCTCTCTTGCCGATACAGACGGCATTATCGTGATAGAAAAGGGCGAATCTGAGATAGCATCCGGTTCAAAAGTGGAAGTTCTTCTTATTTAGTTCCTTTCCACTTATTCCAGTGGATCTGATCTTTATTGAATTTATCTTTGGGTTTATCCGTTCCAGTCGGGGTGCCTACCGGTATGAAAGCAAGAGGAACTATGTGTTTGGGCAATCCGAGTATTTTCGCAACCGGTTCAATTCTGTCGGCATTCGGATAGACTGCTGTCCAGACAGCTCCGAGTCCGAGTGACTCAGCCGCAAGAAGAATGTTCTGAACTGCCGCACTGCAATCCATTATCCAGTAAGGCGAATCGGTTCCGCCGTTCTGTTTTTCCATATCTCCGGCAACAACGATGCCGTGCCCTGCTTTTTCAGCCATTTTCGCATAAGGAAGGGCATCCGACAGTTTTTTCAAGACTGCTTTGTCAGTAATTATTATAAATTCCCACGGTCTTTTGTCCCTTGCTGTTGGAGCGGCCATTCCTGCTTTCACCAGCAATTCAAATGTCTCTTTCGGAATTGTGCTTTCGTTGTAGTTTCTCACACTTTTTCTTGCGAAGATCGTTTTCATCGTTTCATTCATTTTTTCACTCCCGGACAAAGTTATCATCGCCGACAAAATCAAAAATAACGCAGTAATTTTTCTCATTCAACACCTCCAAAACTTATATCAATTGATTTTTCACCGCAGTTACCTGCTTCATCACAGCTTGTTGCTTTTATTGAATATTCTCCGTTTTCAAAAAGCTCTTTCTCTACTGCATCTGTTTTTGCACCTGTTTTATCAAAAGCTGTCACAACAACATAAAACTCCCTTTCGGAATAGCTCCCTTTTGAAAAAACGGTGTCCCCTATTTCACAAAGATAGTAGTCACACACAAACTCATTTATGTTTTCACTCATCATCGCAATAAAATCATAACCCGAATGTTCAAAAACCACTTCGTTATCAAGGTTAATGATCTCAATTTTTGAAAAGCGGGGAGGATTAGGCCAGATCTTATCATCAGCAAGATCTCGCACTTTAATTACAACATGAAAATCCTCACTAATATTTTCAGTTGAAAGAGTTTTTGTCCTGTCAGGGTCGGTCAGATAGATCTCTTCTATTTCAGGAGCAGTGTCATCTTTCTGAGGAGTCATCATGATCAGCGGATTGAGTTTTATTCCACTTTCTGTAATGACATTGAAATGAATGTGATGGAAAAGCTTTCCGCTGAAAGAATCAGGTGTCGGCCAGAAAACAATTTTGCCTGTGTTTTCACCTGCTTTCAAAACTTGATCAGTCCCTTCCAGTTCGTATACGGCATCCGGAACACTTTCGGGGTCTGTGTGATGGAACTCAAATTTCAATCCGTTCACCGTCTGCACGACAACTTCAAAATAATATTTGCTCTCCCCCACTTCCTCGGTCCTGTAATATCCGACCTTTGTCACTCTGCCGTCATACGGGTTGAATATCTTTTCGGGCTGATCTTTTATAACATCTATCCCGTGATGAAAATATGCCTCTTCATATTTATTAGTGTAGTGCTGAATGTTGACACTTGTGTGACCGACATTATGCGGCTCATCCTGTGGAGCAAAGGGCCAGAGCATCGAATTTACCGGAATGAGAAGATATTTTGCAATTTCATTTATCACCTGTTCATCAGAAACACAGCACTCATCATTCTTTGAAGTAACCGCAAAAAGATAATTTTCGTCTTCAGAACAATCATGACATCCTTTTTCAAAGATCTCGTTTCTAAGCTTTTTTGCAATAATTTCAAAATCGTTTATGTGAATGAAAAAAGAGGTGTCAACATGGTTTAAATTCCTTTCAACTTTAAACTCTGTAACATCAACAACTGCTTTCTGACTCAGATCTCCTGACACTTTCTGCATTGTTATTTCAACAAATTCAAGCACCTGTTCATCATCAACCCTTTCTTCATCGCTCACCATTTCGGCATCTTCATCCTGAACAGATTCATCAATGGCAACAGATCTTTTTTCGATATCACAAGCCGGAAAAAATAAAAGAACAGCAAAAAACAGTGCAGTAATCTTTTTCATTTTTCTTTATTCAGTTCAGATAATATTAAATCAAAAACGATTCTTCTGAATGTTTTTATGTTGGTAAAATCTTCCGGTTTATATTTTATCGAATGGGTTCTGTTGGTAAGGATTGTGATGACAATATCATTCTCGGGGCAGATCAGAAATGCCGTTCCGCTCCATCCGAGATGACCCGAACAACTTGTGTCGGCTACAACTCCGAAATTTGAGTTTTCACTTTCCTTTTTATCAAAGCCGGTCTGATCGGTTATAACTTTTCTAAACACCGGATCTTTCAGAAGAAGTGAATAGAACTGCGAAACATCATCGGCAGTTGAGAAAAGTCCTGCGTGTCCTGAAATTCCAGAAAGATATGCGGCATTTTCATCTTCAACTTCTCCGCAGGTTACGATGTTTCTTGGAACAGAGTAAGAAGTAGCAACAATGTTTGAAAGGATCACACCGTTTTTTAAAGGATTGTAAGTAAACGATTTTATTGAGGGATAATTTTTGCTGATAAATTCTTTGAAAGAAGAATCCAGATCTCTGCCTGTTATTTTTTCAATTATAAATCCAAGGAGGATATAATTTATGTCGCTATAACGGTCAGAATGCACTTTTTTAATTTGAGAAATGTATTTGATTATCCTTTTCTTTCTGCTTTCAAGATCAGTACCGCCGTCAAGTTTGAAAAAATCGGCATAGGCGGAAAGTCCGCTTTTATGTGTCAGAAGCTGAAAAAGTGTTATCTCCCTTGTGATTTCGGGGAAAAACTTTGAAACAGTCCAGTTCCTGTCAAGAAGTCCTTTTTTTTCCAGATCAAAGAAAAGAGACACCATGACTATCGGTTTAGTCAGTGATGCAAGGTCAAACAGGGTTTTATCAGTGATCTTCTGATCCGGAGTTTTTGAATGGATAAATCCTTCCGAAATATTTGCGATCTTTTTACCGTCTTTGAAAACAGAAATCGAAACTGCGGAAAAATAATCCTCTGCAACACTTTTCTGACTGATTTCTATAATTTTCTGTTCAAAAACAGGAGTTTCGCCCGAAAGTGATGAAAATAGTAATGATGTGAGCAAAATTATTGCAACTCTCATTCGTCCATTATAAAGTAACAACAGATTTATAGTCAAGAAATGAGGTGACTATGCGACATTTTATTTTCTTTTTTCTTCTGTTTTTTCATTTTTGTGCATTCGGAGCTGTTCTGACAGGTCTTGATGTGATGGATTGTGAAAAATTCATATATCTTAAAAACAAAAATGTTGCACTATTAGCAAACAAGACTGCTGTTAATAAAGATGGTGTAGCTCTTCTTGAACTTTTAAAAAAGCACGGGGTGAAAGTAAAAAAGATATTTTCCCCTGAACACGGTTTCCATACAGATAGAGACGAAGCTGTTCAAAATAGTTCTGTTGATAATATTCCGGTCATTTCGCTTTATGGAAAAACGAAAAAACCGTTACCGGAACAGCTTAAGGAAATTGATGTCGTTCTTTATGATATTGCTGATGCAGGAGTGAGATACTATACATACATTTCAACTCTCAGCTATATGATGGAAACCGTCTCCAAAGCAGGGATTGAGATAATTGTGGTTGATAGACCTGTGATAATCGGAGGTGATAAAGTTTCAGGATTTGTGCCGCCAAAAGATCTAACCGGTTTTTTCACTTCGATATTCCCTATTGCGACAAGATATGGATTGACAGTTGGAGAGCTTGCAGTGCTTTTTAACGAACATTTTAAACTTAATACAAATCTGACAGTAGTAAAAATGAAAAACTACAACCGTTCAATGCTCTTTGATGAAACCAAACTTCCGTGGGTATCCCCTTCACCCAATCTGAACTCTCTTGAAAGTGCTCTTCTTTACAGCGAACTTGGATGGCTTGAAACGGTTAATATCTCGATGGGAAGAGGGTCTGACGCACCTTTTCAGCTTATCGGCGCCCCTTTCATTGATGAGAATAAACTGTTTGAAGAACTGAAAAAACAAAAATTCACCGGGCTTATAATAGAACCGGTCAGATTCACCCCGAAAGCTAAAGTTCACAAACATTTTGGTAGAGAATGCGGCGGAATAAAGATCAGCATTACCGACAGAAAAAATAATCAGGCATTCAAGCTCGGTATTGAACTGCTGAAAACTCTCCTGAAACTCTATCAGAAACAGATAATCATTTCCAAAGATTTCGCTCTCATGACCGGATCAAAAGAACTTGAAGATCTCATCCGCAAAAACACCCCTTTTGAACAAATTGAAAAAAAAGCGGAGATAAGCCGCAAAGAATTTGAAAAAATAAGGGAAAAATATCTGATCTATAAGTGAGTTACTGAAGTTGGTCCGTATTTCTGGTAGGAGGAAGTTATGAATGTGTTAAACAGAATAGGGTGGATTATATGGCCTTTAACTTTGTTTTTTGTCGTTGAGATTTTAGGTGAGAATTTAATTGAAGGATATAAATTAGGTATAATGACACGGGGTGAGGGGAAAACATACATGGTTTCTTTTGTCACAATTCTTTTCTTTACCGTTGTTGATCTAATTATTTATGAGAAAAGAAACAGTTATCTTTATTCTTTTTACCCTATCAGTTTCTTTGACAGGAACTGGTATATAATTGTTTTGTTTTTCTATTCTCTCTATATGTTCAGAAGTGAAATTTATATTGTTTTTCCTGTTTCTTTTATATTGTTGATTTTAAATGAGTTTTTTAGAAGATGGCGGGAAAGGGAAAAAAGAATTGAAACGGACAAAATAAAAAAAATACTTGAGCATCCTGACTATGATGCAACGAAACTGAAATTGAAATATTATCAGAAAAATTTCTTTGTTAGAAACTGGTTTTTGTTAGTAATTCCTGTTCTTTTTATTTTTATTCCATATCCTAAAATAAAAGGTTTCACTATGTGGCTATTTCTGGCTATGTTTTTTATAGTTGAAAAATTTAATAAGCTCAAGGCAGTAAAAGATGTGAAAGAAGTATTTGGGGAAAAAGAAATATTGTAGAGCGATGATTCAGTATGATTAAGATACAGAGACCCTAATTAAACAAGATCTTAGCAGAAGGGGTTTCAAAGTTTAAAAAAGCACGCATCCTTTACTATTTACGGTTTTCAAATATAATCGGGAAAGTTCTTAAAAACTTGGTGATTTGATTATGAATTTGATTTTTAAAGCGGCTAAGGAAATTACTGAATTCTTTGATTCTTTCCGATGGTCTTTCTGCATAATCGGAGGTCTTGCAAACCAGTGTCACGGTGAACCGAGAACAACCCATGATGTTGATCTCACTCTTCTCACCGGGGTGGGAAGCGAGCAGTATTATGCAGAAAAAATACTTGGACACTTCAAGGCAAGAATTGATCACGCACTTGAATTTTCGATTAAAAACCGTGTTCTTCTTATCGAATCATCTGATGGAATTCCGCTTGATATTTCTTTTGGGGCATTACCGTTTGAAGAAGAAATGATATTGAGATCATCAAATTTTGAATTTATGAAAGGTGTCAGCTTAAAGATATGTTCTGCTGAAGATCTTTTTATTATGAAAGCTTTTGCATCACGCCCCAAAGACTGGCTAGATGCGGAAGGCATTGCAAAAAAGCAAAAATCCTCGCTTGACAGAATTTATATCATGAAACATCTTGAAATATTGGCGGAATTAAAGGAAGAGCCGGAAATAATTACTAAATCTGAAAAAATACTTGGATTAAAATGAGTTTGACAAAGGAGCAGATGCAAGCTGTTGTAGATCAGTGGAAGAACGCTGCTGATGAACTTCGCAAAATCAAGGATGATGAGCTATCGCAATTAAAATATGACTGGAAAATCGTCGATGCTCTTCTTGAAATTGGTGCAAGAACAGGAAAAAACTCAAAAACGAGCGGACTTGTTGAAATGCAGCGACTCTTTTCCGTTCTTTTAAAAAAGATGGAAACCCAAACCAGCCATAACTAATCTTACTTCAGATACTTATACTGATTTTTGGGATTCCACAGAAGATATTCGTCTATTCCATGTTCGCTTAGTGCTTTGATCTGGTCTGTAATCTGCTGTTTTTCATAATTGATGTGGCCTTTAAGCCAGTAAGCTGTAAAATCCTGTATCCACGGCCTGATTATTGCAGGTGTTTCAATATTTTTATTCCGTGCGACTGAATCTCTTGCTGAAATATAAACGATCTTATACGGTTCTGTGTCAGGAATGGGAATTCCACCGAAACCGTAAGAGAAGTGGGACGGATAGATCATCGGTGAAACGAAATCGACAACATTGCTTATCCCTTCCCAGTACTGACCGAGATTAAGGTCATCGCTTGCTGAAGCGACAAGCCCGAAAATGTCGGCACTCACATAAACCTCTTTTTTGCTAAGTTCCTCTCTTGCATATTTGAGAAACCGCTGAATTGCCAGTGACTTTGATTCCTTTTCAGTATTTTTGAAATTGAGGTTTGTTTTCCAGTCGGTAAATCTGATATAGTCAAACTGGATCTCATTAAATCCGAGATCTGCCGCTTCTTTGCAGAGTTCTATGAGATATTCCCAGTACTTGCGGTTATGCGGCGAAACCCACCGCTGCTTGTCTCTATCTATATATGTGGATTGCGTTTCGTTATCAAAAATTGCAGATTCGGGATTATTCTTTGCATAGTCGTCATCTTTGAATGTCACAACTCTTGCGATAAGGTAGAGATTGTTCTTTTTCGCTTTTTCTATCTGCTCCATAATGGATTCCCTGCTTTTGTAGATAAGCGATTTATTGCCGGCAGGATTGTGCTTTGCGGCCGCTTCACTCCTGAAAAGCAGATTGCCCCTTTCGTTCTTGATGTCAATTACGAAAGCGTTTATTTCGGTTCCTTTTACAAGATTGAAGAAGTGGTTAAGCCGGGTCGGGGTTGAAGAATAACGGGTGAGATATATTCCTTTCACTTTGACTTTAGGGTTGTTTTTGTATCCATCAGTTTTATTCTGAGGGGAATAATCGAGATCTTTATATGTCGGGCTTAGCAGATAAGCTCTTGTTTTCACTGTAAATTCAGCAAGAACCCAGCCAACCGGCTCAGTTGATTTCTTTTTTAGAGCAACTTTTATCCACTCCTTTCCTTCAGAATCTTTTTTGCTTTCATGAATTATCAGCACATCACCTCTGTAAGCCAGTGCAGTTTTAGCGGAATTTACAGTCGGATATGTTCTTATGTTCAAAATGTCAGCATTTACAAACACTTCGCTGTTTTCTGAATATGCATTAATGGAAAAAAATAGAATCGAAATAAATATAAAAAAGCGGTGCATTTTCCCTCAACCTCATAAAATCGTGCAATAATATTAAATCCTTTTCCTATAAGCAATATTTTAAAGCGGTATTTTTGTGAATTTTTTTACAAGTTGACAAACCCGGTTTTTTCTATGATATTCCGCTTGTCCTTGATTTAAGGGGGAGAAATGAAAGAATACATTATTCCAAAGAACAGGTTTTCGGGGTTTTACCATTTTGGTGAGGTTTCTTCAACAATGGATAAAGCCATTGAATTTATTGAAAAAGGGGTGCGGAAAGGGATAGTTGTCGCTGACTTGCAAAGTGGCGGTTACGGCAGGAACGGCAAATCGTGGTTTTCTCCAAATAACGGGAATCTGTACTTTTCTTTTTTTGAGAAACTGGATAGATCAGAGCCGTTGAATCTCATTCCTCAGCGGACTGCTCTGGCAGCACAGATGGCAGTGAAAAAGTTTGTAGGCACTGAAAATATATCAATAAAATGGCCAAACGACATTCTGGCTGACATGAATAAATGTGCCGGAATAATTGCAAAAACCGTTCAGCGCGGGGTTGACAGATTCTTTGTCTGCGGAATAGGGATCAATGTTTTCATGCCTGAAACAACTCTGTTTGAACACAACTGGAAAGTCGGCGCATTAAACGAATATGTCCCTGATATTACAACAGAAGCGGTTTTAGCTGAACTTATCAGGGCGCTTGACACTTTTTTTGAAATGAACGAAACCCAAATAAAAGAAAAATATGTTTCTGAAATATCTTGGATGACAGACAGATCAATAACCTACACAATTAATGGAACCGACATTGAAACAGGAACAGTCACCGGATTTTCAAACAACGGATCTACAATCAAAATCATCAACAATTCAGAAGTGTTAGAAATCTCAGCCGCTTCGATAATTAGAATCTTTTCAAATAATCCAGAATAATTTCTGGATTGATCTCAATTCTTGAAAATGCAAACAGCTTTTTTCCGAGATCTTTAAGTGAGCCACCGATATGATAGACAGTTTTTTCATCAATTATCAGAAAACGGTCATGTGATTTGCTGAAAACCTTTATTTCAACAGGTTCGTATTGAGCATTGTGTTTTTTAAGATCAAGAGAAAGTTCTTTTGAAAGATTAGCGGTGTAAATAGTTGCTTTAACTCGTTCTTTCCGTTTTGAAAGCATTGAAAGGACTGTTTCGTCCACATAGTTGTCAATCAGAACGATGGTTCTTTTCGCTTTTTTTATGAATGAAACGACAAGCTCATAAGCATCAAAAACCTGCCCGTCAAAAAAAATTCCCTCTTTCAGTGGGATTGCCTGCTGAATTATGAGTTCAAACTTTTTATCATGTTCAAAGAGTTTTTCTTCGATCCGCTCGATTCGCTGATTGAGCGCATAACCTTTCATAAGATAGTCTTTGAGCACTTTGTTTGCCCAGATTCGAAACTGAGTGCCTCTTAAAGAATTAACACGGTACCCGACAGAAATGATCATATCGAGATTGTAATATTCAATTTTTCTTGAAACTCTCCGATCTCCTTCAATTTGAACCTGTGCAATTTTTGCACAGGTTGATAATTTGTCTAATTCCAGTGACTTATATACATTGCCAATGTGCTTGGCGATTGATGTGCGGTCTGTTTGAAAAAGCTCCGCCATCTGATTTTGTGTCAGCCAAACAGTTTCGTTTTCAAGTCGCACTTCCAGAGATGATAAGCCTACTTCGGGCTGATAAATAATTATCTGATTCTGCATTTTCCCTCTAACGAAAATTAAATACTGTCTAATATAATGTCTTGAATTATATTCGTCAAATTATTTATGTTGTTGCTTGAATTAAACATGTGGGCTTATTAATAGAAGCATCAGAAATCTTTGAAATTTCAACTTTTTCGGATAATCAACAATGTTTATAAATATACGAAAGGTTGACTTAAAAGAAATAATCGGATATTTTTTTGCTGAACTTTGAGACCATTCTTCAATGAAAAGAAAGATTTTGTTAATTATCTGGCATGTTTTTGCAGTATTGGTGATTGCGTATGTTTTTGTGTCTTTAAGTTTTGACGACTCCACTATATTTATGAAAGCATATCTGGGAGACAGAACTTACCAGACGAAGCTTGCAGACTACTACGAAAAAAAGGGTGATAAGGAATCTGCTATGAAATGGTTGGAAAAGTCTGCTTCAGGAGGAAATTGTCAAGGGTATCATGATCTGGCATTAAAACTTGCATATAATGAAAAAATTGATCAAGCTGTTATTATTCTCGAAAAATGTGCAAGAATTGGATGCACCTATTGCGGCAGACTTCTAACTGAGGCTTATTCAACGGGTGAACTTTTCGCAAACTACTCACACGACAGTAAAAAAAATAAAATCGATATTGATATTGAAAAAAGCGCAAGATGGGCTGAAATTACCCTTTATAAAAACAACTTCCCTTCTTCAGGCGATGATAAATACAATCAGCACAAAGCTTTTTATTTATGCGGATTAGTAAATTTTCACGGATACAACGGAAAAAAAAATCTGCCGAAAGCTTTGGAATGTTTTGAAAAAGCTGTAAATATTTCCAAGGAGCTGAAAGGGCAGCATTTAGAATACGAAGACAGCATAATACTTGGAATTCTAGGACATTTGTATGTTTATGGCGGTGACGGTATCGAAAAAAATATCTCTAAAGGTGCTCAATATTTTCTTTCTGAAAAAAAAGAAAACATTTATGAGAGCATTAAACTGCTTTTCAATGGCATTGGAGTTGAAAAGAATGTTTCTGAAGCAAAAGCTCTTGCAGGAAACAAACAACTTTTAAAATATTTAAATTTCCCGGCAGAGAAAAATCATGAATTATATACATGCAATCTCAAAGATCACAATCCGCTTTACAATGATTTTACTATAGAAATAACAAAAAAACTTGATGACATCTTCATCGAATATGTAATAAAAGGTCAAAAAGATTCACCAAAAGTTGAAATTATCGAAAAGAAGAAAGAAAAAATGTCATTATCGGAATTTATGGAATTCCATTCTTTTTTAGACTCCATAAACTTTTTTAATATACCTTCAGAATCACACATAAAACCTTTTTACTCGATTAAAAAAAGTCAAAACCCATTAATATTTATGTTTGCTATTAAAGAAGGACAAATTCAAATCATTCAACATATGCCTTATGATGATGAAAGACCCGGTGAAGAATTTTGCATGAAATTATTTCAGATCGCAGGCATTGAATACCCGCGAGGTGGAAAATGAAAAAACTGATCATTCACGGAACAGTTCTCTTTCTAATTGCTCAGGCTTTGCTTTTTAGAACTAATTCTCTTCCCGGATATTTTTTCAGAGCTTATCTTGGAAATGCTTATGCTATGAATGAAGTTTCCAGTTATTATTATTCAAAAGAAAAATATGATATCGCTGAAAAATGGAGCGCAAAATCAGCCGAAAAAGGATCTGTTGAAGGATACAGGTTCTATGCTCTTTTAACTGCACAAAGAGGTGAAAAAGACAGATCAATTGAAATCCTAAAAAAAGGAGTTGAAAACGGGTGTATAAGATGCGGGTATTATCTTTCAAGGGGTTTTGCATATGGAAGGTTAATGGAAGATATTCTTGGCGAAGAAATGGCCATTTCTCCTGAAGAATCAGCCAAATGGGCAATAAAAACTTCATCTTTTACAACAAATGATGACAACGAAAAAGAGCTAATCATTGCTTCTCTTTATGTGTGTGCCGATATAAATTTTAAAGGAAGAGAAAACGATTATATTAATGCAAAAAACTGTGCAGAGAAAGCAATAAATTTAGCCTATTACAAAACTCATGGTGCAAGATATCAAGGAGATTTTGAAAAAATTTACTCCCTTATAAACTTATATGGTGCAAAAGGCATTGAGCCGGATGAAAAAAAAGGAGCTGAATATTTTATTGACTACATAGATAATATAAAAAAAGAAAAGTACATAGACTATGGTAACTATTTGGAAGCTATAAAGATTTTGTTTAACGGCAAAGGTGTAGAAAAAAACATAGAAAAAGCAAAAAAACTTTCAAAAAAACAAGATTTTGAAGACCTTCTCAATATCCCTTTGGGAAAAGAAACCGAAATTTATAGATGTATAAAAGTCCTTGCTTTTAATAATGGAGAATATATTGTCGATTTCGTAAAAGAAAAAAATCAGTATAAAATCATAGAAAGATCAGGCAAGAATCAAAAAATATTACAAACCATCCCTGTATCTACAAAACAACTTAGTGTTTTACAAGATAAACTTCAGAGGGCGGATCTCTTTTCAACATACAGTAATGTTTCTCCGTGGTGTTTAAGCGAAGGATCATCTTCAAACTTTTACGCCAGAAAAGGAGACAAACTTCAACTGCTCCACTATACCTGCCATTATAAACCTATGATAGAACCATTTTGCTCAGAGATCTTCAAACTCGCCGGGCTGGAGTTAAAGTTTCATTAATTCATGAAGTTTCCCTGCGGCATAGACTGGGACATACCATCTTTTCGGCTGTCTGCCCTCATTTTTTGCACTGACTACTATTGAAAAAGACGGGCTATACCGTTCATTATAAACTGAGAGTGATTTTGATTGCGTCACTGCGCCGGATTTGACTTCAACCGGAATGATATTCCCTGCATTTGTCTGAAGAAGGAACTCTATTTCAGATGTTCTCCCCTGCCAACAGTAAGTTCTTGTAATTCCTGATGATATTAATTCCTGCAAAACAAAGTTCTCTGTGAAAAAACCTTTATATGTTGTAAAATCAAACCGAAGTATCTGCAAAGGTGTAAGTGCACTTATTGCAAAAATATTTCAGCGATGTCAAAGCTCTTGACTATTTTTGTATAAAAAGTGCAAGGACTTTTTGTCATATTTGTATAAAAAGTGCAAGGACTTTATTTAATAAAAGTCCACAGAACGAAAGCGAGTATGTTTGAGATCACATGAAAAAGGATGCTGTAAAATATTTTTCCTTCACTTTTTTCACAGAAAAGGCCGAAAAGAAGAGATGGAAAGAATGTTGCGGCTCTTGTTATGTCTAGAAAAGCAACTGCGTGCACAACGCCGAAAAGTATTGAAGTTATAAGGTTTTTCAGTGTAACAACTTTTATGAACTTTCTTTCAAGCCCTTTGAAAACATGCTCCTGAAGATAGCCTCTGAAAAAGAATTCCTCGGGGATCGCGGCAACTGCGACCGCAGTGAGTCCTTTTAAGACCGCTTTGAGAACTTCTTCCGTCGCGGGAGTCATAAATGCCTGATTTTTAAAGCTCATCCAGTAAATGAAAAATGCCGGCGGATAAAGAACAAGAACAGTCATAGTGACATAAAAAAAGAGTTTAAACCCTTTTTTTGACGGCTTTAAGATGTTTTGAGGACGGAAAGAGCTGTTAAAAACGAGAGGAAGAAATATCAGCACGGCGGGAAAAACATAGTATCTGAACTCAAATTTTGTCGTGTTCATCCATAAAGCAAGAATCGTCACCACAACAGTCAGTATAATTGCGATCGCGATGCTTCTCTTTTGATAACTAGCTGTTTTCATTTAACAAACCTTTAAAAGAAGACCTTTAAGATATTCAGTTTCCGGGGCACTCATCCTCACCGGATGGTCAAACGGCTGGTGCATCTGATTCAATATTTTAAGTTCTCTTTTTGCATCTTTTGCCGCATAGGCGACAGCATTTTTGAAATCAGCCATTGTTACTGCTCCCGAACAGGAAAAAGTGGCAAGAACTCCATCTTCCCTGATAAGTCTCAGCGCATTGAAATTGAGATCCTTGTAAGCTTTCAGCCCTTTTTCAAGATATTTATTTGAAGGAACAAGTTTAGGAGGATCAAGAATAATAGAATCAAATTTCCTTCCATCCCTTTCCAGATTCCTCAAAACTTCAAACGCATCACCTGCAATAAAATCATATTTTTCCTTAGCGATACCATTGAGTTCCATATTCTTATCAATAAGTTTCAATGTCTCTTTTGAAATGTCGCACAAAGTAGCATGATCTGCTCCGTTTTTCAGGGCATGTGCCGAAAAAGCCCCTGAAAACGAACACATATCAAGAACTTCACCTGTTGCAATTTTTCCAAAAAGAAGGCGGTTTTCTCTCTGATCGGCATAAAAACCGGTCTTCTGTCCGCTCAGATCGACAAAAAATTTGAATCCATTCTCTTTTACAACGATCTCCGTTGAATCAGGTTCCCCTTTTATCCATCCGGTTGAAGGGGCAAGACCTTCTATCTTTCTGCCATCCCCGTCACTTTTTTCATAAACAGAAGAAATTCCTGAAATTTCTGATATTATTTCAGCAACATCCTTCTTTAATCTGTCAAACCCCGGAGTTGATATCTGAAGAACTGCGACCGAATCGTAAACATCACAGATGATCCCCGGAAGCATATCAGATTCAGAATAGATAAGTCTGAAGACATTTGTGTCAGCCCCTGTCATCTTTTTTCTAAGAGAATAAGCATCAGATATTTTTGATCTCAGCCACGAGTAGTCAGGAATTACTGAACTTTCCCACTCAAGAAGCCGCAGGGCTATCCCCGATCTGCCGTTGTAATGAGCCCATGCCACGAATGTTCTTTCAAAATCCAGAACGGCAACAATATCACCATCTTGCGGATTACCCTGAAGCGATCTCACCGCTCCTGAATAAATCCACGGATTATGATTTTTCGCCAGTTTATCACGCCCTTTTTCAAGAATGACCGCTTTTTCATATTTCATAAGTTTAATCTCCCTGCAATTGACTGATCCTGTTAAGCCGCTCAATAACAATTAATCTTCTTTTCTGACTTGCCTGATCAGGCATAAGATGACCTGCTATTGAAGCTATAAATTCATTTTTTTGTAGTAATTCTGCTATTGTTTTTGAAATAAATTTAACAACTTGTGGATCAGAACTTTTAATTTCTTCAACAATTGAAGATCTTCCGTCGATTACTGATATCACATCTTCTATATCCCGGCTGCCCAGATAATCTTCCATCCCGCGGTCCTTAAAAGCTTCAAGTTTCATAGCAATAAAACATGCCGGTGATGCGATTTTAAAAACAGTTTCATCTTTTTTTATTTCAAAAGGATTTGAAACAGTTTCCTGAAGCCACTTCAAATTCATTCCTGAAAATTTGTCTCTAGTTGAAAGTATGTCAACTTTAATGTTGTTAAATATCCAGCGACAACGGGGAGCACGATCGCTCATATCATGTTTAAAGCCGGCTGAACTAAGTTTTTCCTCAAGCAGAGTCTGTCCAGGATCAGTGAGAATGTCAAGCACGACATCAATATCAATCGTCGTTCTCACGGGAGATGCCAGAGGGTCATCAATCAAAAAACCAAGTATGCCGCCACCGATGAAAACAAAATCCAAACCAGCCGACTTCAAACTTTTATGGATTCTTAACATATCATCTGTATTAATCTTTGGCATACAGCTCAATCTCCCGTTCCATTAATTCTTTTGCAACAGTCCTTTCTCTTGTTCTGCCACCTCTCAAAGCATCAAAAAGTATAAGTAGCCGGTAAAGTCTTTCATCTTTTTTTGCAGCTTCGCAAACAGTTTTATATATCGGAGAAAAAGAAATTCCCCGATGAGTTCCTTCTGCATCGGGCCAAACCGGTATTTCAATATCGCTTTGAGAAAGCTCGCTTTTTAAGGGTTCTGCTCCAAAACTTGTAGGGATTCCGCGAGTAGTCATCCCCAGCTCAACAGGGAAAACATATTTTGCTCCGTGAAACATGAACTCTTTTAAAGCAGAAACAATAACCCTGTTGGTATCAGCGGAAAAAAGACCGCTCTTTTCAGATCTTTTTATTGAAGCGTGAAGCTCAGAAGTTGATAAAAAAATCTCTTTTGCAAATTCAGAATAGGGCACTGATCTTCCACCTGAAATAAGCAATTTGAATAAAACTAAAATGTCCTGCGACTTCACTCTTTTACCTCATACGCCATTCGCGAACAGCGAATATTTAAAAATATCCTACTCTTGCACGCTTAATTGTCAACAAAAAACTTTGCTTTTGTAATTTATCGGGATTTTTATAAAGTGGTGTTATCTTGATTTTTTTAGTGATACTGGTATAAGAAATACTCTCTTTGTTAATTATTATAGGAGAAGAACCTGATAATGTCTGAGCTGAAAAGAAAAATAATCGAAGTACTTAAAGGTTGGGAAGAAACACTTCCCGAAGATGTCATTCCAGTTGTCAGAGAATTTCTTAACACAGTCGATGAAAGCTTAGTTGCTGATTTTCTTGAGAAATATGATACTGCCGGAACTGACTGGGGATTTTCGGAAGGGTCAAAGCTCGTTCGGCTCTGCCTTGAAAGAGTTATTGAAAAAATGGTTCCCATGGAGATCCGCAACGATCAGAACTTAAGAACTGCCCTTCAGATCTTAAAAGAAGGAAAAGTTGCACGAATTGTCATTGTCTCAAATCATTTGAGCTATTCCGATGCAAATATCATCGCAGTGGCGTTCAGTAAATATTTCAAAGAGTACGGTTTTGAAGATGATCTTTCAGTGATCGCCGGTCCGAAAGTTTTTTCCCATCCTTTGAGAAAATTTGCAAGCATGCATTTCCATTCACTTTTAATTGCCCAGTCACAGTCTGTCGCAACCCTTGAAGTGCCTTATCCGATAAGGGTGATAGCAAGAGCGGCATCCAAATGTGCAGAAGATATAAAGGAAAAAGTGAAAATATTTCTTGTCTTTCCTGAAGGTAAAAGAAGCAGAGACGGGTCTCTCAATCAATTTCTTCAGGGAGTTTACCGGCTTATCGATACAGACGAAAATGTCCTTGTTCTTCCCGTTTCGGTAGTCGGCGGAGATAAATTTCTTCCGATATCGTGTCCCAATCTTCATAAAACAGATGCCGCAATAAGTATCGGGGAACCTGAAAATATCAGGGATATTGCAAAAACAATTCCTTTCTCTTCCACTGTAAAACAGGACATCATGGATTATCTTGGAAAAAAGGTTGCCATGCTTCACCCTGAAGAAAGAAGAGGGGTCTACCGCTGATGAGCAGACGGATAGAAATACTTAAAGAGCAGTACACATCAAATCCTACACTCACATCTCTTATCGAATACCTTGAGGAATGCAAAAAGGAAAAACTCTGGGAAACGATGATAGAAACTGTTTCAGGATGGAACGGCAGTGAAACTCCCGAGATCCATTTCTATAACGGTATCGCACTTCTCAATACAGGTAAAAGAGAGAAGGGCGCTGAAGAACTCAGAAAAGTTATCCTAAATAATCCAAATCATTTTGCCGCAAAAAGGGAGCTCGAGAATTTCGGAATAAATGATTCTCAGAATACAGGATCCGTTCAGGGGGCGAACGATTCACTGAAAAAGATTCTTGTAATTGAACCCCGTCTTGAAAACAGTGAACATTACCGGAATCTCAAATATAAGAATATTTTTCTACTCACTCTTATCATATCTGCACTAATTGTTCTTGCATATTTTATTTTCAGAGAAGACAGGGCGGATAAATATAACAAGATGCTTGAAGATCCTGAAACCAGTTTCACCTCTTTGACATATGCAGACTATATGAGCCGGATAAGGGACCTTAAGATCATTGACATCCGTGAAAATATCGGCGATCCTCTGAAAAAGAACATTTTGTGGATTCATTCCTATGCCGTTTTAGACTTTCACATTGATTCGCAGGAGGAGTTGTCACAGTTTAAAATTTTCTCCACTCTGGTTTCCGCGAAGGAAAAACAGCTTCAGATGATAACAGACTACATTGAATCAGGTTCCGTGCCTCAAGGAGCAGAGCTTTATCACAAACTTGATGTCGACTATCCAGGATCAATGAATGAAATAAACCTTCTTAATTTGACTGGACCAGAAGTGATAACAAAGAAGAATTTAAGAGAATCCTTTTACAAAGCCCTGATGCTTTTCAGAAAAAAGGATTACAGCAGATCCTCTGACATCAACGAGAGAATACTTACGGCATTTCCCGGTTATGAACTTTCACACAAATTGAAAATTATGTTGAAAGCTGCTTCATCCATTTCCGGGAACATAGTTCTTTCAGACATATCGGCTGAACTTGCAGTCCTTGAACAGTGGAAGACCGTCAGTCAGGAAAGATATTTTCTCGGAGAAGCAAAAATCCTGCTCGGCAGAGCTGCAGATAATGATAAGGTTATCTCTGACGGATTTTATTCTGTATGCCCCGGGAGACATTTCTGCAGGGAAACTGTTGAATATTTCATCCGGAAAGGGCTTACGCGTGAAGCCTCGAGAATGGCACTTTATATGAAAGAACAGAAAGAGAACAAAAGAGATGCTGATGATATAAAACTTGTAATTGAAACAAGTTACGCTGACGGAGATTTGAGCAACTGTTATTTCTCGTTCAGGGAACTCACTCAATTTTTCACAGGCAGCGTTGATGATGCAACCCTGATGAAGGGAGGAGAGTGCAGTGAAAGGAATGGCTATTTTGAAGAAGCTGTTGCGATATATGAAGAGATAAACAAAAAAAACCAGACGATAGAAATCACTGCAAAAATACTCAGAATGAAATACAGGCTCTCAAAAGAGGAGCTTTATTACACTCAGATAAAAGACCTTGCTGAAAAAAATCCCGGGAGCATCCCGGTTCTCTATTCATATCTTGATGTTCTCAACAGAAGGAACGATATCAGGGAAACGATAAAAATACTTGAACGACTTTATGAACTCGAATCTTCTGACAACAAGTTCAGGATCATCGAGGAATACATCCGGCAGGGAGCAGTTTTTCAGGCCGTCCAGAATCTAGAAAAACTGAAGGGAGATCCATCAGCCGCCAGAACACTTTCCGATATTTACAACAGATACATGCTTTTTGAACTTGCCGATTCTGTCCTTCACAAGGATCAGACTATAGATTCTCTGTGGATATTTTTCAGAGAGCAGTTGGAACTGTTCAAGAATGGAGAATATGAAATAGTTTCAAAGGAAGTTGAGAAAAAAATGTCATCGCTTGAGAAATGTGAGCCGGCTTTTCTTCACCTTAAAGCTGAATCTTTCAGGAATTTAGGGGATAAGCAGAGAACTTTCGGGATGATAGACGCTCTTCTTGAATGCAACCCTTATTTTATGCCGGGACTTCTGCTTGCGGCTGAAATCACATACTATCAAGGTGATTTTACCAAAGCTAAAGACGGGATAAAATATCTTCTTGATAATGAGGAGTTCCTTTCTCCAGGCAAACTATATTACCACAATTATCTAGTATTTCTTAATGCAGAGATCATGGTTGCACAAGGTCAGGAGGGCAAGCTCATTGCTTATCTTAAGAAAAATCTTCTGGCAGAAATGACACCGGGCAGGAAAGAGTTTGAAAAAATAAGTGACATCTCTGAAAAACTTAAAGAACAAAAACAGAAAGAACTATATGAATTTATAAAGAAATTTTTTAAAATTTCTGTAATTGCCACAGAAAAATGAATCTCATTCCGGAGGAAAAATGTTTTATGATCATTCTGTAATTGAGCCCGTTTGGCAGAAAAAATGGAGAACTTCCGACAATTTTAAATACAAGGGGGTTCAGTCAGGTAAACCGAAATATTATATGCTTGAAATGTTCCCATACCCTTCAGGAAAACTCCATATGGGACATGTCAGAAACTATTCAATCGGTGATGTGGTCTCAAGATATTACTTCAGAAAAGGATATGATGTGCTTCACCCGATGGGATGGGATGCTTTCGGACTTCCGGCGGAAAATGCCGCTATTGAGAACGGGATCCCTCCTGCCAAATGGACATACAGCAACATTGACAATATGAGAGAACGGTTTTTTCAGCTCGGATTCTCATACGACTGGGACAGGGAGATCGCAACATGTTCCCCCGATTACTACAAATGGGAACAGCGTTTTTTTATTGAAATGCTCAACAAAGGGCTGGTCTATAAAAAGAACAGCGAAGTGAACTGGTGTCCGCAGTGCAATACGGTTCTTGCAAATGAACAGGTGGAAGACGGAACCTGCTGGCGGCACGGTTGTGAAGTTGAGAAGAAAAAGATCGAGCAGTGGTATTTCAAGATTACCGATTACGCCGGAGAACTTCTTGACTCCCTTGATGAACTTCCCGGATGGCCTGATCATGTAAAGGAGATGCAGAGAAACTGGATAGGAAGAAGCACCGGCACATATATCGACTTTCAACTTGAAGGGACAGATAAAACTGTCACAGTTTTCACTACCAGGCCTGATACTCTGATGGGAGTGACATTTGCAAGCATGGCTGTTGAGCACGAAATGGCACAGTTCTTTGTCGAGAACACAGAAAACCCTCATGAGATGAAGGATTTCATTAACGAAGTAAAAAAACTCCATCTTGAGACAAGAGATGATGATTACGAAAAGAAAGGGTTTTTCACAGGATACAACCTGATCCATCCTGTTGACGGAAGGAAGGTTCCGCTTTATTTTGCAAATTTCGTTCTTGCCGATTACGGAACAGGTGTCGTAATGGCGGTTCCTGCACACGATCAGAGAGATTTTGAATTTGCTCGGAAATACGGACTGCCGGTTCAGATCGTAATTCAGCCGGAAAGCGGCGAACTGACAATTCCTCTTGAAGCGGCTTACACTGAACCGGGAATCATGGTGAACAGCGGTATTTTCAACGGCATTACCTCAACAGAAGGGAAAAAAGCTGTAAGCGACCATCTGATTAGGGACGGAAAGGGCAGGACAGGGATCAATTACCGTCTCCGTGACTGGGGAATAAGCCGTCAGAGATACTGGGGAACTCCTATTCCTGTCATATACTGCGATAAATGCGGAACTGTTCCTGAAAAAATTGAAAACCTTCCTGTGAGACTTCCTGAAAATGTTGCATTTTCCGGTGCGACAAGCCCTTTGAAGGATATGCCTGAATTCTATGAAACTGTCTGTCCTGAATGTGGTGGAAAGGCAAGAAGAGAGACCGACACAATGGACACATTTGTTGAAAGTTCCTGGTATCACATGAAATACTGCGATCCGAAAAGCGTGAATGAACCCTTCTCAAAAGCAGAAGTTGACCGTGCAATGCCGGTTGATCAGTATATCGGCGGAGTTGAACACGCTGTAATGCACCTTCTCTACACCCGTTTTTTTACGAAAGTGCTTGCCGATCTCGGATATGTAAGCTTCAGGGAACCGGTTAAGAACCTGCTCACACAAGGGATGGTCTGCATGGAGACTTATCACAATGGAGTTGGATACTTATACCCGGAAGAAGTATATTCAAAAGACGGATCGTATTTTGAGAAGAAGAACGACACTCCCGTGAAGATCGGCAGGGTCGAAAAAATGAGCAAATCAAAGAAAAATGTTGTCGATCCTGTGCGGCTCATCGAAAAATACGGTGCCGATACCGCCCGTCTTTTTGTCCTTTTTGCCGCTCCGCCCGAAAAAGATCTTGAATGGTCCGAAGACGGAGTTGAAGGGTGCAGCCGTTTTATTATCAGGGTCTGGAACATCGTAAACCAGAACGCTGAACTTGTTAAAACCAGTAAAAAGGTTGATAAAGCTGAGGGTGAAGGAAAAGAACTCTGGAACAAAACTCACGAAACAATTAAAAAAGTGACTGACGAGATACAGCGGTTTCATTTCAACACTGCAATAAGTGCAATTATGGAACTTCTGAACAGTTGTTATAAGTTCAAACCTGAAAATGAAGAGCAGAACAATATTCTCGGCGAAGCGTTGAAGAATCTGATCCACCTTTTAAATCCATTCGCACCTCACATCACTGAAGAGCTTGCACAAACATGCGGAATGAAACTTCTGTCTGAATCCCATTTCCCTGAACCGGATGAATCGGCTCTTATCAAAGATGAAATACTCGTTATCGTTCAGGTCAACGGAAAGCTCAGGGACAGAATAACATTCAGTGCAGACGCAACGAAGGAAGATGTTGAAAAAACAGTAAGATCCAAAGATTACTCAAAATTTTTAAACAGTGGTGAAATAAAGAAAATAGTTTATGTTCCCGGAAAACTGATAAACATTGTCGGATAATTATGAAAAAGTTTCCACCGTCCATAAAAGATCTTGTACCGTTTGACAATAACGGCGGAATATTCTTCATTCACTCCGCCGAAAGATACATCATCAGAAAAATGAAAGAGGAACTTCGTGAATATACCGCACAAAAGAACGGGGCAGACCTCTTTTTTCTTGATATGAACGACGGGAAGAATGTGGTACAGGAAGCTGTTAATACTGCACGCGAGATCGGTTTTTTCTGTTCACAGAAGATCGTTGTTCTTGAGCTTGCCGAAAAGCTGAACGACAAGGAAAGGGACATGCTTGAATCTTATATTGATAACTGCGAGCCGCTGAATTTTCTCATAGTCTTTGTAACAGAGATGGACAAAAGGACTAAGTTCTTTAAATCATTGCAGAAAATGGATAGAATATATCATCCTGTCTCCATCCCTTCAGCCAATGAGCTTAGAAGTTTCGTAATATCGGAATTCAAGCCTTTCTCTGCTGACGAAAGACTTATCTCATTCTTTCTCAACATCGAAAATCAGGATATGTTCTACATCCATTCCGAAATTGAGAAGATCAAGCTGTTTGCATCGGTGAAAGGTCTTGAATACATAAGTTATGAAAGTGCTGATGAAATACTCAACGGACTGAGCGAACAGGTGATATTCCGCATTATGGACCTTCTCTCAGCCGGAATGGTTCCGCAGGCGGTGAAACTTTACAGGGAAACCCTTGTTACAGAAGGTGACTACAAAGTAAATCCTTTGATAATTTCAATGTTCTTTAAACATTTCAGGGCTTTGATGAAAGGAAGGATACTGCTCAAGGAGAACAGGGGGAACGAATTTTTTTCATACCTGACAAAGAACAGACTTTTCTATCTTAAGAACAATGCAGTGAACATCGCAGGAAAATATAAAAACATTACATTGTTGAAAGCATTAAAGAAACTGTCGGATATAGAACTTGGAATGAAAGGGGCGTACGGGGTTAATACCACCGAAACAACGATCGAGATCGAACAGTTCATGGCTGAATATTTTTAAGGAGCGGAATTTTGCAGGTCTTCCCATTTGATGTTGTAAATGAAGAATACGCTGAACTTATGAGAAAGCTTCAAGTTTCAAACAGCGGAACATCTATAATGAAAGACCGTTTTAAAATGAAAAGCTTCATGATATCAGATATTTCCACTCCAGCCGCCAATGTTGTTAAACAGCATGTTCTCTCTCTTGGCGGAGAAGCAGCCGTTCCTGCATATTCAGTGAATTGTTCAAATCCGAAGGCCGATCTGATCTTTTCAGTAAGAGAAGACCGCCTGCCGGCTTTACTTGAGAAATTCAGATGTCAATGCTGGAAATTGCCTGAAGTCGCTGAAAAAATTGAAAAAATGATTGGAAACAAACCTCCGTGGTTCTCATTTTCATCAGAGAAATTAAATACACAGAGTCCTTTGATAATGGGAATTCTCAATGTCACTCCCGATTCATTCTCAGACGGAGGTAAATTTGCAAAATTTGAAAATGCAGTTTCTCATGCAGAAAAAATGATCCTTGCCGGAGCGGACATTATCGATATCGGTGGAGAATCAACCCGTCATGGAGCGGCAACTGTTGAAGAAAGTGAAGAAATAAAGAGAGTTGTCCCTGTAATAAAAGCGATCAGAGAAAAATTTTCCTCGATTGTAATATCGATCGATACCACAAAAAGCAAAGTTGCAATATCGGCTCTTGATGCAGGAGCTGATATAGTGAATGATATCAGCGGACTTACTTTTGATCAAAATATGGCCGCCATTGCTGCTGAAAGAAAAGTTCCTGTTGTGATAATGCATATGAAAGGAACTCCCAAAACTATGCAGAACAATCCGTTTTATGATGATCTTTTCACTGAAATGCTGTATACTCTGAATAATTCCATAGAATCAGCAATTTCAAAAGGAGTCAGCGAAAGTAACATCATATTAGATCCGGGAATCGGTTTTGGAAAAGAGCTCAACCACAATATCGCAATTATAAAACACCTTGAGGTTTTCCATTCATTTGCCATGCCTCTACTTGCCGGAGTGAGCAGAAAAAGCATGATAGGGCATATTACCGGAAGAAAAGATCCGCTTGAGAGGATCGCCGGAACAGTAGCGCTCAACACGAAACTGCTTGAAAAAGGGACTGCAATAATCAGAGTTCACGATATAAAGGAAGCAAAAGACTGTGTGGCTGTTCATAATGCAATGAGGGATATAAAATGTTATTAAACTATTCAGGGGCCTACTGGCAGGCGATCTGGGGCGGTTCACCGGCGGTAATGGTGATACGGGTGATTGACCTGATGATCGTCTTTTTTATTATCTACCGGTTACTTGTTCTTGTAAAAGGGACAAAATCGATGCAGATATTGTCAGGGTTCCTTGTCCTTCTTTTCATTTACTTTCTGGGAAATCTGGTTGGACTCAAAACCACCGAATGGCTCCTTAACGGTCTTTTTGCAAACTTTTTTATCATAATAATCATCCTTTTCCACGAAGAGATCAGAACAATTCTTTCAGGATTTGAATTCTTTGACATTTTTAAAGGCTCGGGAAAAAAGAAGGACAGCCTTTTTATTGTTGATGAAATAACAGAATCATTATGGTATCTTGCATCAATTTCAGAAGGTTCTTTGATCGTCATTGCACAGAAAGGGAATCCCGAATCGTTCGTTTCCGGCGGTGTAAAGATCGACGCCAGCGTTAAAAAGGAACTTCTGCTTACAATATTTAAGAAAAGTTCACCTCTTCATGACGGAGCAGTAATAATAAAAGACGGAAGGATATCTCTTGCAAGTGCCGTTCTCCCGCTGAGCACAAATCCTGACATCGACCCGAATTTCGGAACACGGCACCGTGCGGCATACGGAATAAGTGAAGCCGTTGACTGCATTGTTTTTGTAGTCAGTGAAGAGCGGGGACAGATCTCAATGCTTAAAAAAGGTAAGATCACAAGGAATATGAGCCGTGATATTGTCAGAAAAGTACTCATCGCCCATCTTGTGAAGGAGAAAAAATGAAAGAAGCAATAAAGAACTTTTTCACACAGTATTCTTCAGAAAAGCTCCTTGCAGTTCTGCTCACTTTGATCCTGTGGACGTTTTCGATCAGCAGAAACCAGGAAACAAGAGACTATCAGGTGAAGATCAATTTAATATATTCCAAAGACCAGGTGATCGTTTCAGAACCTGTTGACCAGATACAGGTCAAGCTTTCGGGAAGTATCTTCGATTTTGTAAAGATCAAAGAGAAAGATCTTGTGATCAATCTTGACATCGCCGCAAAAAAACCCGGGAAATTCACCCGGCTTCTTGATGCAAAGATGATGACTTTTGCCGGGAACTTGAATGTTGAAAAGATATTTCCTTCCGAAATAATAATCAGAACGGTAAAAAAGATAGAAAAGAAAGTGAAAATTGAGCCCTGGCTTGACGGTCAGCCCCCTTCAGGATTCAAGTTCACAGGATACAAAGTCACACCTAAGAAAGTTACCATTGCGGGTCCTGAAAAGGAGATAGAAGAGATAGATTCCGTAACTACTGAAAAAATTGTTCTCGGTTCTATAAAAGGATCTTTCGAAAAAGAATTGAAACTGGTTCTCCCTTCAATATATATTTCAACTGTTGAAACTGATAAGGCAACAGTTTCAATAACGCTTGAAAAAGAGATGAAAAAAACTGATACCGACGAGATAAGAAATGATGCCGGAATAAAAGAAAAAAAGGTGAAAAATGACTGAAAAAAAACTGTTCGGAACTGACGGGATAAGGGGAAAAGCCAATGTTTATCCTTTGTTACCTGAAACAGCCGTAATAATTGGAAAAGCCATAACCCGCTATTTTTCAAGAAATACCGGCTCTGGAATGAGTGCCGCAATAGGTATGGACCCCAGAATTTCCTCGCCAATGCTTGTAAATGCTGTTTCGGCCGGAATTATGAGTGCGGGAGGGAATGTCACAGTTCTCGGTGTTGTTCCGACACCACTTGTGAGTGATTATGTAAGGAACAATCGCTGTAATTTTGGCATAGTGATTTCTGCAAGCCACAATCCATATCACGATAACGGCATAAAAATATTCAATTCAAAAGGTGAGAAGCTCAACGATGAAGAGGAGTTAGAGATTGAGCAAATATTCTTTGATAACCCGGCAGGTGACGGAACTGTCGGCAAATATACCGTAAAAACAAACTCTTATGCAGAGTATATTAAAAGACTGATGGCGATTTTTTCTAAAAGTTTAAACGGATGTTCATTTAAAATTTGTGTTGACTGTGCAAATGGTGCCGCATCTGAAGTTGCCAATGAACTCTTTAAAAACATTGAAGGAATTACGCCGCATTCCTTTTCAAAAGATCCTGACGGATACAACATTAATGACAACTGCGGAGCGCTTCATCCTGAAATAATGTCAAAAACTGTGGTGGAAAAACATTGTGACATCGGAATCACTTATGACGGCGACGCTGACCGGCTTATAACAATTGATGAGCTGGGAAATATTGTTGACGGAGATAAACTGATCGGCATTTTTGCCAGATACCTTAAAAATAACGGGATGTTAAAAAATAACACCGTTGTCACGACAGTTATGAGCAATGCAGGTCTTGAAAAGTTTTTAAAAGATGAAGGTATTAAACTTCTAAGAACAAATGTCGGTGACAGATATGTTTACGAGAAAATTAAGGAAACCGGTTCATCTCTTGGCGGAGAGAACAGCGGACACATTATTCTTGCTGACATTAATCCGACAGGGGATGGAATTCTTGCTTCTTTAATGATCCTTGCAGTTATGAACTCAACAAAGAAAAAACTGTCAGAACTGGCCGCAGATATTGAGCTTTTTCCGCAGTTCATGACAAAAGTGAAAGTGAGTGAAAAAAAGCCGCTTGAATCAATTAAAGGACTTGCTGAACTCATTGAAAAAGAGGAAAGCGGACTTGACAGCGGCAGAATGCTTATACGTTACAGCGGAACCGAGCCTGTTCTTCGTGTGATGGCGGAAGGCCCGGACATGGAAAAAGTTAAAAAAGCAGTTGAAAATATTGCTGAATTTGTCAAGAGGCAGTTTTGATCGCAGGCATTGGAACAGACATTGTTGAAATTGAACGGTTGAAAGATAAGCCCGATCTATGGAAAAGGTTTTTATCCCTTAAAGATCTTGAATACATTGGAAAATTTAAAGATCCGCTTGAAAGGATCGCAGGATTCTGGGCGGCAAAAGAGGCACTCGTCAAGGCACTTGATGACAAAACCATTGAATTTACTGACATAAATATCATTCATAACGAAAACGGCAAACCCCATTTTGAAAATGTCCCTCACGCCGGAATCTTCCACCTCTCGATCAGCCACGAAAGAAAATTTGCAACCGCAGTTGTCATCTGGGAAAAATTATGAAACATCCATATTCCGGAGTTTTTTTCTGTGATCTTGACGGGACTCTTGCTGATAAATACGGCAATATTTCAAGTACTGATATCAATTCTTTAAAGCGGCTTAATGATTTGAATATACTGAGAGTTATTGCAACCGGAAGATCTCCTTTTTCAGCCCGCAAGGTGATAAAAAAAGATTTTCCGATAGATTATCTCATCTGCTCGACGGGCTGTATAACTCAGTGCTGGCCAAGTGAGGAGATCCTTGAAGAATTTAATCTTGAGCCGCATGAAACTGAATTTGCGGCTGAAGTTTTAAGAAGCTACAAAATGGATTTTATGGTTCTTCACGAAGTTCCGGAAAATCATAAATACGACTCATTCATTTATCACAGACCTCATCCCGATGTTATCAGACGACACAAATTCTACAGAGGTTATTACCGTATCAGGGATTATGATTTCAAAGTTTTCAGACCGAGCTGTCAGTTGATCGGAATTGTTGATAACGACGAAGACCTTTTGAAGGAAATTACTGAAAAGCTTAAAGATCTTAAGATTATACGGAGTACTTCACCCCTTGACGGCAAAACCATGTGGATAGAAGTTTATCCAAAAAATGTATCAAAAGGGAATGCAATAAAAAGTCTGTGCTCAAAACTTGGTGTTCATATGGAAAATACCGCAGGAATCGGGAACGATTTCAACGATGCCGAAATGCTTGAAACAGTTGGACATCCGTTTGTTGTCGCAAATGCTCCCGAAAAACTCAAAAAAACATACACAACAGTCGCTGACCACAAAAATTCAGGAGTTTCACAGGCAGTTGAATTGTTTTTAAAACGATTGAAATAACAACTTTACTTGAATTTTTTCTTAATTAGAGCAGAATATTAGTGTTTGTGTGAAATCTAATTAAAAACCGGGGTTCAAGATGAAGGAAAATTTATGGTTTTTGTCTTTTTTAATTTTAACTTCAATTCTGTCATGTGGAGATAATCCAAAATTAAAAGCAAAACAGGTGGGTTCTCTGGGGGGAAATTGCTATCCTGATGGAACTTGCGATGAAGGGCTTGAATGTTATTTATATGACAACAATTGTTATCCCGCTGATAATGAAACAGATGACACAGGCGATACAGGCGATACAGGCAACACAGGCGATACAGGCAACACAGGTGACACAGGAAACACAGGCGACACAGGAAACACAGGAAACACGGGCAACACCGGAGACACAGGCAACACCGGAGACACAGGAAACACAGGCAACACAGGAAACACAGGCAACACAGGCAACACAGGCAACACAGGCAACACAGGCAACACAGCTGTATGCGGTAACGGAATTGAAGAGGAAGGGGAGCGTTGCGATAAAAATAAAACTTATTTAAACGATGCTCTTTGTGACAAAAAATTAGGAAAAAGAGATTATTATGAAGATATATCAACTCCTGAATGTAATGAAAACTGCTTCGGCGTGAGCGGAAACTGTTATTACTGCGGAGACGGAATAAATAACGGAGAAGAGGAGTGTGACAACGGGTTGAAGAACGGACAGTACGGATTTTGTAATTTTCTTTGTACCGGCATGACTTCAAAAGGTGCTGTCTGTACGGGACAGAATAAGTGCTTTAATGATGAAAGTGAGATCACCTGTCCTGAATCGAGTGAAGCTTTTTACGGTCAGAATGCTCAATATTTATCTGAATGCAGAGAGATCAAATATTTGATAAGCGGCTCATCTCCGGAGCAGATTGTGATTGACGGCAACATCGGTCTGATGTGGCAGAGAACTCTTCCGGATTCATATACCGGCTGTGCGGGCGGAATAAACGGTTCGACATGTACTTGGGAGAAGGCAGTTGACTACTGTAGCAATTTGAATTATGCCGGATATAAAGACTGGCGGCTTCCCACTATCAGAGAGTTGATGACTCTGGCTGATTACGGAAAGAAAAAACCGGTAATTGACACAGACTTTTTTCCTGAAACAAAATCTGCTGTCTACTGGTCATCTTCAGAATATGCCAATCTGTCTTCTTTAGCGTGGGGAATTGATTTTGAAAAAGGAAGTTCGTATATGGGGAACAAAGATAACAATGAACTTGTGCGCTGTGCAAGGGGCTCAACTGTTCCGATATCTTTGTTTAGCGAAACAACAGTCGGGGATAAAATTATTGTCTCTGATTCAAAAACAGGTTTGATCTGGCAGAAAGAAAAGAAAGGGAGCCTGAATTGGGAAGAAGCCCTTAAATATTGTGAAACATCAACCTATGCCGGTTATGAAGACTGGCGACTTCCTTCAATAGAAGAACTGATAACCCTTTTCGATCCATTTTCTTATAATCCAGCGAGCAGTTTCCTCCTTGCTATTACTGAAGATTTCTGGTCTTCAACCACTTATGAAGATTACACAAGAAACGGCTGGCGTATACAATTTATTCAAGGATATGTAAGTCCTGACGGTAAAGATTACAATAAATATGCTATTTGCGTAAGATAATTAATAAGGGAGTAAGGTTATGCTTAAAAAGACGGTTGTTATTTTTCTTTTAATCACGACAGCAGCTTTTTCTCTGACAGCCATAAATTCTGAAGTTTCTGCCACAAAAGACGGAAAAGAATTGATGTGGGAAGGCAAAAAGGGTTATTTTGTGATGTTCAACTCGCTTGTTGAAAATCTTGTCAGGGAAAACTGCAATGAAAATATTGAACCTTTAGGGTGCGATGATCCAGGAAATCCGCAAGCTGATGCCTGTATCGACAGTAATACAGGAAGCACATTTACTTTAGAAATGAAACATATTCCGGATGATGCTTATGTTGAATCTGCTTATCTTATCTGGGCTGGTATTATAGATCAGGAAGATATTACCAACTTTACAGATAATTCAGTAAAGATTTCATTTAAAAGTTCTGACAGCACTATATCTTCTGAAAAAACCGTGACTTCTTCAGTAAAAGGGAACATTGACACAGAACCGGGATTCGAATATGAATCAATAACAGAATACAATGAATATTTAAAAGACCATATGGGCTTTTTCACCTATAGAGTGGATGTAACCGGTTTTTTACAGGATATTATTAAAAAAGGAAGAGAAAACGGCAATGAATATGACGGATATTCTCTTGCGGGTGATTATACGGTAAGCGATCTCGCCTGTATAAATAATGAAATGTATCTTAAAACAACTTCCATGATAGGGAGCTGGGCACTTTTTTTTGTTTACAGTTCAAAACAGATTAAATCTTCAAAAAAAATATTTGTGTTTAACGGTCTTGATGAATACAGACACTCTGAAAAGATAGTTAATGTTTCCGGCTTTGATCTCCCTTCAGATGCCGAAATGAGAGTTACTACAATTGTTCATGATGGAGACATCGGAGTGTATAACACGAATGGTTTCGGTGAAGGGACTCTTATTCCTGAAGGGATATTGATACAGGGAGATGAAAATTACAGCTATAGTTCCGTTGAAAATATTTGCAATCCTCATAAACAAATATCTGCGTCTTTTGGATATAAAGAAGTTTTTGCGATGACTTCAAGTGTTTATGGTTGGGACGATGATGAGTTTTCCACACCTGTGTGTGTCGGCGGAGAACCGTTCAGTTACGATATAAACAAACTTACATACGGCATAGATGTTGATACTTTTATTCTGGGACCACAGGGACATAAATATTATCTGCCGCTCGGGACCACCAAAATGAATGTGAAATTTAGCCTAAATCAGGATGCTGTATTCACAAACCTGATGATTATAAGCACAGACAGCAAAGTTGAAGGGGATTCGGGTGACACAGGGGATTCGGGTAATACCGGTGATAGCGGCAATTCCGGTGATAGCGGTAATTCCGGTGATAGCGGTAATTCCGGTGATTCGTCAGGAGACTCAGGTGATACCGGCAATTCCGGAGATACAGCCGACAGTGGTGATACAGGTGATTCTGCAGATGAAGAGTGTGCTGCAGAATGGCGCTGTAACAATAAATCGGTAGAAAAATGTGTTGAAGGAAAGTGGGTAAAGTGGCAGAATTGTGAGGTGGACGGAAAGATCTGTGTTGAAAAGTATGATGTTGCTGTCTGTCTGGAGACCAGTTCTTCAAAAAGCAGTGGCGGATGTGCAATTCTTTTATTCTGATATAAGGCGAAAATGAACAGCTCAGGGTTCAATAAAACCCTATAATCTAATCTATTTCTTGAATTTTTTCGTAATTAGAGCAGAATATCAGTGCTGTGTGTGAAACTTAATTAAAAACGGGGGTTAGTTATGAAGAAGTTTTTCAAATTTATTTCTATTGTTGTTTTAGCTGCTTTTTTTCTGATTTCCTGCGGAGATGACAAGAAAACCATCAAAACAGATGAAGATACAGCAGAAACCATTGACGAAGAACTGACAGATAATGAAGTGAGCGACGAAGCAGTTGTTGATGAGGAAGAAGTTGCCGATGTTGTTGATGAGGAAGAAGTTCTTGATGAAGACATAATTGACCCTTGTGCTGAAATGGAATGTCCTGAAAATTCGACATGCGTTCCTGATGGTGAAGAAGCGACATGTGAATGTAATGAAGGGTTCCATCCGACAAACGATGAGTGCATTTCAGACACCGAGTTAACGGAAATAGGGGCGTTCACGGTGAGTTTCAAGGGTGCAGTAAATCAGACAAGCAACCCTTCCGAAATATCTCCGGGAACAGGCGATGCCGAATTTACATATTTTGATGATGATTTTACATTCACGGTGCTGCACATTGATAGCGATCAGATAAAGATAGATTTCCCTTTTGCCGCTGTTGCAGAAGGGGGAATGATCATGTCGACATGGATAGACCAGCTTTCTTTTTCACCCAAATTCTTTGCAGTCAATGTTCCTGACAATCTGACTGCAGGAAATGACATTGATTTTGTTGAAACACAGACATACGCTCTTTACGGCGATCTCGCTTATGACGGAAGCACTGTCGGGATAAAATGTATCAGAGCCGTTTCAGGTGATGCGACGCTTGATCTTGTTGAACTGACTGCAACTGACATTGAATTTTCTGCTGAAGGAAAACTTATCGACCCCGCCTATGCAAAAGAGCAGGGATATAATCTGCCTGAGATATGCGAAGATTAGAAAAATTCTTCTTATTTTGAGTTCAACTTAAAAACTGTCAGGAGTTCAACACCCTGTTTTTCGATAGAGTAGATCTTTTTAAGATTTTTAGACCTTCTTAAAATATTGGGATAATCTTTCCAGCGGTATTCGTGAGTCAAGACAAAGTAGTCGGCCTTTGCAAGATCACTGTAAACGAAATTCTTTGTCAGGTATCCGGCTTTTTTAAGTATTCCTGATGAAGGGTCATATTCTTTCCCATTGGGTTCAAATGCGACACGGCATCTTTTCTTTTCACACTCTTTGTTGAAGAATTCTGTAAGGTCATAATAAAAAAGATCGTAGTAATGCTGTTCATTTTTATAAAGTGATGCCCCTTTTGTCCCACCGGCAAGTTCGTTGTAGTAGCTCAAGTGGTCGTTCTTAAGATCAACCATTGAGAAAATGACAGGAATAAAAAAGAGAATTCCCGGAGCGAACTTATATTTTTCAGGAATGAAAGTTACGCTTTTAAGCATCGAATAAATTCCTGTTCCTGCAATAACTGCTAAGAACGGGAAGAACGGTTGGAAAAGCTTCACGCCGCTGTAGAAAGGTGCCGGCATGAACATTAAAACAGCTATCGAAACGAAAGCACAAAGTATCGAAAGGGTCATTGCAAAATTATTTTCAGATTCATCTTTCCACTTGTAAATAACCGGAGCAAGTGAAGCGGAAAACAAGGAAATTAAAGGAGTTGTCAGAACCATCATCACAAAAGGTGCATGCCATGGAGGTCTCGGTTCGCCGTATATTTTTCCAAGATAATACATCAATATGCCGTAATGATTAGTATGGAATTTCACATAGCTTATGAACCTTGCGGCTGAATCGTGCCAGAGCCACGGCCACATAATGAAAAAGAGAGGAAGCGAAATAAGAAGCATTGAAACAAATTGAGGGGCAAAAATGGTTTTAAACGGTCTTTTTTTAATGTCACTCCATTTAAAAATGAAGAAATGGATTAACACTGGAAGAACCATGAACGGAGCGTTGAGTTTGGTTGCAAGGGCTATGCCGAAAGCGACTCCGGTCATCCATGCCCAGAATTTTGAAGTGAATCCGCGCCAGTAGCAGTAAACAAAAATAAAAGATGTTCCGGCAACAGCAAAATCAAGAGTCGCAACACGGGCGTGGAAAAAAGTTCTCGGCAGAAATATGAATGAAAGCGATGCAAAAACTGCGGCGTGGAATGAAAAAGCCCTTCTTGTAAAACTGAAAATGAACATGAGAATAATAACGGCAAAAATTGAAATGCCGATGCGAAGAGCCCTTATTTCATCAAGAATGTTGAGCTTTTTGTGAAAAAATCCGTATCCTCCCGCCATGAGAAGTTTTGCAAAAGGGGGATGTTCATTGTTCTCCCTCCAGTATCTGTCAATTGTCCCTTTCTCAAAACATTTTTTTGAAAATTTGCAGTTGTCAAAATAGGAGTAATAACTTTTTGCCGCAGCCATATAAAATCTTGCGTCATCTGTAATTGCGACCTGCCTGGATTGATAGACAAGCATAAAAAGATAGAAAACAGCAAGTGCTGACATTGTGAGAAAAACTTTAATATCGCAATTTTTAAAGAGATTTCTCATTTCTCGGCCTCAAAATATTTCAAATCGAAATAGAAGTGTCTTTTGCCTGATTTTTCGGTATGGATTGTTATTGTAACCGGTTCATTTCCCGAGAAATTTTTCAATTCGTGCTCCACCCATTTTCCGTCAACACTTTTGATCTCTTTTTTTAAACTGTTCTGTGAAACGGTAACGATGACAGGCTTTGATCCTTTGAAGACGCCTGAGTTCGCGATTCCGGCCCCCAGAACGATCTTTTTTATATTAATATCAACGGAAGGTATTACAATTATTATCTTTTTTCTGTCGGGAAGAGGATGGGCTGAAACAGCGGTTCTGAAGTCATCTCCGAATTCTGCTGAACCGGTCTCGATCTTCTGCCAGCCGCTTGGACCTGTTCTGAACTGTCCGTTTATGAATTTTGCCGGAATCTCAAAATCATCAGTTGTGACAGTCATTTTTTCTATGAATGACGAAGCGTAAACGATATTTGAATTTTGAGATGAATAACATTTTTTAAGAATGAACCCAGTTGTCTGTGCAATGATCTCGCTTTTAAGTTCTCTGTCGATGTCACTGCAGTCAAGTGTCTGATATTTTTGAAGAATATAGAAAAGACCTGAGGTTTTCGCATTTTTCAGTGAGTTCCCGCCAGCAGGAAAGAAATTTATTTCAGGATGGTTGAGAACAAGTTTATCAAGAAGCTGTGATGAAAGAAAAACCGGTTCTCCGTGCAGAATTTCAAGTGATTCAGATATTTTTTCAGGAATTTCTTCAGGGGTTGGTGCCGTATGCCATGAAAAAAAACTGTGCAGAGCCCAGATGGTTAGAATGATTGCAAAAACTGCCGCCGCATTATGTCTGAATGATATTAATGTCAAAGAGAAAGAACCTCAAGACCGTGCATATATTTCCTGAGAACTTCAGGGATCTTCACTGATCCGTCCGCCTGCTGGTAATTTTCGATTATTGCAACAAGTGTTCTGTCGATCGCAAGTCCCGATCCGTTAAGAAGGTGAGCAAATTCAGGTTTGTTGACGGCATCTCTTTTAAATCTGACACCGGCCCTTCTTGCCTGGAAATCACCGGTATTTGAACAGCTTGATATCTCGCGGTAAGTGTTCTGTCCCGGAAGCCACACTTCAATATCAAATGTTTTCAGGGAGTTGAACCCGAGATCACCGCTGCAGAGTTCAATGATCCGGTAATGAACGCCAAGCCCCTGCAGGATCTCTTCAGCGTTTCCGAGAAGTTTGAGGAGTTCAGCATGTGATTCTTCAGGTTTTGTGAATTTTACAAGTTCCACCTTGTTGAACTGGTGAAGCCTGATTATCCCTTTCATATCCTTGCCGTAACTGCCGGCTTCTCTTCTGAAGCAGGGAGTGTAAGCCGCATATTTAAGGGGAAGATCGGCTCCGTTGAGGATTTCGTCCCTGTGAAGGTTGACGAGCGATACTTCGGCGGTCGGGATGAGGAACATGTCATCAGTTGTTTTGTATGCTTCTTCTTCAAATTTGGGAAGCTGACCTGAGCCGGTCATTGTCTCGCGGCTTACAAGTACCGGCGGAACTATTTCGGTGTAACCGTTTTTATGAGCATTATCAAGCATATAGTTCATTACAGCCCTTTCAAGCATTGCCAGTTCCTTTTTATAGACTACAAATCTTGAACCGCTGAGTTTGACACCTCTTTCAAGGTCAATGGTCTGTGCCGCAACATCAAAATGTTCCTTCGGTTTGAATGAAAATTCCGGCTTATCACCCCAAACCTTTACAACCGGATTAGCTGTTTCGTCTTTTCCGATCGGAGCGTCATCAGCTATCATGTTCGGAATAGACATAAGTATTGAATTTATCTTATCTTCAACCGCTTTCACTTCAGGGCCGTATGCTTTAACTTTTTCGCTGAGCACCTTCAGCTCTTCCCTTATTGCGGATTTTTCTTCTTCAGTGCCGTTTTTCATGATGAGCGGCATCTCTTTTGAACGCTGGTTCTGCGTTGCCCTTGCATGTTCGGATTCGGTCACAAGCGTCTTTCTTTTTTCGCTCAGTTCAACGATCTCATCGATCAGCGATAGATCCTTAAAATTACGATTCATCAAACTTTTCAACACCTTGTCTTTGTTTTCAAGTATCAGCTTTACATCAAACATGGCAACCTCAATATGTTAAAAATACAAAACGACGGTAATAATAGATTCCAAGCCCTTTATTATCAAGTTTTTTAGTATTACTGCTATTTATTGACAACAATTAAATTTGACCGTACAATCTTGTGAATTGAGATTTTCGGGGTGAAATGCAAATCACTGGTGCTCAAAAAAGACGGGTTGCAATTTTTTTTCTATTCGGAATAGGGATAATCATACTTCTTACAGCCGTTCTTGTCGGGAACAAGTTGCTTAAAAGAGAAGACTGCTATTATTCGAGATTTACTGATATTTCTGTTGCAGGACTCACCGAAGGTTCATCTGTGAAATTTCAGGGAATGAACATCGGTCATGTTTCAGCGATCTCGATAGATCACGAGAATACTGAAGTTGTACAGATAGAATTCTGTCTTAAGCCCGGTGTCCCGATAAAAGAGGGAACAATGGCACAGCTTGGTAACATCGGAATAACAGGACTCAAATTTCTTGAACTTCAGGGCGGTGGACAAGGAAAAGACATCCCTGTCGGCGGAGAGATCCCGTCAATGAAAAGCGGCTGGGATGAAATCACCGGAAAAGCAACTGTAATTGCTGAAAAGCTTGAATCGATCCTCAATACAGTGAACATCGCGATAAAAGGGCTGAAAAAAGAGGATGTGGAAAGCATAGTTCATAACATCGACGGAATAAGCGGCTCTGTGAATGTCATGCTCAAAGAGAACAAGAATGACATCAGAAGCATTGTTTCGAGAGTTGATGTTCTGCTTAAAGAGGTAAACAGCAACATGAGCAATATTTCAGCG
>CAZVWR010000008.1:0-90038 GCA_964630905.1 uncultured Spirochaetales bacterium | reverse complement strand
CCGCAGAAAATATATGAAACATCTTCATGATGCTGGATCACGCTTCTTAAAACCCTTTCCGTTTTATCACTTTCAAACGATCTGATCTGCGGGAATTCATCAAATATTACAACTACCTGTTTTTCAGGATGGATCGAAGCCATTTTAGCAGGAATGGAAAGAACATCTTCCATGACAGCAGATCTTGCATTTTTCAATACCGCCCCGAACACAAGAACCGGTCTCCCGTCGCTGTCAACAGAGATCGTAGGTCTTATGGAGCCGAAAAATTCACTTATGAAATTCAATAACTTATCGGCTTTTGTTTCATATGCGGCAGCGAAAGCATTTGCACACACTGAAATAAAATCATCTTCCGAAACACATTTCCAGATATCAATGTAAACAGGAATGAATTCCTCAGTATCAAGTGATGAAATAAGCTTTTTCAGCAGAGAAGTCTTCCCCAGCCGTCTTTCACCGAAAATGAACAACTTTCTTGAACTTTCAACAGCTTTTTTCAGATCATGCATCTCTTTGATCCTGTTGCAGAAAGATTCACCGGTTACCGCAACACCGAAAGAAAACGGATTTCTCATGCAAACCTCCATTACGCAAATTGCGTTACGCAAAAACAATAATATTTTAATTGCAGAATTTGTCAATAATTATTTTGAGTTACATGTCTGATTTAAATTACGCAAATTGCGTTACGCAAAAAAGATAATCACTTGGCAGATCACTTGGGGTCACAGTCACTACAACAGGAAAGCCTGATCTCTATCGATGCAAGTTGTTTATATTGCAAGTATTGAACATCCATCACTTTTTTTATTTTCGTCATCGTTTTTTGTGTTATTGTCATTTTCTAAATTACCGTTATCCGCTGAGTCATCCGGCACTTCATTTGCGTTGTCAACTTCCGGATTGCTGTTGTCATTCTGACTAGTGTTGTCAGTGTCGTTTGAAGTGTCAGAATCATCCTGCTCTTCTTCTTCAACTTTTGCATCAAGACTCATAACAAGCAAATTGGTAAAAATCGAATCCTGATTCAGACTGACTTTGAAATGAAGTGTTGTTTCACCCTGTTTTAAATGTTCGCTGTAATAGTCTTTTTTGGAATCTACTATAAATGTGTCAACATCCATTCCATACTCAATAAGATCAAGATCTGGCGAATCAGGGGTTCCACCGACACATTCAAGTTTGTAATCATCCCATGAATATGAATATAAAGAAGAAATAGAATTAAAAACTTCTACAAAAAAGAATGGCTGGTCTTTAGCAGGATTGCATTCGTTCATAAGATATGCCCACCTGTTGCTTTGAAATTCTTCTCCCCCTGAAAAAGATAATGTTTCAGGAGTTGCCCGCTCAAATAATTCTGTATATTCTGTTACAAGTCCAGGGTCTCCTTCAAACGAAATCATTGATAATTTGAGTTGTGTTTCTTCAACAATATCAAGATCTTCAACTGAAAAAGATGTCTCTTCAAATCTCAATGAATTAAAACCGTCATAAATATAAATATTTTTCGGTCCTGTTGCAGCTGATGTATAAACAAAAACAATAGCCCATCCGCCAACCATGACGCTTGAAACAAGATAGCTCGGATCATTGGTACATTCCATATTTGAAACAGTATATTCCCCTCTTAAAGTTATCCCTTTATTTTGAGGGTCGGTCGCAAGAATGTCTTTGAAAAACTCTGTAACATCTGCTCTGTAGGTATAAAACAAGTTATGTAGTGAACATTTTTCATTTAAACATTTATATCCCGGTCCATATGTTTCATTTGCAGTGCATTCTTCATCTGTAGAGCATCCCTTCTTGTCATTCGTATTAATCCACTCTATGGCTCCAAAACTGAAGTTCATAAAATCATTGATTGTTTTTGGAGTATCCGTTGCAGTTACATCTGTGCTGAGCACAGCTCCTTTATCTCCTTTAAAAGAGAGTGTTACCGAATTATCTGTCTCTCCGGATGGAACTTTATCCGAAGGAAGAGCACTCGTCCATACAAGGTAGGCAGCCTGAACGACAGCGTCAACAGGAACATGTCCCTCAATCAGCTTAAATGTGCTTCCGGTTGCAGAATCAACACAGACATCAGCCTGAGGAACCCCTTTTACATCATCACCAAGCTTGCAGTTTGATGCACATTGTGTTCTGTTGTCATTTTTTATAAGTGATTTGAACATAATAAAATAATCACCCTGATGGTTTTCCCATTTTAATTTTTTTCCGTTTAATTCAGAAATTTCCGGTCCGATTGCAAATACTGCTGTAAAAAGGACAAAAATAGTAGATGAAAGACAAATTTTTTTAAACATAAAATCCTCCTGTTTCATATTAAAAATAGCTTCATTGACATCAAAACATATAAATATTAATTTTTTTTAGAGACAATTCAATTTTTTTTAAGTTTACCTTGTCTTCATTTCTCGAGCCATAGGGCTCAGGTCATCATTTAGGTTATTAATTTCAATAAATAAACGGAAACACTCTTTTTCTGGTTGAGGGATATTTTTCGCCGAAGGTTTCTTTGTACCATTTTCTGTGTTTGTGTGCTCTGGGGACGAGATTTGCCATTGTGAATACCATGAAGGCTAGACCCGGGAGAGACCATGTGAGTATTGCATAACCTGTCCATTCCATTATTTCGCCAAGATAATTGGGGCTTGCGACAAATTTGTGCATCCCTTTTTCAGGGAGATGATATCCGGGACCTTTTTCGGCCCGAAGTGCTCTGACTACATGGTCTGAGTGGATGTTTATCACCATACCTGAGAAAAAGATGACTGTTCCGATGATGAATCTCGGATCAAAAAACCATGAAAGATCGTAGTCGGCAAGGTGAAAAAGATAGTATCCGTTCAGAAATCCGTTCATGCTGTTGAACATTATGGAAAATATCATGATGAGAACCGGCATGTTCTCTTCACCTTTGATGAGAAAGGGATAAATAAATGTTCTCTGTAGATAATGCACCATCCATATTGTGAGCATAACCACTGGAACTACTTCAGCTTTTCCTGTAAACAGAAAATAGAGCGGAATAAATACAACAGGGGCTTCCATCACCATCCAGCCAATCCTGGGATTTATCGCAGGTCCCCACTTCTTTCCGCCGTGACGGCCGTAACCCGCTGTCACAAAATAAAGTGAAATAAAAACACACAACGCACTGATAAACTGTGCGGCAAGAAGCAGGTCATAAACAGTTTTCATTTTCCACTCCTATTTTTTCTTCCTCGGCAGAGGCATCAACTCAATATTCTTGTTCTCAAAGTTAAATATAAGTATCCGTTTGTACATCCCGAGAACATTGAGATTAACTTTGGTGTAACCGCTTGTAAAATGGAAGAAATCGCCAAAATCACGAGCCTGATATTTGACATAGAGATCGCTTACCCCAAACCTCGATTTTCCTGAAGTCCCTTCGTTTTGTATAAGTTCGAGACTATCAACTGTAACCCACAGAAATCCCTTGAAATGTTCGTCCTTGGGCTTTATGGGAGTCGCCTTTATTTTATAACAAAGCTTCCCTTTTACTTTTTCAACTGCCACAAGTTCCCGGATATATTCATTTTCTCCGTTTTTATCAAAATGGGGAATTCCCGGTTTTGATTCTCTGGGATCATATTTTGAAGGATCTTTTTTTTCACCGTTCACAGTATATTCGAGCACTTCATATTTAAGATCTTCATAAAAATCGTCCCATCTTGTATAGACCACCTTTTCCGTTTCAATAAGCTCGTCCGTCTTCGGGTGCCTCCATTCAACGGTCACATGTCTTGTGCTTTTTACTCCGGCATATTTTTCATACATGTTTTTTGAATATTTTTCAGTAATTGAATCAATCACCATTTTTGAGAATTCAGGTGTTATTACCATCCCTTCTGTAACATTTTCAGTTGCATAAACTGATGAAAAAAAGAAAAAAACAGTCAGAAAAAAGAATGAGAAAAACAGATCTTTCATATAAAACCCTCACAAAAATCACAAACAACTCTTTAGACCCCTTTTGTATATCACAGGTTTCACAATTGAACAAATATTTGTTGAGAAAATATAATAAAAGATATACAATGGTTGACCGAATCCGGACTGGAAGGTAGAAATTTTGAATTGGGGAGATTCTGTTTGAAACTGGAAAAGGGAACCAGGCTTCTTGAAAGATTTGAACTGACAAGAAAACTGGGAAATACTGCTTTCGGAGATGTTTGGCTCGCAGAAGATACAAAAACCGGATCACAAGTTACTTTGAAGCTTATCAATTCGAGATATTTCAACAAAAAGACAGACCTGAAAGTACTTAAAAACGAATTCCGTTCATTTTCACAGATAAAGTGCAGAAATATTTCAGAAGTTTATGAAATGTTCGACGAAAAAGGTCTTCTTTTTTACAGTGCGGAATATGTTGAAGGATCAAAAATAACTGAATTTCGAGGCGAACACCCTTCCGTTCTTATCCCTTTTTTCATTGACATATCAAAGGCACTGCTTGAACTTCACAAATACGGAATAGTTCACGGAGGTATAAAACCGGGTGATGTCATAATTAAACCGGACCGGTCGGCAAAACTTGTCGATATCGGAGTTCTTTCTTCGTTTGAGAACAAAGATCCGCAGATGAGAAAGATCTTCACATATACCGCCCCGGAAATTATTAACCAGACCGGATTTGACTGGAGAGCTGACCTGTACAGCCTCGGGGTCATAATGTATGAGATCATGTACACAAAGCTTCCTTGGGCGGCACCTCCTTTTCTGGAAAGCGTTGAAGGTGTTTCAATAGATATTTCATTTCCGGAAAACAGTTCTCCTCAGATCAACGGGGTTATAAAAAAACTCCTTTCCATTGAACCGGACAACAGATTCAAGGATGCGGCGGAACTTATCAGCTCTCTTGAACACATATTCGCAGGTACTGTTCGCAAAGCTGGAATTCAGGGAAGTTTAAAAGGGGTTTTGAAAATAAAGGAGGCCGAATTTATATCAAGAAGGATCGAGATGACAAACCTTCTTGAAATGCTTGACAACTTTGAAGCCACATCAATTGACAGTTCGGTAATAATAGAAAGTCCGGGAGGTGCGGGAAGAACAAGGTTTTTAAAAGAATTTGAAAAGAGGATATCTTCAAGAAATCTTAAGACCCTTTTTTTCAGTGCAAGTCAGTCACAGAATCTTGCAACAGACATAGTTGACACAATCTGGGAATCTCTCGACAGAGAATACCGGCTTCAGCTCTCACTCAAGTGGAGAGGAACGGTCCTTCTCTATTTTCCCCATTTCAAGTCATACGGAGAATTTAAGAACTGCCCTGAATCAAAGCACCTTCCTCTTGCAAATGAGGATTTTTACCGTCTCGCGTCACTTGTCCGTGATTTTATAAGGATGGGGACCAGGAACAAGCCGATAGTTATGCTGCTTGACAACTTTGACCATGTTGACAAGCGATCTTTGCGGCTGATACAGGAAATATCGGCAGGATTTGACAATTCGATAAGACTTTTCACCATTGTTACGCTTGATCCTGCAAGCGGTTCCAACATAGAGATCCCTGCATTTTCAAGGATAATATTAAGCCCGTTCACTTTCTCGGAAACAAGGGACTTTATTGAAGATTCACTTGATCAGCCTGCCAACCAGATAGACAATGAGCTTTTTCTCTGGCTTTACAGGAACAGCAAAGGACTCGCAAAACAGATAAGGTCACTGCTGTTTCTGCTCATTGAAGAAAAGGTGATCTATTCAAGCGGCAGCCACATTTTTTTCAAATACGGCGACATGGGTGAAAAAGGGGTTGATCTTCTGCTTCATAACAAAATAAACTCTCTTCCGAACAAAGAACAGATAACGCTCAAAGCGTGTTCGATATTCAAAAAATTCGGAACACGGGAAGCTCTGGAATATCTCACAAAAGGTCTTATGACTCCCGAAGAGCTCGAATCGGCGATAAGCCTGCTTGAGGCAAACTATCTCATCGTAGTGAACAGGAACGGCAAGATAAATGTCGTTAACAGGCAGTTCAGACCGATAATTTATGAAACTCTTGATGAAGCACAGAAAAAAGAGCTTCATAAAAAAATGGGAGACTACATTTCGCTTACATGGCAGAGCCTCCTTTCAATGAATATCAACCATTTTGCTTTCGCGGCACATCACTACAATCAGGCTGGAGAATTTGAAAAAGCACTTAAGCTCTATCTTTATTCTGTCGGCGGATCAATGGCTCAGTTCAACTCTGAATTTGCTGAATCTTCAATAGACGAAGTCCTTGAAATAGTTAAACTTAATCCCGGCATTCTTAAAGGGAAAAAACTTTTTTCGGTATATCTGTTTGCAGGCCGGATTTATTATAAACTCGGAATATACAAAAAAGCGGTACCTCTTCTTGAAAAAAGTTATGAAGTGTGGAAAGAGGATACCATCCTTGAAGATCTTGTATTTTCGCTTGCCAATGACTCTGATCCGTCAAAGGCGTCAAAGTTCATAAGCAGTTACGGGGACAGTACTCCCGACAAGAAGGCTGTTAAACATTACCTGAGGTCTTTTGTTTATCTCACCACTGAAAATAATTATACGAAATCCCATTACCATCTCAAAAGGGCGATAGGATACATTGAAAAAGGTCATGGCAGGCTGTTCGGACCGATAAGAAAATTCACATTGAAACAGCTTCAGTTCGATCTTGACCTTTTTATGAACACATCAAGTTTTGAAACGCTTGATAAATTGAGGATGGAACTGATCGAAAGCTCGAGCAGTATAGAGTCAAAAGCTTTTCTTATAGATGCGATGAATGCCTCATTCCTGTTTTACTGGAATTATAACGAAATGAAAAAGGCATACAACATTCTGCATGAATCTCTGAAACTCTCACTTGAAATTTTCGACAACTACAGAATAACCAGAAGCTATCTGAACCTTGCAAGCTGTTCCCACCGGCTGGGCCGTCTCAATGATGTCAGATTCTATCTTGACAAAGCAATTGAGTATGCAAGAAAAGGGAGCGGAGCAAGCATTTTAAAACAGTGTTACTGCAACTACGGCGAACTCGCGATCATAAAAGGTGAGTTCTCACTTGCCGAGAACTATCTTTACAATGCCCAGGAAATATCTGAAAGAGAATATCGTGACCCTGATCTCATAATTATCTACAGTCTTCAGACTGTACTTGCACTCTTAAAGAATGAAGTCGGAACTGCAAGAAACTCCGGAGGGAAGCTCAGACGGTATATTGAACAGTTCAAAACTGTCGGACAGAACAAACAGATATCTTATTATTCAGCGTTGATGCTTCTTGAAGCTATGGCCGGCAACGACCGTGAATTCTTTTTTGAACTTGACAGCAAATTCCAGAAACTTTTAAACAGCTACCCGCTTTTCAAAAAAGCGAATGAACTTCTTCACATAACCTGCAGAATCATTTTTTTCAAACGGAACGGTGACCGTGACTCGGCAATGAATCAGATCCATGAAGTCGAAATAAAAGGGATAAAAAGCACTCACTCTCTTTACCAGATGCTCTATTATTACCATGCTTCGCTCTTACTCAAGGAGTTTTCACCATCAAGCGGACTGTTAAAAAATTACATCGGTGAAGGGATGAAATTCTCAATGCAGATACAGTCAAACCATTTTGTCTCCCTTTTTAATTCAATATCCTATGTTCTTGAGACAGACGAAACGGAAAATATTATCAACAGGATAAAAGATGTCTTTCTTGACATACATGTTGATGAGGAATCAAAAAAAATCATTGAAGGCGAGATCGCAAAGCTCCACAGTCACATTCAGAACTCAAAAAATCAGATAGAACACCTAAGCACTATGAATTCAAGCTATTCGACCATCATTGATATTGTAAAATCTATAGCCGGAAGGACAGATTTCAGCCGGATAACTGAAACTGTCGTCAAAAAAATGATCGACGCCCTTTCTCTTGAGATATGCGGCATAGTTTTTCTTGCAGGAGATACTGAAGAGAACAGCTATCTCATCCTTGACTCTGTTTACAATGAACACAAAATGAGCGATTTCCGGTTTAAAGCAGGCGTTGTCCCGAGAATGCTGAAGACAGGGAGGATTGATTTCATATCAGGTACTCCTTCAGAAAAGAATTTTGAATACAGATCTGTCGCCGCAGTTCCCATAACACTCAAAGGAGTAATAAAATCATACATATATATTGAAAGAGACTCCGCACTCGGGACTTTCAGGGAATCGGAAATAAGATTTCTTGAAACTCTTTCAGAAAGCATCGCCGTCATTTTTGACAACATTGAGCTGATGCAGATAGCAACTACGGATAATCTGACAAGGCTTTACTCAAGAAGACATTTCATGAACATCCTTTCAAAGGAAGTCGAAAAAGCGGGCCGGTATAATTTCACCACATCCATGATCATGCTTGACATCGATTATTTCAAACAGGTAAATGACACCTACGGACATCTTTCCGGAGATTCGATACTTAGAACTCTCGGGGAACTCCTGAAAAGAACTGTCCGTTCCTCTGATTATGTAGGAAGATTCGGAGGCGAGGAGTTCGTTATTCTTCTGACAGGAACGGATCTCGAAGGAGCTTTTCAGACAGCTGAAAAAATAAGAAAAGCATGTGAAAAGCAGAATGTTTCAGGTATTTCATTCACGGTCAGTCTCGGGGTTGCCTCTTTTCATGAAGACAGGGTGAAAAATGAAAAGGATTTTATAGAAAAATGTGATATGGCTCTTTACAGGGCAAAAAATCTCGGTAGAAACAGAACTGTTAAATATTGTGACCTTTTGGGGAGACATTGATGACGCTTAACATAAAGATCTTTGAAGAACACATCCTGCATGGAGACACTTCCCACATCAGAAAAGAGATGGATACTCTGCTTCAGTCATCCACCATGATAAAAAAACATGAAGACGATATTTCCCTTAACTTCCAAGGACTTACACCATACGACATATTCAAGAAACTGAAAAATGAGAGCTACAGGACATGGTTCAAAAAACTTGATTCAGAGATTCCGGGACTCCCCTATTTTTTAAATGAATCTTCCAATTCGCTTCTGTTTTTTCTTATGGGCAACATTTCATTTGAGGAAAAAAACTCTTCAGTTCTCTTTGACAGGATGGAAGCCTCAAGATTTTTCAAGGAAAAGACAATTCAGATGAGAAATCTGTGCGTTCCGCATAACATAAATCCTCAAACCGGCATACTTAAGCTATCAAAAGTGCTTTCGGGTGAAACAGCAAACCATGGTCAGGATTCAGGAAGCGGAATTTCCAACAACGGAAACAGCACTTCCCCCGAAAACGAAAAAAAGAAGGGTGCGATAAAAGACTTTCTTGACAGATACGGCTCTATCGCTTTTCTCAACAGCGACAGGACCGTCAAGCTCACCATTGTGATAAATGAAATACCGAGCCGGATATCATTCATAAGGAACTTTCTTGTTAAAGATCCGGCACTTCCCCAGCAGTTCTTTCTGACTGTATTGAAGACCGATTCCGGCATTTCAGAGATAAAATCTCTTCTCCTTGCTTCACTTAACGACATTGAATCATCCATAGGTCACAATAAAGGTGTTTTTATTCAGGTGGTTACAAAATCGGAAGATGGTTCATACCAGATGCTTCTTGAATCTGACACAATTTTCCCAATAACAGTGACCAATGATCTGAAAAAAGATATCACAGCAATAGAAAATGAAACCTCGGATTCCTTCAGAACAGAAATTCCGAAAACTGAAGTTCCTGAACCGGTTGGAAAAACAACCGCTCCTGTTGAACAGAAAACTATAATCGATAAAAATCCTGAGCATGTTGAGGAAGCCGAGCTTATACGCCTTAAGAAAGAAAATGAAGCACTTTTGATCAAAGTTGAAAAACTTGAAAAACTGATCGAGGTGTATGAAGAGGAAATAAATAAAAAAAGGTCTATTAAAGGGTTTTTCGGGAAGTTTTTCAGTTGACGGAAGTAATTTTTAACGGAACAGGTTCTTCACCGGGTGTGCCCCAGCTTTTCTGCGACTGTCCGGTCTGCAAATCATCATTCCCGGAAAACAAAAGGACACGGTTTTCAATGACAATAATCGAAAAAGGAACTGTTCTTCAGGTCGATGCCCCTTTTGAAGTTCGGCTTCAGCTTTTAAATGCCGGCATAAAAAAAATTGACGGATTGTGGCTGACACATGCACACAGCGATCACATCGCAGGCATTGATGATATGCGAATGGCAGCTTTCAGAAACGGTGCACCGCTCCCTCTATTTGCCGGACAGGAAACCATTGAATCAGTAAAGACAAAATTTCCATATCTTTTTTTTGAAAATGAATATACCGAATCACCTCTTATCAAACCGTTCACTGTTGACGAAGATCCCTTTCAATTCAAGGACATGGAATTCATACCTGTCATGCATTTTCACGGTGAAACAAAAGTTCACAGCTTCAGGATGAAAGATTTCGGGCTTCTTGCAGACATCAGCTCAATATCAGAAAGTGAACTTGCAAAAATGAAAGGGGTGAAAGTTCTTGCAGTCTGCACAACAGTCAACCACCCTCACAGAAAACATATGGACCTTGATGAAATAATCGAACTGATAAAGATCATCTCACCAAAAAAAGCATATCTGACACACATGAGCCACAATTTTGACTATTTTGAGATTACAAAACACCTCCCCGGAAACATTCTCCCCGCTTTTGACGGATTGAGGGTGGAAGTTTAGCCAATCTCAAAAATTTGCTTTTTTTTTCTATCATCGTAACATCTTTGAAGTTAATATTTTGATTAGAGGTGAGTATGTTCAGGATTTCAGTCATTATTACAGTTGCGGTCATAATATTCAGCTGTTCTACGGCTGAAAAAAAGAAAAACGGCAGTGTTGAAAACGGGAAAACTTCGTCTGCCGGAAAACATGAACTTACCGCCAAGGGAAAAAAGCTTGAGTTCGATACAAAAACACATGTTGTCAAAAAATATGATATAAACAAAGACCAGAAGCCTGATATTATTAATGTTTTCAAAAAAATACCAATCGAAGGGAAAAGGGGTGAATATGACCAGAAGATCCATGTCAAAATGATGGATCTCAACCGTGACACAAAAATAGATGTGTGGAGATTTTTTGACGATAACGGTGCGGTAATAAAAGAAGAGCTTGACCTTGACTTTGATGGAAAGATCGATGCGACTGACCACTATCTTAACGGGATAGTCAGAAGAAGAGAAGTTGATTTCCAGTTTGATGAAGAAACTGACATCTGGAAACACTTTGATGAAAAAGGAGCGTTGATGCTCATTGAGGCCGATCAGTCCGGTGACGGAAAGATAGATTACTGGGAACACTATACGAACGGTACGATTGAAAGGATCGAAAAAGACACTGACGGTGACAGCAAACCCGATATTTTTAAAAGATCAGGCGATGCCGATTTCACAAGAATATTAAGCACTACCGATAAATTTGAAGATCAGAACATTCAGAAGATAGAGGAAAAACCGGAAGATGAACTTCCTGAAAAGAGTGATGAACAGAAAGACGAACCTCAGGAAAAACCGGAAACCGCTTCCCGGACCGGCCAGGATAAATAATTCCCCTCATCATTCTTGATAATCTGCTGTTAATCATTATTATAATGCTGTCTTTCAGGATGTTTATTTCAGGAGTTGAACATGAAGGTTCTCGTAGTAGGTAAAGGGGCAAGAGAACATGCTCTTGCATGGAAGATATCAAAAAGCCCTCTTGTGGAAAAAGTCTATGCATTCCCCGGAAACGCAGGAATTGCGCAAGTAGCTGAAATCCATGATATTAAAAGTGACGACATCATTGATCTCGCTTCTTTTGCTTTAAAAGAGAAGATCGATCTGACCGTTGTCGGACCGGAAGATTATCTTGCAAAAGGGATCGTGGATGTTTTTCAGTTCAACGGACTTAAAATATTCGGAGCTAACAAAGCGGCGGCGGCACTTGAATCAAGCAAGGCATTCGCAAAAGAGATCATGGATTCCGCAAAAATACCGACAGCGGCATATTCAACTGTAAGTGACTTTGAAAAAGGTGACCGCATATTAAAATCATCCGGATACCCTGTTGTTTTAAAGGCAGACGGTCTTGCGGCCGGCAAAGGCGTGGTCATCTGTGACAGTTATGAACAGGCACGGAACGAACTTTCTGAAATGCTTTCGGGAAAATTCAAAGATGCCGGAACAAAAGTTGTCATTGAGGAATTTTTAAAAGGTGAAGAACTTTCTCTTCTTCTGCTGACAGACGGGACAAATGTAAGAAAACTCCTTTTCTCTCAGGACCACAAAGCGCTTCTTGACGGTGACAAAGGCCCGAACACTGGTGGAATGGGAGCTTATACACCAGTTTCATTTGCTGATGATCTGCTTTATGAAAAAGTTAACCGGCTGGTTACAGCACCCCTTCTTTCCGAACTTAAAAAAAGAAATATCACATACCGCGGAGTACTTTATATCGGACTTATGATTGTGGATGGAGAGCCGTTTGTCCTTGAATATAATGCAAGATTCGGTGATCCCGAAACGGAACCTCTGATGTTCATGCTTAAAAGTGACATTGTCCCCTATTTTCTTGCATGTGCTGAGGGAGATCTTGAAAAACTTCCTGAACTTGAATGGTTTGAAGGATACGGTGCTGCAGTTGTCATGGCTTCAGGCGGATATCCTGAGTCATACAAAAAAGGTGAAATAATTAAAGGTCTTGAAACAGTTGATGAAACTTGTGCGGTTTTTCATGCAGGAACAGCAATGAAAAATGGCAGCATTGTCACAGACGGCGGAAGAGTTCTGATGGTGACATCTTCAGGAAAAACAATAAATGAAGCAATGAAAAATGTTTACAGCAATGTTGAAAAGATAAGCTTTAACAACTCTTTTTTCAGGCGTGATGTCGGATACAGAGAGATCAACAGGAATAAATAATGATAATAAAAACAGTCAGTTTTATCAAAAGTGCTTCGTCAGTTCAGAATCTCCCTTCAACAGGTCTGCCTGAATTTGCTTTCATCGGAAGGTCAAATGTCGGCAAATCGAGTCTGATGAACATGCTGATGGGAAGAAAGAATCTCGTTAAAACATCAAAAAAACCGGGTAAAACCGCTCTCTTAAACTATTTTCTCATAAATGATCTGTTATATTTTGTCGATCTTCCGGGCTACGGATTTGCATCAAGATCAAAAAGTGAACTCGATTCATGGAGATTTATGATTGAGGAGTATCTTTTACAAAGGACTGAACTCCTTGAAATATTCCTTCTCATTGATTCCCGCCACGGTATTATGGCAAATGATGAACAGATGATGACTTTTCTTGAACATCACCGGCTGAACTACACCCCTGTTTTTACAAAAACCGATAAAATCAATAAAACTGAGATTAATGTATTGAAACAGAAGAACCGCGATTCTTTTTTCTGCTCTGCTGTAAAAGGTGACGGAAGGGAACAGCTTCTTGACCATATTGAAAAAATAATCGGCAAAAAGGAGTGACATGAAACTCTTTATCCCTGTTATCATTATGTTTTTTACATTTATCTGCCATCCGTCAAAAATAATTGTCGAAAGCATCGTAGCCAATATGAATGACAGGGCGATAACATATTCTGAAATACTTCAGGAAGGCGAACTTCTCAACATAGAAAACAATGTCGATCCGCAGACCCCGTTATCAGCAGAGCTCAAGGAGAAAATACTTGATCTGATAATGTTCCGGATAATCGTATTTGAGGAAGCACGGAGCGAAGGTGTCACTATTGATGAATCAAAGATCCATGAAAAAGTTAAAACATATCTTTCAAATGTATATATGAAAGATTTCAGGAAAAAATACGGAGTGTCCGATCTTGAATTCAACACAATGATAAAAATGCGGCTTATCGCTGACAAAATGACAGAGACCTTTCTTGATAAAAAATTCAAAGGAAAGACCCCGTCAAAAGAGGAAAAGCAGAAATCTGTGACTGAGTGGCAGAAAAATCTTTTAAAAAAACAGAAACTTGTGCTATATTCGATACCGTAAAAAGGAGGATATATGGGAAAAGTAATATCAATAGTGAACCAGAAAGGTGGGGTGGGCAAGACCACAACCGCTGTGAACTTTGCCGCATGTCTGGGCGTCATGGAAAAAAAGGTTCTCCTTATAGACATGGACCCTCAGGGAAATGCAACATCAATGAGCTCGGTCAAAGGGGAAAATTTCAACACAATATATGACATGATGGCCGATCCTGCAATAAACGCAATATATCCGACCGGACTTCCGTTTCTTAAAATAATTCCCTGTAATTCAGAACTTACAGGTGCAGAAGTTGAGCTGCTTCAAATGGACGAAAGAGAGTTCGTTTTACGGCAGACTATAGACAAGTTAAGGAATAAATTCGATTTTATTATAATTGATTCTCCTCCGAGCTTGAACATTCTCACTGTAAATAACATGGTAGCTTCAGATGGTGTTATTATCCCTATACAGTGTGAGTATTTTGCTCTCGAAGGGCTTAGCAGAATAATTGAGACTATCAAAACCATAAAAAATCTGAACAGTGATCTCGAAATTTACGGAATAGTTCTTACAATGTATGATAAAAGAGTGAAACTGACCTATGAAGTTGAGAACGATGTAAGGGAACATTTCGGTGACACTGTTTTTCAGACAGTTATTCCCAGAAATGTTAAGCTTAGCGAATCTCCGAGCTTCGGAATGCCGATTGTTCTGTACGACATCTCTTCGATCGGAGCTAAAAAATACCTGGAACTTGCCGAAGAATTCCTGTCCAGATTTAAAGGGGGAAAGAAATGATCGAAAAAAGAAAACTGGGAAAAGGACTTAATGCACTCATAAAATCCTCACCTGAGAATGATTACATGGTTCTCTCAATAGATTCAATAATCACCAACAAGGACCAGCCCAGGAAAAGGTTTGACGAACAGCGGCTGACAGAACTTGCCGCTTCGATAAAGCAATACGGCATCATCCAGCCCATCGTTGTAAAAAAAGAGGGTTCTAAATACCGGATAGTCGCAGGTGAAAGACGGTACAGGGCTGCAAAAATGGCAGGGCTGACAGAAATAAAGGCAATACTTTTCAAAGGCGAAGAGGATTATCAGATCTCGCTTATTGAAAACCTCCAGAGAGAAGACCTCAATCCGATAGAAGTGGCCGAAGCATACACCGAACTTATAAAAAGGTTCAGCTATACACAGCAGGAACTCAGCGAAAAAGTTGGAAAAAGCAGAAGCGAAATAAGCAACTGCATGCGTCTTTTAAATCTTACAGGAAAAATACAGGACCTTGTCCGCAACGGCACAATTTCTGTCGGACAGGCGAGACCTCTTGCAGTGCTTGAAAAATCGGAACAGGAAGCGGTACTTGACAAGATCCTGAACAAAAAGCTTACTGCCAGACAGGTTGAAAAGATAGCTTCATCAAAACAGAATAAAACTGCTGAAAAAAATGCTTCGGGAGGTTACTGGGAACTTCAGCAGAAAGAACTCGCTGTTCATACAAAAGCAAAAGTATCGTTAAAAGAAAAGAAGACCGGAATATCGGTAACTTTTGATTTCGGAACCATATCTGATTTTGAAAAATTCAGTGCAGTCGTAAGAAAGCTCAACAAATGAGATCTCTTCTTTTTTTCCTTGTTATCGCCGTCACTTCTTCAATTCAGGCACAAAAAAAATTTACCGTTGTTATAGATGCCGGACATGGCGGCAGTAACAAAGGGGCAATATCCGGAGAAATTGAAGAGAAAGAGCTGACTTTGGAGCTTGCTTTAAAATTAAAGGCATTTTTTGATAAACATGGAAGTGAAAACATCCACGCTGTATTTACCCGTACAAATGACACTGAACTGCCGGTAAAAAACAGAATTGAACTGATAGAAAGAACAAAACCCGATCTTTTCATATCGCTCCATTTCAACAGTCAGAAATTTCTTTCAACGAACAGAGGGTTCGAGATCTATTATCCACCCGATGTAATAAATGAAAAAAGTGTCGAAACTGCTCAGAGATACGATCGGGCGAACAGGGCTTTCATTTACGGCAGCATATTCAAAGAAGCATTCTTCAAGACAAGTCTTCATAGTACATGGAAGCTGCCGTTCAATCTTTTTACACAGAAACATGATCTTATGATGTTTGATGATACGACTGTTCCGGGACTGCTTCTTGAGATCGCATATCTCACTTCACCTGAAGACAGGGCCTGCATTGAAAACCCAGAATTCATAGCGGATACAGCCTGGTTTATTTATGATGTGATCCTGAAAATATCAAAAAAGTGACTTTCTGCAAATCTCTTTTGACTTATTTTCCCTTAACATATAAAATCGTTGCGGATTGTTAATTACCGGATGACGGTCGGAGAGAAATATGAAAAAACAGTGGAAGATACTCATAGTGGACGACGACCTTTCCATTTCAAGGAGTTATCAGAAATATCTTGAATCGGAAGGATATATAGCCATCACTGCGAATAACGGCAGAGAGGGTCTGCAGAAAATTGAAAAAGAAGAGCCTGACCTTGTTCTGCTTGACATAAACATGCCGGTAAAGAATGGTCTTGAACTCCTTGAAGACCTTAACAGAACAAAAGAAATAAAAATGCCGCTGATAATAATGCTTACTGCATACGGTGATCTTGAGGCGGCAATAAGATCTACCCGTCTCGGGGCATATGATTTTCTAACAAAACCGGTCTCTCTTGAAAAACTTAGGCTTACTGTTAAAAGAGGAATCGAAAAGATCGCTCTGAGCGAACATGTTGCGCACATAATTGAGCAGGACCATGACGGATTCAGGGACACAGTAATAGGCCGTGACTCAAAAATGATAGATGTCTACAAGATAATCGGCTCGCTCGAAAGCAACAAGGCGACTGTTCTGATAACAGGCGAAAGCGGGACAGGCAAGGATATGGTGGCAAAAGCCATTCACGATAATACATCAAAAGAGGCACCTTTTATTGCAATTAACTGTGCCGCTGTTCCGGAAAACCTGATAGAAAGCGAGCTTATGGGATATGTAAAAGGTGCTTTCACAGGAGCTGTATCAAACAGGGAAGGGAAGCTTGAAGCAGTTAAACGGGGAACACTTGTGCTTGATGAAATTTCAGAAACACCTTTTGAATTTCAGGCAAAACTTCTCCGCCTTCTCCAGGAAAAAGAGTTCTATCCGGTCGGAGGAACTGAAAAAAAGATGTTCAACGGCAGAATAGTGGCCCTCACCAATAAAAATCTTAAAGAACTTGTTGAAAATGGAAGGTTCAGAGAAGACCTTTACTACAGACTTAATGTAATAAATATTGTGGTTCCCCCGCTCAGGGAACACATGAACGACCTCGAAATGCTCGTCATCCATTTTATGAAAAAGGCAAATTTTCTTATGAACACAACCGTAGAAAGCATAACCCGTGAAGCAATTGATTTTCTAATGACTTATTCATGGCCGGGAAATATAAGAGAGCTCGAAAATGTAATAACAAAAGCGGCGATAAACGCAAAGGACAGAATACTTACCAGGGACAGTTTCGGATTTTTAGTTGCTTTGAGTGACAACAATGCTGAAGAGGGAAGAAATGAAGTGACCGGTAACAATGAAACGCTTCTTCCGCTCAAGGATATTGAAAGGAAGCATATTGAGTTTGTGTTGAAACAGACTAACTGGCACAAGGGGAAAACCGCTGAAATACTAGGGATAACAAGACCGACGCTTGATAAACGGATAGAAGAGTTCGGGCTCACAAAAGATGTCTGAAGCAGGTTTTTTTCTACCGGTATTCCTGTTTTTTGCTGTAGTTATTTCCGCTCTGGGGTGGCAGATACTCATTAAAGGTGTCGGCATTGTTGACAATCTCTGGACTTTCGGACTTCTCTTCTCGACAGTATTCATGCTCACTGCTTCAATTGTGACATTTTTTCCTTTTTCCGGTAATTCTTTTTTCATTTCTGTTCTGATATTTATGAATTTTACGACCCTGTATGTATATTCATTCCCTAAATCGATATGGCCGAACATGATATGGTTCCTGTTTGTTATTATAGCCAATATCCTTTCATCGGTTGCATTTCTTTGGTCAAAAGAGAATTATCATCTTGCCTACTTTCTCATGCCGGCTCTTTTTTCATCCATAAACATTCCGATAATTGTAAGGAAGGTCAAACATCTTGAAAAAGTGAGAGTGAAAGCGGTTCTGATCCATGTTTCATTCATTTCGTTTCTGGCTCTTCTTTTTCCTGTTTTTGCAGGCATTTCATCAATAAATTTTAACCCTGTACTTTTTCTTATACTTTTGACACTGACTGTTCCTGTGACACTTATTCTTTTCGGGATATCTTCATATCTTAACATAAATGCCGGCTCAGGGATCAGCAGTATAAATTTTCCGTTTATTGTATTTTTAAGCATTCCGGGAACATTTATTATCAAAAACCTTTTTTCTCTGCGTGCAGGCATGCTTAACTATGTTGACAGCATTAACTTCACATTCGGCGCCCTTCTTCTTCTTTTTGTTTCGATCAGTATCATGGGGATACTGATATCAATGTTCAGCACATCAATTGAAGGTTTCATCAACAGAAACAGACATTTGTATCAGACATATGTAAACAGTTACCGGTCAATGGCCGAAAAAGTTACAGACCCGTCAGAGCTTTTTAATCTTTTTGATCAGAATATCGGTTCCTGGTTTAAGGAATTCAAGTCGGTCAGATATGTTTTTTTCAATGATGAATTCTCAGCCGGCAGAGATATTTCATTTTATGAGGAACCGTCATCTTTCAAGATAGTTACAAACGACAGAAAGTTCCTTCACGAACCTTATTTTGTAAAGAATTCAGTGGATGTTCCATACGAAATAACACTTATATCTTCAAAATATAAAGGAAACATTCTGATTCCGGTAGTCTACCGTAATGAGCTCAACGGCTTTGTTGTGATCGAAAGCAGGAAATTCTCTCACAGTGCGACTGTATGCATACACAACATTCTTGAAATGACTATGAACAGATTTGAAAAACTTTCACTTTTCACAAGTATAATTGAAGCTGAAAAAAAGATAGAGATGCTCAAGCATTTTCAGGAAACAGGAAAAATGGTGTCAATTATTGCTCACGAGCTCAGAAGCCCTCTTTCTTCGATAATGTTCAACATGGAAGTAATTAAAGATTCAGTTTTTAAGAAAAAAGACCCTGACCCTGAATATCTCGATATTTCACTGCGGGAGATAAAGAGGCTCAACGAAACAGTCGAAAAAATGCTTAACTACGGAAGAACAATAAAGCTTTCCCCATACGAAGGTGATTTTAGTTCATTTTTTGCTGATGTCGGCCGCCTTTTCCCGTCAACACCTGACAAAATAAGGTTTTCTGACAGCACTCACGGTGAAAAGTTCCATTTTGACTGGGATATGCTCAAGAGCGTTATGATAAATATGATCAGCAACAGTCTTCAGGCGATCGAATCAGTTGACAGTAAAGGTGATGTCTCTGTAAAATGTTTTAAAAGAAGAAGCCGGCTTATCATCGAAATAAGCGATACAGGACCGGGAATCCCGAAAGAGATCAGAAATTCGATATTTGAACCTTTTTTCACGACAAGAAAAGAAGGAAACGGACTCGGACTTGCAACAAGCGAGAAAATAATAAAACTTTCAGGCGGATCAATAATACTCAAGGAAACATCAGAAAAAGAGACTGTATTTCAGATCACCCTTCCGGTGGAATGATCTAAAGAAGGATTTTCATTAAGAACGGGAATGCGGCAAAAGTTCCGATAGAACTGCCTATTGAAGAAAAGAGTGATACAAGAAGTGCTCTTGTAAGGCGGTTCTGCCACCAGCCTTTCCATTTCAAAGTGTCCGCGGCGGCATTTTCAATGTCTTTCACAACAGGTTTGACAAGATAAAGCTGAACAAGCCCTGTAACCATTCCTGCACCTATAGTAGGGTTAAGGCTTGTTATAGGTGCCGCAATAAATCCTGCAAGAACTGTCAGTGGATGACCGAGTGCAATGATACAGCCGAGTGCTGAAAGAACCCCGTTAATAAGTATCCAGTATATCGCGGCTTCCATTGTTGTACTGGTGTCGCCATTGATGAATCCCCAGATGAACATGAAAATTATTATCGCAGGAATAAGCCACGGCAAAAACTTTGTTGCTTTCGATGCAGGCGGAATATGTTCAATTTCAGAAAGATCTGACGATCCGGTGTTTTCATCCTGAAGATGTTTTATGATTCCTGGAACATGTGCCGCTCCTACTATTGCCACAGTTGTGTTCCCAAGATTTCTCATAATATTTACGGCAAGATACTGGTCTCTTTCATCAAGTATGGTTCTTTTTACCGAAGGAAACTCATCTCCCATTTCACCGATGAGCTGCATTAACATATCACCCTTTTTAAGCTCTTCAATGCTTTCATTTGTTACATCTTTATCGTCGCTTAGAAAAAGCCCTCCGAGAAATTTTGCTTTTTCAGTGAATGTCATGGATCTGATGGTTCTTTTAAGTGTAATTGAAATGTCACGGTCGGCATTTACAAGTTTTAAGTTTTTTTCTTCAGCCATCTCAACAGCTTTTCTGAATTCAGCTCCGGGAGCCACACCAGTCTTTTCAGCGATCTTTTTCTGGTAACTTGTAAGCATTAACTGGACTGAAAAGAACAGAACCTTTCCCTTTTTAAATATTTCAAAAATATCGGTCTCTTCATACTTTTTCCTGTTTTTGAGAACTTCAAGTCTGTTTTCATCAAGCTCAACTGCAACAGTATCGGGAGAATGTTCATTTATTGTTTCTTCCACGAGTTTGACCGATTCTGCTGAAACATGTGCTGTTCCAATGAGATAAAGGACTTTTCCTTCCTCAAACTCTATTTTGTGAAGATTCTGCCCTGCCTCAGTTATAGAAACAAATTTTAAACTCATGAAAAACCCCTGAAACTTAATGGACCGGTCTATGATGTTCTCTGTGAACGAATCTCATGACCGGAGTGTAAAAAAGTGAAAGGAACGCGGTGTACATGAACCCGAACTGGAAAAGAATAAGAAACGGCATCGAAAAGTAAAAACCTTTATCAAATGCAAAATAGACCGCCCATGAAAAGTATATCGCAAAAAAGAGTTCGACAATGCTGACAATGCTGACATTTGTGAAACGGTATTTATTTAAAGAAACTTTTTTATACTGTTCGCTGGAACATGATATTTTTCCTGCAACATCATATTTGGGAGTTCTTATAAAATCGGTTGTCCTGCCGGCGAGAGCTTCGACTACAGCTTTGCAGTTATTTATTGCGAGCCCTATTCCGACAGAGATGGTAAATGGAAGGAAAAGGAGAGGGGAAAGCTTAGACCTGTTCTTCATCGTAAGTGTTTCGTTTATGACTGTTATCTCAGAATAAAGATAGAAGAACATCACTGAAAAAGTTGCAAAAACAAAAACCGGGAGGTCAAAGATCATGACTTCATATATGCCGTGACCGATCCTGATTACTATATTCAACGGCATGAGAAGACAGAGGAACACCATCATGACATAAGCAAAATTTGCGGCAAGATGAAAGAAAGCCTCCATTTTAACTTTTGACGAAAGTTCTCTGGAACGGATTATGGATGGGAATATTTTTTTAAAAACCTGTATAGAACCTTTTGCCCAGCGGAACTGCTGACTTTTAAATGAGCTTATCTCCACAGGAAGTTCAGCGGGAACGGTGAGCTCGGGAAGATAAACGAATTTCCAGCCTTTTATCTGGGCTCTGTATGAAAGGTCAAGATCTTCAGTCAGAGTGTCATGCTGCCAGCCGCCGGCATCAGCAATGGTAGATTTTCTCCAAATTCCTGCTGTGCCATTGAAATTGAAAAACCTTCCGCTTCTGTTGCGGTATGTATGCTCTATCATAAAGTGACCGTCAAGAAGAATGCTCTGAACTTCAGTAAGTATCGAAAAATCGCGGTTTAAGTGGTCCCATCTTGCCTGAACCATTCCAATTCCGGGATCTGTAAAGAAATCTATCGTTTTTTCAATGAAATCTTCCGGCGGGAGAAAATCAGCATCAAATATCGCAATGAATTCAGCATCAGTAAGGTTCTGCCCGTATTCAAGAGCCCCGGCTTTGAACCCTATACGGTTGGGTCTTCTGATGTGAGTTATATTTATCCCTTCTGATCTTAACCTGTCACAGACAAGTGCAGCGATATGAACCGTTTCATCATTTGAATCATCAAGCACCTGTATCTCAAAAAGCTCGCGGGGATATCTGATCTTTGCAACAGTGTTTATAAGTCTTTCAACAACATACTGCTCGTTGTAAACAGGAAGCTGGACACAGACTTTCGGAAGCTCCTCAAATTTTTTCAAAGGTTCCGGCTTATTTGACTTGCACTTTCTGTAAATGTATATCGTGTAATATCTGTGAAAGCCGAAAATAGAAAGAAGGATCAGAACTGTAATATAACTGTAAAGTAGAAAGCTTTCCAAGTTAGTCACCTATTAAAACAATACTAAAAAAACACTACCTATTATCATTTAGCCTTTTTTTGTCAATATTTTTTGAAAATTGGAACTTATGATTTTTTTCATCAGAGACTTATCAATACCTTTCACATAACCGGCTTTTTCGATCACATTCAGTATATCTTCAAGTGTTGAAAATTCTTTTCCCGATACTGGCTGATATGGGGCATCGGTTTCTGCAAGGATTCTTTCTGCCGTAAGATTCTCCAGTGTTTTCAAAGCCTTCTTGTTGCCGTTTATGATGGGTGTCCCAAAACTGAAAAAAGCGTTCACATCTCTTTTAAGAAAAAAATCAGCCTGTTCAAATGTTCCTGAAAATGAGTGAAAAATGACTGCCGGAAGTTTGGAAAGCAGTCCGGAATAGTTAAAGGTTTCTTCAAAAGCTTTTCTTATGTGAAGAATTACAGGAAAGTTGTTTTTTAACGCAATATCAAGCTGAAACTCAAAAACTTCGATCTGTTTGTCGAAGTTCTTTTTAAACTCATCTGTATATCTGTCAAAGCCGATCTCACCTATTGCATCTATTCTTTTTTCCAGGATCAGTTGCTCAAGTATCTTCAACTTGCTCTGATCAGGATCCTGCGGATGAACTCCGAAAGAGATGAACATCTTATCACTGAATTTTTCTGCGACTTCGACATCTTCCATACTGTGGCACGATACGATCGCCCTGTAATCACTTTGATTAATGAAATCACCGTCAGGATGAAGATCTAAAAGCTGTCTAAGATGCAGGTGAGCATCCGTTATCATGGCAGATAAACCGTAAAAGGGAGATTCTGACGGGCTATGAACGAATTAAAGAACATTGAATTCTTTTTCTTGAACTCTTCGATCAAACCGCTGAGAAGGTCGGGGGAGTTGTTCTCTTCACTTAAGTGACTGAAAATTATTGTCCTCGGGCATCGTCCACCCATTCTGTCAATAATTTCAAGCGATTGTTCATTTGACAGATGTCCTTGCGGTCCCCGGATTCTTGCTTTGAGTTCCGCCGGATATTTTCTGTTTGCATAAAGCATTGAGTGGTCATGATTCGCTTCAAGGATAATGTGATCACACTTTCCTATATAACTCATCATTCTGTTAGTCACTTTTCCTGTATCTGTCGCAAAACAGAGTGTCTGGTCCGGCCCCATTTTGATCAGAAATCCGACAGGATCTGCCGCATCGTGCATTATTTCAAAAGGGATGCAGCTGAAATTTCCGATGCTGAAAGAGACATCCTTGTCGATAAACTTATAATTAATATCATATTTACAGGCTGAATTTATTATCGAGATCGTCTTTTCCGTCGAATAGACCGGAACCCCGAGCTTAAATGCAGTATAAGCAATTCCGCATGAATGGTCACTGTGTTCGTGGGTAAGAAGTATCCCTTTAATTCTTGAAACATCAACACCAAGACCGTCTGCTCTTTTACTGAATTCCTTAAAGCTTAAACCCTGATCGATAAGTATCATCATATCATCTGATTCAAGAATGAAGGCATTTGCCTTAGACCCGCTTGAAAGTATATGTATCCTGTTCAATCACATCTCCAGAAACTTTTTAAGGTCGGGAACAAAACTCTTTTCCTCCCTTTCAAGCAGAAATGTGTTGAAAAGTGCCTGCATTATGAGATCAAGTCTCGTCAGTGCCTCAAGACGCATAGAAATCATCTCGTTCTCGTTCTTCTCCCCGGTAAGAGGAAGTTTTACTGAACTTATTTTCAAAGGGTTTGCCCTTATCTGGAAAAACCATTCGAGCTCTTTTGAAATTATCCGCACTTTGGCAATTTCGGGAAGACGGCCCGCTTTTATTGAATTTCTCACAGACATTAACTCTGCAATATCATGAGATTTTATTGTTTCGCTGTATCCGTCACCGGTTATAGAATTGAGCGCTATTGTCTCTTCAAGGGATATGTGTATTTCCCCAAGCCCCAGATTTTCAAGCGATAATGACCCTTCTTCACAGCTTTTCCAGTAAAGCCACAGAAGGAATTCAGACCCGAGAAACCCGATTTCTTTACCTTTTTTTATCATTGTACACTCCAGATCTTTCCAAAAACAGGTTCTATTTTCTCTCTTGACCCCATTCTGTCAACTGAATCGAACAGCGACACCGTTTCAAGATTTACTTCAAAAGTTTTTTCAAACACATCGGTAAATTTTGCAATTATCTGATTTGACTGGCTGAAAAGATAAACCCTGCTGTTTTCCATATCCCATGCAACTTCGCAGATCGATGTTTTGGGAAATGAATTGACTTTGAGTTTTCTTATAACCTGCTCTTTTATCTCCTTTTTCTGCTGGGCGGCAATATATTCGGCCCCGTTCTCTTTCATGAACATATATTCAGCTTCTTCAAGATAAGGTCTGATCTGTGAAGCACTGAAAGAATATTTGTCATTTCTGAGTGCGAACACAAAAAAACGATCGTGCATCAAAGAAGAGAAGTTCTGATTGTCAAAACAGAGAATGGCATCAACCCATCCTGTTGACTCATCCCGGGTGTCAGTTGATTCAAGTTTCTTAAATGAGAATCTTTCGAGCGCTTTTCTGGTTTCATCAATATTTTCAGGGACTTTGCTTGCCTTAAAAACAGTGACCGAAACATTTCCTTTTGACAGTTTTGTCATATTTGACCTCCAAAAATCAAGACTTGAGGATTATAGTTTCAGGGGTTGAAGAGTCAAGGAAATGATCTTAACTTAAATCACTCAATTTTGTTATAGCAGAAAAATGTGTCGTATTTGCAGTCATAACCGCATTGGATCTCGCTATCAGGATATAGTGCATCGCTTACAATATCCTTACAGAAAACAAATCCTTCTCCTCCTGTACCCATTCCTCTGTCACACTCTTCCGGATTTTCAACAATTCCGTTTCCGCATATATTTTTTGTTTCAAGAGTGAAGAAAAATTCGTAAGACGGCTGATTAATGACAATAGTCTCTATCAGCGTATAAAACTTCTGGGAAACGACTTTAACGGTATACTGACCGTAAGCGAGATCTGTCACATTCAGATTCTGTGAACCGTCAAAATCAGCAAACTGTTTCACTATCTGGGAGTTGTGATCCACAATATACACATTCAGCTTGTCTGAAGATGTTAGAGCCGTTGAGCCGCCGCCTTCCGTTCTTGCATCAAAATTAAGCTGAACGCTCCCTTTTTCAGTCAAAGTCTCAATTTTATTCAGTTTAAAATCAATATATATTGAATCGCCCTTATTCAGAACAACTGATCTTTTCTGCGGATAATATCCTTCAGCAAAAGCCTCTATCATATAAACCGCAGGCTTTAGATTTTTTACAAGTATCATTCCTCCGTTCTTATTCTTCACTGCAATATTTCCCGGGTTGAGAACTATTCCGGCATTCGTCATAGTCACAGGGCTCCAGTTTTCATCATATATCATAACTTCGATCGTTCCTTCCACAGGCGGAGACTGTAATGCACCGGTATAACTTTCGGCATTTGTCAGAGAACCCGTATTGACAATATATTTTTTCTCTCTCAACTGCTTCTGACCGTTTGTAGTAGAAATGACCACCACTGATATTTCACCGAAACACTCACCGAATGAATCAAGATCCTTATCTTGAAAAAGACCCTTGAGAGAAGCGTATCTGTTTCCGTTGTTATCATCAACAAAATCAGACGGATCGACATCTTTGATCGTGAAGGTCTTGATTCCCATATCGTTCACTATCTCATACACGGGACGGTTATCAAGACCGGCACCTTCGACTAGAGAATATCCATAACCCCTGATTTTAAGGGTAATAACATCTATCGTGTCTCCTGCTGTGAAACCTGCTGGAACAAGAACATTGACCTTTTCAAAAAATTCGGTCATTGAGCCGAACATGGGAACTTCTTCTCTCTTGACACCCGACACAACTGCAACTGTATTTGAAGAAGTATTGATGCTGTCAACCAGTTTTACCGCCTTGCTGTTGCTTTCTATTCCGTCAAACATTTCAACGACCATTTTCCTTATTCCCTCTGAAAAAAGAACTATGTCGGGTCCATTCTCATATACATTTGAAGCATATGTCAAAATAAGATACAGTGTTCTGAACAGTTCATGTTTCTCACCATCAGTCAGACTTTCATCGAGCGGACGGAGAACACTTGAAAAAACATTTTCTATTTTGCTTACTGCTGTCTCCTTCCCGTCAAGTGTCACACGACCGGCAGCGTTCAATGAATAAACACCGGGAGTCAGCTTGCACTGTGCCGTGGTCTTTCCTGAAAGCCAGACACACACTGTTTCACCCGGAAGAAGCAGTCCATTCAGCACTCCGAATGAAGGGCCTTTCGCAATGTTGATATATTTCAAAAGGTTTATTGCCTCTTTTTTAGATACGATATATCGGAAATCTAAATCCTCGGGATTCATTTTAAGAATACCTTTTGCAGCAGACTTTCTTATGTCAGGAAACTTTGTCCTGTCTTTCTTAATTAATGTTGCAGGCAGAAGTGAACTTTTGAGAATATCAGGGAATGTTACAGATCTGTCAAAGCTCATCCGGCTCAGATACATATCAAAAATGACATTCCTTATATCAAACCCATTGTAAACTGCCGTGTATCTTTCTGTTCCTATACCTGCCTTTCTTGAGGTGAATCCCGTTATCAGCGAATCAATAAAATAAAGGTTCTCAAAAATATTGAAATTCCTGATATTTCCGACTTCAACATTGAATATTCTGTCAATATCACCTTCTATCTCCCTGATCTCACTTCTTCCGGCAAAGAACTTTTTCATTTCAGCCGCACCAGTCAATTTATAAAGCTCAATTGCCTTATAAATGAAGCTGTATGGGCTGTCATCTATTGAAAAGTCATTCTCCCATCTGTCCAGTATTTCAGCAGTTTTAACAGGAATTGACATTTTCCTCACTGAAAAATCGCTGAAATGGCTTGTTGCGGTTACAAGGACATTTGACATCGTTCCGCTCATTATCGGATCACCGCTTGCGATGTTCATTATAGGATCTCCCGATGCCGTGAACATGATAGGATCACCGCTTGCAGTAAGCATTATCGGGTCCCCGCTTGCCTGATTCAGGACAGACATTTCACCCGCTCCGTCAACCCTCTCAACACCGAGCATTATCGGATCGCCCGAAAATACTGCGTCAAGATCAATCATTATGAACATCATATCATTCAGGAAAATAGTGCCTGAAGGAGAGAACGCTATCTTTGAGATCTGTGACCCTCCCCCGCTTGAAAGAAGCTTGTACCCTATCTCTAAAACTGCGGCATCGTTCTTTTTTATCTCTGTACCGGCCGCAAATACCGCAACGGAACTGTCATTGAACCAGTACGACATATCGGCAGACATGTCGCTGACATCAATAACTCCCTCTTTTTGAATCTTGAAAAATGTAACTGTTGTGGATGATTCAGATATCGGAACAGTTCCAGTTGAAATCAGAAGTTCGGCCCGCACAACATACTGACCTGCATTATCACTCCATATCTCTCCAGACCCGCTTTCTGTTATTTCATCAAGTATCTGCCACTTTAAATTAAATCCCGGCGAAACCTCAGCACTTCCGCCTGCCGTAACGATCTTTACAGGAGAAGTCACATTTTCAATTATAACCTCATCCTGTTCTGGAACGACCTTGAAACCATTGAAAAGCTCAATAAATTCATTTTCTCCCTTTTTTTCAATATCACTTAAAACAATCTCAGTAATTTCACTTATCTTGCTTTTCTCAACCATTCCCTTGACCGATTCAAAACCTTCATGAATTCCGGAAAGTTCTGAATAGTCAAGTTCACCCAGCCATATTCCTGTTCCGGTTTTCATGTATGCTCTGACAGCTTTTTCCGCATCTCTTAACTTTGCACAACCTCCAAGAGCCTCCATTTTCATGAATGCGAGATGGGTCAGAGGGTTTATTTCAGCTTTATGAACATCGTTTTCTGCCGTAAAACAACTGAAAAGATCATTGCTTTCAACACAGTATGTCTTTGAGCTTTCAAGGACATATTCAATCTCAAAATTGCCTGATCCGTCTGTTTTTGATGTAGCGACTGCTTCTTCAGCACCGCATTCAAAAAGAGAAACCTCAATATTTTCCTTTGAACCGCTTTCAACAAACAAAGTTCCGTAAACACCTGTTGCAGGTTCTACAGAATCCTCATCAGCAACCTCATCCTCATCAACTGGAATTACCGGGTCGTCAGTCAATTCATCCGGCTGTTCATCTGTTACGGGTTCATCGATCTCTTCATCTGAAACAGTGTCGCTGTCTAAAAGCTGAACATCATCTTTATCATTTTTCTTATTGTCGTTACATGACACGACAAAGATAAAGACTGCAAGAATAATAAAAAAAACCTTGAATTTACTAAACATATTCCCCTCCGGATAAATTTTGTTCCGGCTGATATTTTATCTGGTTTAAACATTTTTGCAATACCGAAAAAAAATGATTTTTATGGAACTTTTTAATATAATTGCCCGTCTAACATTAGATTGTGCGGAAACAAAATACGGGAGGTACCATGAAAATCATTAAACTTATCGGGGAATTGACAATTCTTTTTGGTTTAATCGGGTGTGTTGAACCATACTCTCCGGTTAGCAAAGAAAATGAACTGCCGCCTGAAATTGTTGAAACGACACCTGCGGATGGGACAGATGATGTTTCTACTGAAGCAGCAGTTTCGATCAATTTCTCAAAACCGTTAATGGACGCTTCAGTTCACACTTCATCTATTATTATGCTTGAGAATGAAATTTCGTTAAATTATGCAGTGAACCTTTCTGAAGATGGCAAAACTGTCGAAATAATTCCGGAAAATAAATTAAATGAAGGATCTCTCTATTCAGTTGAAGTTTACAGAATAATCACTGACGAAGCAGGACTTCCCTTGAAAACTGACGGAACCGATTCACCTTACAGATTTTCATTTTCAATAAAAACTGTCGCACCCGTCATTGTTAAAACTGTTCCCGAAGCCGGCGAAGAAGCAAAAGCGTCAGAACTGGAAGAAATAACAGTGGAATTTTCCAAAAAAATGGATGATTCAACCATAAACGAATCAACTGTTCTCCTAACTGATGTTGACTGTGAAGTGTCGTACGATGAAGAGACAATGACTGCCGTTCTTACTCCGAAGATCAAGCTTACCCATTCAACTTCATATAACATTATAATCACTCATGCTGTAAAAGATATTGCAGGAAATTCGATCGGGGCAGACACTATTATAAACTTTACAACTGCGGAGGAGTGATATGAGATATAAAATTCAGCTAATGTTTTTTATCCCGATCATTTTTTCCGCGTTGGTTTTGAGTGCAGAGGTTAAAAAAGATGACTCTGCGTCACTTCATGATAAATATCAGCAACTTGAAACAGAAACCATTAAAAAAGACGAATCTGTTAAGCAGGTAGAGCCGGCCATTGAGAAAAAAGTGACTGCGGAGCCGGAAAAAGAAAAAAAGGAACCTGAAAAGCAGAAAACAAAATATGTTTCAGCCGCTGTAATGGCAAATGTCACTGTGCCGACCGGAAAAGCAGATGCAACATGGGCGATTCACGGAAAACTTCACTATATTTTCCCTTTCTGGAATCCGCACCTCTCAATAGGGGCGGAAGCGGGATATTATACTTTAAAAGGAAAAGGAACAAACCTTGACCCCCAATCAGGGCTTTATGATTATTCATGGAGAATTGACACTGTTCCCCTTTTTATAGGCCTGGAGCTCGATTATCCGATGATAAAGGATCTCCTGTTCTTTCATGCCGGAGGCGGTTTTGCCGCTGTCTTTGCCTGGTCTGAGGGCTCATCATTCGGTGGAAAATCGAGTGCAAAAGATGTTGCATACGGCTGGTATGCCGGTCTTGGTGCAGACTTAAGATTCGGAATATTCGGAGGCATAACCTTTGAAGCGAGATATACAGGAATGCTCCTTGATTTTGAATATCCTCAGTTTAATAAAGAGAACGGGGATATCGGCGGACTGAGCTTTCTTCTTGGCTATAAATATATTTTTTAATAAATACGGGAGGATACCATGTTAAGAGTTCAGAAATTGTTTTCATTGCTGATGGCGGTTTTCGTATCATCGGGAATGTTTTTTCTTTCTTCCTGCAGTGATCAGGAATTTGTGGTAAGCGTGGACAGTCCGCTTAGAATTCTTTCCATTTCGCCTGCTGACGGAAGCGGAAGTGTCGTTCTTGAAACAGAGATAAAAGCAGTCTTTTCAGAAGATGTTGTTGAAACTACTCTGACAAACGATTCTTTTATTGTTTCTAACACTACTGACCCTGAGAACATTGTAAAAGTTGAAGGGGAAATCAAATACGATAAGACAACGCATGCTGTCACTTTCACACCGTCGGAACCTTTGAAATACTCCTCAAATTATGAGATCGTTTTTAAAACAACGATTCAGAAAGCCGACACATCAAACTCCATCGGTGGAAATCTCGCAATAGAAACAAAAGCTCTTTTCAACACTCTTGACCCTGACAATCTTACCGTTATTTATACCAATCCGGGAGCCGGTGCATGGGATGTTCCGATAAGAAAGGATATAAAAATAGTTTTCTCTCACCCGATAGACCAGACAACCGTTGCAGTTGGAACAAGTCTGATAGTTGAAGATATAACTGATGCGGAAAATCCAACTGTTATTGAGCCGGCTGAAGAGAATGGTCTTGTTTTCAGTGAAGACGGAAAAGAACTCACATTTTCACCAGCTGACATTTACGGATATTCAAGAGAGATAAGAGTCACACTGACAAGTGCTGTAAAAACAGCCATTGCAACTGCAAATTCAGGGTTTCTCAAAGAAAATTTTGTCGCAGTATTTGGAACTGTAAATCCGCCCGCCCTTTCAATCGAAAGTGTTATGAGCGGAAGCGGAACAAGTCCTATGAAAAGAAATTTCGGTGAAGGAACCGATACTCTCATCATAAAATTCAGTGAAGGTGTAAAACAGGCAAGTGCAACACTCGGCACAAATATCGTCATTGAAGATGTGACAGGGCTTGTTGATCCTGAAAATGATACTGCAAACGGAACGATCGCCGGCGATATTTCATGGAACGGAACAGATGCTCCCGACCCTGAAACTGTTATCGGAAGTGACAATGTCGTTACTTTTACCCCTGATGAGTTTCTTCTTTACGGAACAAAGATCAGAGTAACACTCATTGGACAGCCACTTCCTTCGATGGACGGAATAGTCAGTGACCGTGCTACAAACAAAGGCGGACAGCTTTCTGAAACAAAAATATATCTTTTCGATGTGGAACTTATTCCCGATTTTGTCGTAACCCAGATGACTCCCGGCAACGGAAGTGATCAGATTCCTATAAATATGGATGTGACCGTTACTTTTTCAGAAGGTATTGACTGTGACACACTCGAAAATGAAGAAGAGCCATCTGTTAAATTCGTTTTTGATTCAACTGACCCCGAAAATCCTGACGGGGATATAATTTATGCCATAGCACCTGATTGTGCCGATGGTGATACATCTGTCACTTTCGTTCCGGCAACTGATATTAAATACAGCAGAGATGTTTTACTTGTTCTTGAAAATTCGGTCGCATCGCTGCGGGCTAAAGATATAAATGACGTTTTTGATCCTCTTCAGGGACATTTAAGAGAGGGATATACTGCTCTATACAGCACAATTGATCCTCCTGCTCTCGGAGTCATCAATGTCGGAACTGCAAGCGGAAAATTTCTTATGTCTGTTGACGATGCGATCGTCGTCGGCTTTTCAGAAGGAGTCGATCAGACAACTGCAATATTGGGAACAAGCTTCATCGTTGAAGATGTAACAGGTCTTGCAGATCCGATGAATGATACTGCCAACGGGACAATATCAGGAACTCTTTCGTTTAATGCTGATGACGCTCCCGATCCTGTAAATCTTATAGGAAGCGACAATGTAATAACATTCATTCCGACTGCAAACTTCCCTTACGGCACAAAGATCAGAGTCACGATCCCTGGATCTGCCGATGCGGTAAGCGGAATTATGACAAGCGACAGAGCCACAGTAAGAGGCGGACATAATACTAAGGATGTTGTTTTCCTTCTTGAAGTTTACCGTCTTGAAGAGCTTAAAGTTCTTATGACGATTCCTGCTCATGACAATAGAAGTGTTGCGAGCACTGAAAAAATGATAAAAGTTATCTTTTCTGCGGCTCCTGACTGCACAACCATAAATGATTCAAATATAGTTGTTAAATATGATGACGGGCTTTTCGTGACAGATCCTCTTGACGGATCGGCAGGAACACTTATACCCGGATCATGGCAGTGTACATCAGGCAATGAAACTATTACATTCACAGCAGACAGTGAATTCGGATTCAGCAGGGATTTTGCCGTAATGCTCTCTTCAAATATCCGTGATGCAAGAGCGGCAACCGTAAGCCCGCATGATCCGACTCAGGGATATCTTGTTCCGGCATTTAATTTCGGATTCGGAACATCCGACAACCCGCCTCTTTCTGTCAAGATCGTTCCGCCTCATAATACTGTGGGCGTTTCTCCTGCAGTACATCCTGAGTGCATTTTCTCAAAACCGGTTAATCCTGCAACAGTTGAAAATGAACCGGCTCCAAACCCTGAATTTCCAGATGCAGACGGAATTGTTCCGAACATCTGCCTTGTAAAGGGATTCAACAAGAACTCCTGTGACGATCCTGATGTTGTGGCACTTAATACTGTGACCCCGTATAGTATTCAGGACGGCAATACCAAAGTTATTATAAATCCGGACGCGACACTTGACACTGAAGAGTGGTACACCGTTGTTGTCAGCAGAGATATTGAAGACACGACAGGAATGCGTCTCACCGCTCTTAACACTGCATCATTCAAAACTTCTCCAGGCGGACTTCTTAACCGTGTTTATATTGACGGAAATACTCTTGAAACAATGAAAGTCATTGCAGAGTTCAATGAAGATGTTGATGTGACAACTGTCAGCGAAGGGACTTTCTATTTGAGTTTCATAAATGAATTCGGCGGAACGACACTCGTTCCGGGAACTGTTGAACTTGGCAACTGGACTGGTGGCGGAACATGTGATCCTATTACCAGCAACGAACACTGTGACATGGCAACGCTCACACCTGATTTCCCTGCCCTTTTCAGCTGCGGTGAAACAAGTGCCGACCTTCAGTTCGAACTTCCGATGAATACTGATTTCTCTGCACACCTTTCAACATTCATCAAAAATGCAGATTTCGGCATTGATCCGGCAAATGTTCCTGTTACAGGCGGAGAAAATGAATATATTTATACATTTGTAACCCCTGTTCCTTCCGCGGTTCACAGTGTAACATACTCCAACATTGTTGTGGGAGACACATCTCTTGATGAAGGAGATGATGTTCCTGTAAATTCTGAATTCAGGATCAATTTCCATGAACCTGTTGACGTTGCAACTTTTACTTCAGACACTATTGAAATTGAGGATGGACGAGGCGATGACGGCATAACAATTTCCGGAAGTGCAACTTTCACGGTCACAGCACCAGGCACTTTCAAAACAAATGATGCCGGCAAAAAGATACAGATCCTTTACGGTGAAAATGCTGGAGTTTACACAATAAGTTCAGTAACTTCAGACACCGCTGTTGTTCTTGCCGCAACACTTGCCGCTGATTCCTCAAATGTTTCGTGGTCAAAAATCATTGACGGGGCGGGCTTTGTATTTACTTCTTCTACTGACAATAAATCAGTCACAGTATCTCTTTCTGAACAGATTGAACACCACAGTGATTATAGCGGATATAATGCAAATGTAACTGGATCAACAGTTGTAATAAACGGACTTTACAACAACTTTGAGGTTAAGAATGAAAGAGACCTCGGCAAATCGATAATGATCTACGGATCAGCAACTGAAGGGAACAATCTGACCGCTACTATAACTTCTGTCAATACAGGCAGCAACAGCTATACAATTGACAAAACATTTGCTTCCGCTCAGAACGGATTAAAGTGGAAGGTTTTCAGTAACAGCGATTATCATGTTCTTAAAATAAAAGGAAGGACTAGAGCCAACCACACCAATTACATCAAAGATATTAAAGGTAATCCTGTTCCGGGAGTTCTCATTCAGAAATTTACAACTTCTCCTGAAACACATGTTAAATTCAATCCTGAAGCCGTTATAAATCCGGGTGAAGGCCAGAGAGCAATGGCACTTTTCTCAAGACCGGTAATTTATCAGGCTGTTAATGAAGATACTTTGTATTATATGGTAGAGGGCTTAAAATATTATACGCTTCCTACTTTCTACTCACATGACCCGACTGTTGTTCTGATGAATACCATACCTTCTTATAAGGACGGGAAGCTGGACATCCACCTTGTTGCCACATCAAATATCCTTGACTATAGAGGAAACCCTGTTGTTGAAAGACAAACTTATCTCGGTCAGTCAGGAGGTGCTCCTGCAACAAATGCAATAACACCGTCAGATCCGGCAGTAATAACCCCGGCTAACGGATCAACAATTTACGGAAACCAACGGTTCAGGATGACATGGCAGGGTGTTGATGACAAGCGATACTCTATGAATGCAGGACTTATTAATGACGAAACAGTTGATCTTGTTCAGATACTTGCTTCGGGGAGCAACGGAATTATTACAACAGGGTCAACCGTATTTTCTGTAACAACAACACCTTTTGTAATTGATTCTTCAGATTATTTTATTGAAATGACAGGTGCAACTAATCCTGTGGATAACGGAAGATGGAAAATAAAAGGTTTCATTGATTCAAGCAATGTTGAACTGGATCACGTTTTTGCTTCAAATAAGACAAATATTTCCTGGACACTGGTTAAAAAATATTACACAACTTCAGAGTACTATCCTAACCTGCCGGACAACGGAGATGTTGCTGAATTTGAACCTGTAACAAGCGGCAGAGAAGTTCAATTTATGCCTGCCGGAGCAAATATAAGGCTCAAAATATACTTCTCACTGATGGCTAACCTTTATAACTTTTCCACGCTTCCGGGAGTTGATATCACTTACTACTATACTGTTGAAGGCACTCCGCCTGTGATCAGCACATCAGGAATAAAAGCAGTTTCTGAAACACTCGGACTTGTTGAAGCTGACGGCGCAATAGACATTAAAGCCGATTCAAAGATCACTCTGATATTTAATGAAGACCTTTATCCAAAATCTGTAAACTTCGGTTCAATAAAAATAACTGATAAAGATGAAACAGCATTAGATTGCAGTTACAGAACTGAAGGCAACGTGGTAACAATAACCCCGGCAAATTATCTCCAGAGCAGCCTGAGTCCTTATAAAGTAACTGCTACTACTTCCATATTTGATATTGCAGGCAACGCTCTTGCCGCTGATGTTTCTGCTCAATTCAGTGTTGAAACAACACCGCCTGATTTTGCAGCTACAAAGCCTGAAGATATAACACCTGCATGGAGTATATCGGAACCACTCGAAATATACTTTACTGAACCGATGAACACCTCATCTGTAAAAGCCGGAACTTATGTGACATACGATGTTCCTGCCGGTTGCAACAGCGCCGACATTACAGGGATAGTTGAAGGTTGTATCGCAATAGACAGAACAAGAACATTTGTAACTTTTACTCCTTACTCAGGTCAATTCATGGATGAAACCGATTATCTCCTTGTTGTCGAAGCGACACCTTCAGACCTCGCAGGCAATATTCTCGGCGATGGTGACCACGAATTCAATTTTGATACCAAAGCGGGAGACAACGGACCCTCTAATGCTCTGTGCAGCAACCTTCCTTTATCTGAGGTGCAGACTCATGTTGATGTTTATTTCAGCGAACCGGTGAACCCGATATCAGTCATACTCGGAACTGTTATCGTCTATGACGTAAACAGCGGTGAAGAAGTTATAGGAACAATCAGCTTTGAAGCAGGTGACACAGTAATCAGATTTACCGCTGACACTGCTTTTATGAAGGGATCTACTTACGGAATCATAATTTCTGATGGAATACTTGGAGCAGACGGACTCCCGATAGCTGAATATTACAGAGCATTCTTTAATATCCCGTTATAATATCAAAACACAACCGCAGCCGACATTTTCATCACCAGCGTCTTCATCTTCACTATCATTCTTTTCTGTATCACCAGTGTCTCCGCTGTCACCGGTGTCTCCAGTATCGCCGCTATTACCGGTGTTCCCTGAATCACCGCCGTCAGTTTTTGATCCGCCGCACACTTCAAGGGTTGGCGATTTACACTCGGTGTCACATCCGGCATCATTTTTAAGACGCAGTGGAACAGATGTGTTGGAATAATAAACTATGCCGGTGCTGTCAGTTATTTCAGCAGTATTTGTAATGACTGCATTTTTAGGAAGTCCTTCTTTCGGCATCACTTTGAATCTGACAAGAACTGTGTTCAGGCATGTCTGACTGACCTGATCACACGGCTCCATGACATCAGCAACTAAATATGGTTCCGCAAACGGAAATCCTCCCTCACCGGCATCTTCAACTTTTTTCCAGTCTGTTCCGTTACCGTCACTGTCAAACTGTGTTGCTATCTGTGCTGTTCCCGGAACATATTCAATATTTGTCGGCAGTGCATCCTTCACTTGCACATTCAGTGCGGCATTATCACCCCAGTTCTGGACTTTTATCAGAAAATACATCGCTGAATCGGCACAGAAATAATCCCTTTCAGCAGAGCAGGAACAAACATTCTTTTCTCTGCCGTCAGGAGTTTGTGCATTAGCGGGAATATCAAATTTCGGGGCCCTTGTGTCAATGCTTAAAACCATATAATTTGTGTAAACACCGTCCATATTGGAACCTATTTTTACCCAGAGGTTTGTATCACCTCTTATTAAATGGGGCTCAAAAAGCGGATCAGATGCTTTCAGGACAAAAGTGTCAACATCCATTGAATATTCAAGTGAATTCGGGTCGTTATAGTCTCCGACACAGAATGGAAGTTCATCCTCCCAGCCATGGACACTCGATATTGAGTTATAAATTTCAGTATAAGGTTTCCCGAAAGAGTCATTAACGCCCGGGTTGCAGATATTTTGGAGTGAAACCCAGTCAAAAGTCTGAGCGCCGCTTATCTTCAATGATTCATGAGGGTTTGCAACAGCACCGGTAAGACCCGGATCACCTTCAAGAGTGTGCAGAGTTATTTTAACATTAGCATCGGTGGGAAGCTCAAATCCTGCTACATTAATATCCATCTCCTGAAACTGATAAATGTTCAGATCATCATAAATATATATTTTTTTCGGGAATATCTTTTCTGATGTATAGACCATGATTATCGACCAGCCGCCGATCATTCCTGAAATATCAAGATAATGAGATGAATTGGTGCAGGGAATTCCGCTGACATTGTAATTCCCAAGAAGCTGAAACCCATCCAGCGTTATCCCGGCATCACGACCCAATTCATGAACAGTTTCAAAGAAATCGGTGACATCTATCCGGTATGTATATGCCCCCTGCCTGAGTCCGCAATAATTTTTTCCGTCATTCCCGGGAACACATTCTGAATATGTTCCTATAGATTCATGACAATCAGTATCGACATTGCATGTTTTAAAAGGATTCGCATACCCGCTCATGAGGGGAAATTCCAGTTTTTTTCCTTCATATGTAAAACCGGCAGATTCGTTAAGATAATGTTCCGGACCTGTAATTTCAGCAGAATGATTGACATTTCCATCTTTTCCTGCAAAAGTCAGCGTTACCGAATTATCAACCATAGTATCGAACTTATCCCTTTCAACCGCTGTCGTCCAGACAAGATATGCCGCTTCGATATGTGCATCAGGCGGAATATGATTGTTCATAAGAGTAAAAGTTGTTCCGACTGCTGGATCAACACAGGCATCTGCCTGAGGATTTCCTGCTTTATCCTGTCCTGGCTTGCAATCCTGAATACATTTTGTCTGGTTAAGGTTAAGAAGAATGGATTTGTGCATAACAAAATAATCACGGCTCCCTTCCTCCCATTTCAGAACTTTCCCATTTGAATCGACAGATACTTCCGGTCCCATTTGAGCTGAAACAGTCTGTAAAACAGACATTAAAATGATTCCGATAAAAACTCTAAAAAAAGACAACACTCTAAAATAACTAAACATTTCAAACCTCTTGAATAAATGACCGTCACACAAACAGATTAAAGTGTAATTTTTTATTACATCAATGTCAAGCGATTTGTTAAAGATAAATTGTGCTTTTTAAAGACCGCTCACTATCTTCCAGTTGCCGTCTTCTTTGGCAAATTTCATCTGATTATGTTCACTTATTTTGTGATTTGTCTTACCGTCAGATTTATAGAAAGAGTCTTCACCTTCTTCAGGAGGCAGTTTGCTTGTCATTTTGAATCTTACTTCAAAATAAAAAAGCAGTTTCCCTATATTTTCCTTTTTATCTATCTTCAGGTCTTTCAGGATATATACCACTTCAACTTTTTCAAGTGATTTGAACTGTTCAGAATTCAATATCTCTACAACACGGTCATAGTCAACATCGTCATTTGCATCATCAGTTCCATTATTGTCATAATATTTAGAAGAAATATATGGTACAAAAAGATCAGGATTCTGATCCTTGAAGCCCTTTACATAATGGGCAAAGATCTTCAAGATCGCCTTGGAATCTTCGTTTTCCTCAATTTCAGTCCCTTTTATATATTTTTTATTGCAGGAAACCGAAAAGAACACTGAGAACAAAACTGCAAGCCAGATTAATTTTTTCATTTGATATCTCCTTAATTATCTACTTATCTTTAATCTTCGTCATTAATTTCTCCATCATGAGACTCTTCTTTCTTTTTCTTTCTTTCAACATGTGACGGTTTTTCCTCCTCTTCCTCCTGAACCGGAAGTTTTTCAACTTCTTTTACTGTTTCCTCAACGGCCTGAACAGGTTTAGGCTCTTCAATTACTGACTCTTTCGGTTCTTCTTTCGGTTCTTCTCTGGGTTCTTCTTTCGGTTCTTCTTTCGGTTCTTCTCTGGGTTCTTCTTTCAAATTCCCGTTACCGGATCTTGACATTGAGAAAGGGCTTTTCTTTTCATTTTCAGGATTATCTGAAGGAACAACCCTCTCCGGCCTCTTTCTGTCAACAGACGGTTTTCTTTTCCTGTCACCTCTTTTTGATCCCGCTTCAGGTTTTTCAGAATTTACACCTTTTTCAGATCTCTCTCTTGGAGCTTTTGACATTACCGGTTTCGTTAAAAAACCTCTCAACATGAAAGCATAGGAATTTTCCTTTTCACCTTTATAAGGTGACAATTGCCCCAATAGAAGATTAAGTGCCGCATTTTCCGATACTCTTTGCATGTCCGGAACTTCCCCCCTCACATCAAGATCTATCCGTGATGATGCGGTCATTTTTGCATTCAGCACAATTTTTCCTACTATATCCAGAAACAGGATTCCTTTGATAACAAATTTTTCTATTTCAGCTTTGTTGTCTTCAACTGTTGCAAAAAGTTCCACTCTTCCCAGATCTATCTTTCCGACATCAAAATCTCCCATCGGTGTAGGCACTTTGCCTCTGAAAACAACATCGGTTCCTTTAATATCAACCTTTCCGTTTATTTTCCGTCCTTCGCTCAAACAAATATCTCCATCCCCGGAAACCGTTCCTGTAAAAGAGATGTCTTTAAAAAAAGACTGGAAAAGAGAAAGGGGCAGTTCGTCAGCTTCCATCACATAACAGGGTTCTTCAGATGTTTCAAAAGATACCGTCATTTCCCCGCCCTGATTATTAACATCACTTATTGAAAGCTCGCCTGATATATTCCCATTAAGAAGGTCAAAAAGTGATGGTGAAAATTCAAGTTTATGGAAGGTGATAACTTTTACCCCTTTTTCAGTAATCGTTCCGTCTGTAAAAGAAATGTTGCCAAGGATTGATATTCCGACATCATCTGCGGTAAGGCCCATATCTTTAACAAAAAGCACCTTGTTTATTCTCGAAAGGATAAAATCATCAGGAAAAAAGATCTTGACCCCAAGCCAGATTCCGGCAAAAAAAGCAATATTGATGAAAAGTGTCTGTTTAAGCAGAGATCCGGTTCGACCCGAAGTAAGAATTTCCTTTATTTTCTCAAATAACCGGTTATTCAACACCCACCTCCTTTTTGAGAGCGGCAACGACAACAGAAACATCATAATTCTGCATGCTGAATCTCTTTTTTATGGTTATTGAATCAATGAAGACATATCTTCCCCTGTTCTCAATACCGTAAAGAAATGCCATTGTCTGCTCAAGAGAGACATCTCTGAATCCGAGTTCTATTCTCTCTATGCTTATATCCCCTTTCTTCCGGGGTTTGAGCTCTTTCAATGTACTTATGCCTATTCCTGTACTCTCTCTGACCGTTGAAATATCGGAATTAAGATTCACACTGCTTGAGCTTATACTGCTCTTCATTGCTTCGTTGCGGATCTGAGCTTTCTGGTAAAGAGTTTTCATTGAAACCATTTTCTGTATCATCGTTTCCTGCTCTGAGATAGTGTCTCTTCTGTTGCTTACAGTCATATCCATAAGAAACCAGATCCCTCCGAACATAAACACCATCATGAAGGTTATAAGAAAAGTAAGGATTGTTCTTTCTCTTTCGCTCAGGTTATTGAGCATTTCCATTATCTTTTCTTTCATATTTCCTCCCCGGGATCTTTTTCAGAATCCTTTTTTTTGCCTTTTTTGCCCTTTGTGTCTTCTTTTTTAGGCCCGGCATAGCTGAAACTTATGCTGAATGAGCTTTTATCATTCCTTGTGTTTATCTGGCCCCGGTTTATCTCATCGATCAGGGAATCCTGTTCAAGAAATCCGGTGAATTTGTTAATGTCTTCAAGTGTGTCACTTGTCCCTGTCACCCTGATCTTGCCTTCTTCTTTGATGGCAAGTTCAGAAACTTCGATAGTGCTGTTCTCAAATGTAAAATAAGGAAAGATCACCTCCATGATATAAAGTGCGCTATATGGATATACCGCTTTTTTATCTGCAAGTGCGGTTTCACCTTTTATCGTTTTGTTCATAATGGAAAGTGCCTGCCTTAATGACGGCATTTCCTTTCCTATGACATCTTTCATCAGTGTTTTTGTCCGCTCCTCACCTTTTTCGATCCTTTCATCGAGATAGCTTATTCTCATCTGCATTCCGGCAACCAGCATTATCAGAGCGGCAAAATAAAGAACCACCGCAGTCACGATCCTCTTTTTCAGGAACGAAAATCCCCCTTTATATGCAAATTCACCCGTTGCAAAACTAACTGAGCTGTCGTTATCGACGATCTCCGGTATTATCTCAAGTGATTCGTGTGCTTCATATACAATTGAATTGCTTCCGGGAAAGACCGGATGATCGATCTGCTCAATAAGCTTTCCCATCCCGTAGACAAGATTATCATTAATGAAAACTCCAGTTATACCTGAAGAAGTTGTGAAAGGTCCGAAAAAACCGAAAACCCTTTCCATGAAAGCAATAACTCTTTTCCGTATAAGCATTTCAATGTCGCTTAAACCCTCTGGGACACTGATGTCGCCTGCAACTGAAAGCCATGCATTGAGTTCACCATCCGGATCATCACTGTTGAAACATGATCTCAGATCATTCTTAAGATCATTGATTCCTCCGTTCATTATTATCTGTCCGTTCCTTAAAACGAGCATTGAGTAATCATCACCGATGAAAACAGCTCTGTCTATCTTTTCAGGCAGCTTAAATAAAAGTATCTCTTCAGGAACAATACTTCTGATCTTGTCTTTTGTTACAGTATCAAACAGATCCATAATGTTTTTTACTGCTTCTTTTTTTGCACAGAAAACACTTGTTTCACTGTTTCCGGAAAAACTTTTCATATCTATAACAAGATCATTTTCCCGAAACGGTGTTTCAACTTCGATATCCTGAATAATTATTTTTCTGATATATGACGATTTAACAGGCGGATAATTCCTTGAAAAGAAAAGAACTTCCTTTCCCGGTATAACAAGATCGATATAGTCGACCTCTTTGAATATTTCTGCACAATTCTCAACAGACGATTCTGTTCTGCTCTCCAGGACTGTCTTATTATATTCCCTGAAAAAAATATTAATAAGTAACTTGCCGGCTATAACTCTGCAAGAAGCAAATTTCATATTTCACCTCTGACTTTACCCTTCACGGTAGTAATAAATATTCCCTTCTCTGTCAACAACCATTTCAACCCAGCTTTCAACACCTTCTTTTATCCCTGTAGCTTTTATTCTGTAAACCCTTCCTGCAACATCAAGCATCTTTTCCGCATCATTTTCCATATCTATCCCTTCATCCTTACAGGCCTGAAGAAAATCGGATACTTTGGCAAATCCGTCACGGGCCCTTTTTGCAAGTATCTTGCCAAGAAGCTCTCTCATCGCATCTTCACTGTAAAAAACTGTCATCGCCTTGTCAACGGCATATGCCCTGATAATACCTTCGATCATTTCCGGACCGGCCTTGTTTATGTTGATCTTTCCTGTCGAATATATTGTTATGTGAGGTTCGAGGATCTTATAGATGAGGTCATCTACGCCGTAAACCATCATAACTTCCTGAATTGTATCAAATTTTGCATTCTTAACCTTATATTCAGGAATAAAATCTGCATAGTCGGATTGCTCATCTCCTCCTGTGAGAAATTTTGCTCCGTCAGTAAATTTGTCATCTCCTGGGTCTACCCAGTCTATAAGATTCTGGACAAGTTCAAGTCTGTCCACATATTCACGCCTTGAAGTGTTTTCAAGAAATATAAAATCATAAAACTCAGGTTCGATAAGCGCTTCAAGCATTTTTATAACTGCTGATCTTGTACCGTAGGCGAGATGGTTAAGATTTATCTTGTCATCCTCGCCTGTAAATTCCACTTTAAAATCACCGGGAAACTGAAATATGGGATCACCTGTTTCGGTGTGTGAAAAATCACCTTCCTGATCGTTCAATGCTGAACCTGTCGGGTTTTCAACATCTTTTTTTGTCACCACATCCTCAAGTTCGACAAAGGGTCCTGCTGTTACAAAGCCCCTTAAAAGAGCAGTGTCAAAAGGAATTATATCCCATATCTCTATCTGCTGCCCCATGTTGAACTGCTTGAGGATCCCCTCTATCTGCTTTTGAAGGTCGAAAATGACAACTGCAAAATTAACAGCACTTGCGGCAAGTGCCTGTGCTTCAGCTTTTCTCTTATAATTAATTGCAAGGTCAAACTCTGTCTTTGCTTCGTAGTTCATGTCGGTAACTATCGGAAGAAGGACAGATATCATAACGATTACGATAAGAAGGGCGACGCCTCTTTTCGGCTTGTTGAATGATTTTAACATGTTAGAAAAAAACTTCTTCATTGTCACCTAAAAACTCAAAGGTCTGAGCATTTTTATTTCAACCACTGTTTCTATAATATAATCCTCTTCACCTGAATCACCTTCTTTGACAAGCATTGTTATCTTAACTTTCGGAGGAAGGGCGTTAAGATTGTCTGCACTTTCTGTGTTCCACTGATCTACCCATTCTTTGCTTGATTCCTTCCAGAACTGAAATGAAAGTCTTTCAAAACCGCTCATTACAGGATATACATTGCCCCCCTTTTCAGGGAATTCATCTATCCACAGACTTTCTCTTCTGAAAAGGACATTCTCTCCTTCCACTTCCTCCCCGTAGTATTCGATCTCAGTCTGATCGCACTGTTTGACACCTGCCGCCATTTTAACATGGTTGAGTGTTGTGAATGTCAAATGACTGACAGGGTCATCCTCTTCGCTTTTAAATATTGTTATATGAGTCTCCTCAGGAACACCCTTGTTATTTGTAAGAAATGCATTCTTAAGGTCATTCCTTATAAGTTCGAGCGTGAAATATGTTTTTCTCTCCCTTTCGGTTATCTCCTTTATCTTTGATCTGCCTGCGATTACATTTGAAAATGAAAAATAGACCGATGACGCAAGAATTGCTGTAATTGACATCGCCACAAGAACTTCAATGAGTGAAAAACCCTTTCTGCTCATTTTCACCTCTGTTCCATACCGGGAAGACCCGCGGGCGGGTTATTTGCCGGTGTTTTGAACCTGTTGTAAGCTGGATCTGATTTTCTCGCTCTTCCCTGAGAAGGATTCTGACCCGGAACACCACCTCCCCCCTGGTACTGCTGGAAAGTCTTTACTGAACCGTCAGTTGTAAGAAAAATTGTAAAAACAACCTTCTCTGAATCACGATCACCCCGTCCCCAGAAAACAGTGAGGGAAAGTTTTCTTATCCTTTCCTTAAAAAAATCTTCTATGTTCCCTTTTGCCAGAGAGAGCATCCCTGCCGCCTCTTCCGCCTGCGTCTGGGTTCCGTCGTCAGCTGAACTCGAAATATCAGGAAGCGGGATGAAAACACGCTTTATTGAGTATTTCCACTTGAATTCACTATATTCTCTCTGATCAAAATCGCCTTCTTCCTCCATTTCAGTTTCAGGAAGACCGTCCTCTTTTATCTTTTCCTGGATATCGTGCAGTTTAAGTCTTGCAAGCTCTGTTCCCAGATATATGTTCCTTATCTTTGAAGTGTATATATAACTTCCTGATATAATTCTTGAAAGAGAAAACAGCACCCCTGCGAGTATCGTTGTAGCGGCAAGAACTTCGATGAGTGAAAAACCCTTTGACACTGTCATGATCTCCCTTCCTCATCTTTATCTTCAAAAAGATCTTTCATATCCTTTACATCCTCTTCAAAGCTTCCCGGGCGGATCTTTGTGTTCATGAACATATCGGATGTAATGTAGGAATAACTGGTTTCACCGTCATCTGTTTCCTCTCCCAGAGAAAAATAAAACGGCTCTATACGCCCTTCCGGAAAAATGTATATATGAACATTCTTTTCCATTTCCTTATCGGTGATGAGACTTCTGGTAACGATTTCAGGTGTATGGTATGCAAAAAATCCTGTCACAACAAGTCCGTCTGAAATCTTTTTCTGACTCGAAACAGTCTCAAACTCAGGTTGCAGTATCTTTTTGAGAGATCTTCTGTCGGGGATGAAATTCTCATAGTTGAAATAATCATCGTTATCAAGATCATCGCTTGACATCAACCGTGCTTTCTGCATTATGCTTTCCATTCCGAGTGCCGACCCGCCTTCTTTGAATGGATCTGTCCCCATACCGTTTTCCATTCTCTCTACCATTTCATCATTTTCCTTTTTTTTCTTTTCTGTCGCTTCTCCTGTTGAAAGAAAAAAAGGTGTTTCACTTTTTTCAGACCAGTATGAGCCTGTTTCCATATCAATAACGATCCTTATATATTCACCGTTTCTGACAGAGCGCATGAAATTGAACCTTAAAAAGGAATTAAATAGACCAAGATCAGTGGACGCCTTATACCTTCCGATTCTTCCGACACCTGCAACAGAAATACCTGCCATGACTATGACCAGAGCCACAACGGCAAGCATTTCTATCATGGAAAATCCGGAATTTTTTTTCATAAACCCTCTATTCTGTATCCCAGTTCACAATGTCATCGTTCCCCCCTTCCTTTCCGTCAGGGCCGAAAGAGTAAAGATCAAAACCGTCCTCGTTGTTACTTCCGGGATAGATGTAAATGAAATCGTTGCCCCACGGATCCTTGGGGGCTTTTTTCTCTTTCAGTATTTTTTCTTCAACAAGTCTTGAAAGACCGTCTTCGCTGTCCGGATATTTTCCAAATTCAGTTTTATAAAGATCGAGGGCATTTGATATCGTCGCAATATCTATTCTCGCCTGTTTGATCTTTGACTTATCAAGATACGACATTACGCCGACTCCGACTGCTCCCATGATCATCGTCATGATCGTGATGACGACCATGATCTCAAGAAGAGAAAATCCTTTAACTGCCACGCCGGCCCGTTCTTCAAGAAGGGCTTTAAAAAATTTCTTAAACATTTTTACCTCCGAATATTATCCTACAGCATCATTTATCTTAAGTATCGGCATTACGACCGCAAATACAATGAAGCCTATTACAACTGACAGAGCAACTATCATTATCGGCTCAAGCATTGAAGTAAGTCTGTCCATCGTATATCTGACCTCTTTTTCATAGCTGTCTGCGAGGGTGTCCAGCATCTCTTCCAGATCACCGCTCTGCTCTCCTATCGAGATCATCTGAATTACTATCGGAGGAAACTCTCCGCTTCTTTTAAGAGGTACTGCTATCGATTCACCTTCCTTTATGTTCTCTCTTGCAGTCGCAACAGCTTTTTCAAGAACTTTGTTGTCAATGATCTTCTTGACGATGTCCATTGCATTAAGTATCGGCACACCGGAATGAAGAAGAGTCGAGAGGGTCTTTGCAAATCTGCTGACCGCAACCATCCTGTTGACTCTGCCGAAAAGAGGCATATTAATTAGAAATCCACTCCACCAGAACGCCCCTTTTTCAGTTGCAATGTGTCTTCTGAAAAGTATAAACGCAGTTGTGATCATTATTGCTATCAGCCACCACCAGCTTCCTATAAAACCCGAAAGCCATATAAGAATTTCAGTCTGCAGAGGAAGCGACATGTTGACATCTTCAAACATTTTAGCCAGTTTGGGGATTACAACGGTGAAAAGGACTCCGACGACAATAATAGCAACAAACATCAGTATTACAGGATATGTCATTGCACTCTTAACTTTGTTTCTAAGATCTACCTGTGACTCCATGAAACCGGCAAGGCGGAGGAGAACCCTGTCTGTTGCGCCGCTCTCTTCTCCGGCGGCAAGCATGTTACAATACAAGTCGTCAAATATATTCGGGAAATCCCTTGCGCTTCTGCTGAAACTGTAACCTTCGTTCATTTTTCCCTTAATTATTATGAGTGCCTCTTTCAGCATCTGATTTTCCTGCTGCTGGGCAACGGCATCTATGGACTCCACAAGAGGGATCTTGGCTTTCTGGAGGGTTGCAAGAAGTCTTGTCATTGAAGCAACTTCATCCAGAGGCACCTTTTTTCTTCCGAAAGACAAAATACTTTTCAGTGAATCAAAACTGAAACTCTGAGCTGATGACTGTTCACGAATTTCAGTAATATAGTATCCTTCAGAAAGGAATTTGGATTTAACGGCATTTCTGTTGGGACATTCAATGGTTCCCTTTTTTTCCTTTCCGCCTGAGTCTATTATTTTGTAAGCAAAAAGAGGCATCAGTTATCCTCCTGTGTCCTTAACAGAACTTCATCAGGCGATGTTATCCCTTTTATAGCTTTCATCGCTCCGTCCTCTCTTAAATTGAGCATGCCGTTCGCAGCAGCGATCTTTCTGATGTCCGAAGCGTCAAGGCGGTTTACGACAGCCCTTCTGAGCTCGTCATCCATTATTACAAGTTCGAAAATACCTGTTCTGCCGGAATATCCGGTGTGAGCACATTCATCACAACCCACCGCCTTATAAAAAGGATGGTTTGCATATTCAGCCGGATCAAGCCCGAGTTCTTCAAGGATCGCAGGTTCAGGATAGTATGCCTCCTTGCACACAGGACAGAGCTTTCTTACAAGTCGTTGAGCAAGTATACCAAGAACGGTAGATGAAATAAGGAACGGCTCTATACCCATATCTATCAGACGGGTAAAAGCAGTAGGAGCATCGTTTGTGTGCAGTGTCGAAAAAACAAGGTGACCGGTTAATGATGCGTTAATCGCGATATCAGCCGTTTCCCTGTCTCTGATCTCTCCGACCATTATTATGTCAGGGTCCTGCCTCAGAATCGATCTTAATCCGCTTGCAAATGTCAATCCGATTTTTGCGTTTATGTGTATCTGGTTGACACCTTTAAGCTGATATTCCACAGGGTCTTCTTCTGTTATTATCTTTACATCGGGTGAATTTATTTCAGTAAGTGCCGAATAAAGAGTGGTTGTCTTACCGCTTCCGGTCGGTCCTGTGACAAGAAAGATACCGTGTTTCATTCTGATTATCTTTCTCATCCTTTCCAGATCTCTTTTTGTAAATCCGCTTTCATCAAGCGACAACTGCTGAGACCTTTTATCAAGAATACGGAGCACTACCGACTCACCGTGAATGCTTGGAAGTGTCGAAACTCGGAAATCGACATCATTTCCCGCTATCTTGACCTTGATGTTTCCATCCTGAGGAAGTCTTTTTTCAGAAATGTTAAGACGGCTCATGATCTTTATTCTTGTTATAAGTCCTGCCTGTGCCGCTTTCGGAACCCTCTGAACTGTATAAAGTTTTCCGTCTTTTCTCAAACGGACGATCACCTCATCTTCATACGATTCAAAGTGGATGTCGCTGGCCTTGTCTTTAACCGCCTTGGCTATAGTGTTGTTCACAAACCTTATGATAGGGGCTTCATCATTGGAATCAATGAGGTCTGGGATCGCGACATCGGAGTCATCGTTCATATCGGCAAATTCTTCGGCGTTCAGAGACTCTTCATTGCTGTCTATCTTTGAATAGGCATGATTTATAAGGTCATTGATCTTTGAAGTTGAGCAGATGTATGGCTTAACATTCTTTCTGTAGAGCATGAAGAGCTGATTGAAAAGAAGCGGATCGGTATCTGTCACAGCAACATGAAGCTCTGTATCGGCAAAAACCGGCATCGCTTTGAACTTTCTTGCAAGACCGATGGGAAAATCAGAAAGGAGCGAAGGATCGACCTTTTTAAAAAAATCTTCAGGGATCAAAGGGATACCTGTCTGCTCGGCAAAGGCCTCAGCCACCTGTTCAGGTGTAACTATCCCTTCAGAAACCAGTATCTGACCTATTTTTTTATCACTCTGACTCTTAAGTTCAAGTGCACGGCTTAGCTGAGAAGCATCAAGATGCCCCTTTTCAACGAGTATTTCACCTATCTTCTTCCTTGGCATGCTATTCTCCGTCAAATTCAGGAACAGCTTCAGGAACAAGAGAGTCCTCTCTGTCTAAAGTCCCTTCAGGAACAGAAATGATCTCCTGTTCTCCCTCTGGAGTAACCATTATAGATTTCTCATCTTTCTTTGATTTTCTCCTGAGCAGGTCTTCATCTTCTTTACGGTTAGTGTCGTTCACTTCTTTCACAATCGTCAGAAGAGCCCCTCTTTTTTTATCAAGATATATATTGTCTTCAAATGATATGTGATCACCGTAGAACTTTCTTGCAAACTCATCCCTCTCTTCCATCTTTCTTTTGAGTATCCGTGCAAAATCCTCTTTACTCTCAACAATATGAGGGGTAAGAATTATAAGCAGATTTACTTTTGCTTTTACGGTTCTCTTATATTTAAAAAATACTCCGAGCACTGGAATGTCACCAAGTATGGGAACTTTGTTTTCGGCTTCCGTTACAGAATCTTTCATCAACCCGCCGATAACTATTGTCTGTTCATTTTCTGCATTTATTTTGGTCTTGGCTTGTCTTTTTGTCGTAGTGAATCCATACTGTGATGGTGCACCAAGCTCTGTTACTTCCTGATTTACTTCAAGAGTCATATAACCGCTTTCATTTATCTGCGGTTTAATTTTCAGTTTCAAAGCGACATCTTCCCTTGTATATGTAACAGTACTTCCTGCAGTTCCGCTGATGATGTTTCCGGAAGGGAAGGGTATCGTTTCACCTACAGATATTTCAGCTTCTTCATTGTCTGTTGTAAGAAGATGCGGTGTTGACATTACATTTACAGATGAATCGTTCTGTGCAGCATTAAGAATAACGCCTATCGACGGAATGCCTCCAGCCAATCCAAGACCGGGAATGCCTTCAGTGCCGCTTATTGCCGGAGCCACCATGCCCGCAACAGTTCCCGGAGACATTTTTGAATCAAGTGCCTTACCGAAGAAAAGCGGAACCTTCTCGCCTGCCACATTGACAACAAATCCGCCACCGGTATAGGCGTTTCCGTATTCAAGTGAGTCATCTATTTTCACTTCAAGGATTGCAGCTTCTACAAAAACCTGCTTTCTTCTTATGTCGAGTTTCTCAATGACCTTTTTCAGATTTCTGAAATCCTGAATGGATGACACAACAACAAGTGAATTAGTAGATTCGTTTGAAGATATCTGAACTTCACCTTCAAACACATCGGTCCCCTTTGCAGTTGTCTTCGCTCCTGCCGCTTTCTTGTTTTTTGAAAGCTGATTGAGCGTTTTCACAAGATCTTCAGCTTTTGCGTTCTGAAGTTTCACCACATGGATCTCTCCTTCGCCTTCAACCTCCCTGTCAATATTCTGAACGATCTCAAGTATCAGATTGTATGTTGACTGATTACAGAGAACAATAAGCTGCTGACTTCTCTCATCATCAACAATGTGAAGGTACATATTTTCACTCGAAAAACCTTCGTCGTCTCCTGAAGTGGGGTCGGCAGGATTATTTGAAGAACCTGGAAGACGCTGGGAATTTGCTACACCGGCGAGGTTTGGAGACCCGTCAGTTCCTGCCGTTTTCTTTTTCGCCCCTTTTTTTGTAAAATCCTTGAATATATCTTCGAGTATCTTTCTTGCATCAGTGGCAAGCACATGGGTCAGTTTAATGAAATAGAGTTTCGCAGAATCTGACTCAGAAGGCTGGTCAAGTTCCTTAACAAGCATCATTATTTTTCTGATGTTTGCCGCATAGTCGACAACGATGAGCGTCTTGTCATCAAAGACAAGCGATGTCGCACCCTTATCTCTGAAAAGTTTCAAAACTTTATCCATATCGGTTGCAGTAACATAGTTGAATTTCATTATCGTTGCGACCATTTTGAAAAGATCGGGAACATCTGTCCCTTTGTAAAACGGTATCTTCATCTCAGGAATGTTTTTTTCTCTTGTTATTATTGTGAATTTCCCGTCCTCTGAAATGCTGAAATCATTTACTGCAAGAAGTGTGAGGAAAGTTTTGTAAGCCTCTCTCACAGTAACTTTCTGAGGAGCCATCATATTGACCTTAGCTTTTCCCAGATTCTCCGGAATAATGAAGTTTATCTGCATCAATTCAGAAAAAAGTTTGACAATATTTATCAGATCCTCTTCCTTGAAATCGAGCTTGATCTTCATATTTGGATCAACCGGTTTTGTTTCAGCAACTTCTATCTTTACTGCATCTGTGAGCTTGGAAGCATTCGGATCATCTTCACTTTTCTTGTCAAGTATTGTTTTAGGAGCTGGGGGTGTCACTGTTTTCACACCCGGCTTTTCTGACTGATTCTGAATATTTTCAGCACCTTCATCCTTCTCGTTTTTACCGTCTTTCTGTTTTTTCTGAACTTTTTTAGAAGAATCAAGCTTTGGAGAGAACTTCGGATTAAAGCTCTGATTCATCCCTTTGAGCCTGTTGTTCAGGTTTACAGGAACTTTTACATCATCTTCTTCACCAGCCGCATATCCGTTGAAGACTAGAAAAAGCAGAAGCATCAGTGAGAGAATTTTCTTAGAAGTCATTTTTTTCTCCTATTCTATTGTATATTCCATTGTTTCATTCTGTCCGCGTCTCACAATATCAAGTGAAAGTTTTGAAGCACTCTGAAGCCTTGAATATGCCTCAAGAGCTTTATCGGGCGAAGAAAGCTCTATGCCGTTTATTGATTTTATAACATCACCGTTCTGAATGCCGATCTTACTGTAAAGACTGTCTTTTGTTATTGAGAACACCTTGAAACCGTTATCTTTTTTTGAAGGAACGATCCTTGCCTGTCTTGCAAGCGAATTAAGATTGCCGGTAACTTTCTGGAGATCCTGTCTTCTTATTACATATTGGTTTTCACTTATTTTTCTAACCTCTATACCGTCATCACCTCCCGCAACAGGCGGTTCTCCTGTCTGGGCAAACCTCTCTTCCGGAACACTTTGTTTTGCATCACCGCCGACACCTTCACCGATACACTTTACACCGGAAGAAGTTGTCAAAACCACAAAATTTCTCCAGACAAGAGCAAGTTTTACTCCGGGGGTGATTTCGGACCCTACTCTGACGATAATGGCGCCTTCCTCACGACTGCTGCCTTCGCGGAGTATTGCGATCGACTGGTCAAACTCTTTTGCGACGATCGTTCCGCTCAGAAGAAGAGATGGCATAAGAGGACATTTTTCAGGATTCTCAAAATAAAAATAAATGTCGTCTATACTTGCTTCAGGAACAGTGCCCTCACCCATTGTCTCCCCCACCTTATTTTCAGTGACAGTGATATTTCTCATTGCGGCATCGAAAATGTTGGATGAAGAAACCTTTTCAACATTACTGCCGAAGTAAAAACTTTCCTTTTTTGTTTCCGTCTCGTCATCTCCGCTTTTGTAGTAACTTTTGCCTATAGGGACAAAAACCTGTTCGTCCTTCACAACAAAACTGAGAATAAACCCGACCGCGGAAGCTATCGCAAAAGTTATCGAAATAAACAACCCGGCATTTAGAATTGTCCTACTTTTCATATTAATGATCACCTCATCAAAAAAAACGACCCGTTAGGATGCAATTTTTATACCAGAGGAGATCTCTTTTTATTTCAGGTATTTACGATGGATTATCTTGTGACAAATAGGCAAATTGACATTATGACAGGAACTACATCATGCCACCCATTCCACCCATTCCGCCCATGTCAGGCATTGCCGGAGCAGAATCTTTTTTGGGAGCTTCAATAATAACAGCTTCTGTTGTAAGAAGTGTCGAAGCGATTGAAGCAGCGTTCATCAGTGCACTTTTTGTGACTTTTGTCGGGTCGATGATTCCGCCTTCGATCATGTTCTTGTATTCGCCTTTTGCGGCATCAAATCCCCATTCTTCATCCTTGTTTTTCGCAACTGTGTTGACAACTATACTTCCATCCACTCCTGCATTTATAGCGATCTGGCGGATGGGTGCCTCAAGAGCTTTTGCGATTATCTCTACACCCACTTTCTCTTCTTCATTATCGGTCTTGACCTTCTTGAGAACATCCTTGCAGCGGAGCAGACATGTGCCGCCGCCTGCAACTATTCCTTCTTCAACTGCGGCACGGGTCGCATGAAGAGCATCATCAACTCTATCCTTCTTTTCCTTCATTTCGACTTCTGTTGCGGCTCCTACATTGATAACTGCAACTCCGCCTGCAAGTTTGGCAAGCCGTTCCTGAAGTTTTTCCTTATCATAATCAGAAGTTGTCTCTTCGATCTGTGCCTTGATCTGTTTTACTCTCGCTTTGATGTCTTCGTCTTTTCCTGCACCGTCAACGATCGTTGTGTTATCTTTGTCAATTACTATTCTCTTTGCTCTTCCAAGCATATGAACAGTTGTGTTCTCAAGTTTGTTGCCGATTTCTTCGCTGATGAACTGACCGCCGGTAAGAATTGCAATATCTTCAAGCATTGCTTTTCTTCTGTCACCGAATCCGGGAGCTTTAACAGCGGCAATGTTGAGAACTCCGCGAAGTTTGTTCACAACGAGAGTTGCAAGTGCTTCACCTTCAACATCTTCAGCAATTATAAGAAGAGGTCTGCCCTGCTGAGCAACACCTTCAAGGACTGGAACAAGGTCTTTGAGATTTGTTATTTTCTTGTCATATACAAGTATGAACGGGTTTTCCATAACTACCTGCATTTTCTCAGCATTTGTTACGAAATATGGGCTCAGGTATCCGCGGTCAAACTGCATGCCTTCAACTGTTTCAAGGTATGTTTCCATCCCTTTTGCCTCTTCAACCGTGATAACTCCTTCCTTGCCCACTTTTTCCATTGCCTCGGCAATGATCCTGCCGATCTCTTTATCGTTGTTGGCAGAAATACTTCCTACACTTGCAATTTCATCAAAAGTTGAGATCTTTTTTGTGATCGAATTAAGCTTTTCAACAACCTGGGCGACAGCTTTATCAATTCCTCTTTTGAGCATTATCGGGCTGTAGCCGGCCGTAACATATTTAAAACCGTCACTTACTATTGACTGTGCAAGAACTGTGGCTGTCGTTGTGCCGTCTCCTGCAACATCGCTTGTCTTTGAAGCGACTTCTCTTAAAAGCTGAGCTCCGATATTTTCAATTTTATCTTCAAGTTCGATCTCTTTTGCAACTGTTACACCGTCTTTTGTGATCTTGGGGGCACCGAAGCTTTTTTCGATTGCGACATTTCTTCCTTTCGGTCCGAGTGTTATTTTTACTGTGTCAGCAAGTTTGTTGACGCCTTTGAGTATTTTTGATTTTGCATCGTGACTGAAATATATCTGTTTTGCGCTCATTTTTCTCTCCTTTTATACCTATTTGAATTTATTCAACAACTGCAAGAACATCATCTTCTTTTAAGATCAGATGCTCTTCACCGTTTATTTTAACTTCGGTTCCGCTGTATTTGCCAAAAAGAATCTTGTCTCCGACCTTTACCTGCATTTTCTGTCTTTCACCGTTATCCATGAGTTTGCCGATACCCACAGCAACAACTTCAGCTTCTACCGGTTTTTCTTTTGCAGTGTCAGGAATGATGATCCCGCCGGCTGTCTTTGTTTCACTTTCAACTCTTTTTACGATCACTCTGTCGTTCAAAGGTCTTAATTTCATCGTTACCTCCACAATATAAAAAGTAAGTAAAAATAAACATTTTCCGGTGATCAAAACCGGAAACAGCGATATTTATAAGCACAAAAATTGTGAGTCAAGCCCGTTGTTTGTTTTTGTACCCCTTTTTTTATAATTGCTCAACTTTTTTTTAAAGAAGGGGAAATTCTGCTAAAATCTCATCATTCCGTATGCACCGACTGAATAGACTGCGGTGTTTTTGTAATATGATTCCGTTGCCACGCTTGTTCCTGAATAGGCGAGATACCACTTGGAGCCGGTATAGAATCCTAAGCTCAGGTATTCATTGAGCTTATAATATACCGAAAGGTTGTAGAAAGGTTGATCTTTCATCCGTTTCCCTTTTTCACCGAGGTCCTGGAAAGTAATTATGAAATCTGTCCCTATCCTGTTGAAAATGAGGGCGTTTACAAAAAGGTTGAGCTGGAAATTGTCAAATTTTCCGTCATTTACATTGTTTTTATAAATTCGATTGTGTTCAAAAGATGCCCCGACCGCAAAAGTGCCGGTCAGATCGTACACCAGGTCAAGATAATAGCCGTGAGTCCAGTCAAGCCCCTCTCTTGAAGAATCGTTCACAAAACGGGATTTGGTCTGTCCGTTACGGTAATATTCCCTTTCAGTATCATAGAAAGTGTTGAAATATGAAGGGATGTAATTGCTTTCCATCGCTCTGTATTCCCATCTGCTTAATATCTTCATATCTGTTGGAAAAGGAAGCATGAACTCATGCTCAAGTCCGAAGTGAAGCCCAAGACCGCCATCAACTATTTTATTGATATCACTATAGAATTTCATGTGATACAGCTTTGTTGCGACAAATCTGAACGAGATGTCAAAGCCGAAAAGATGGTCCGTATATTTTTCGATATCTCTTTTTGGAATACCGCCTGGAGAAACAATCGAAATATTATAGGGAGAAAAGATGTCGGCAAAATATGATGCACCGATCTCAAGATTGTTGGCATAGTTCTGTTTTGAAAAAAAACTGACCGGCTTCACATACGCTCTTCCTCCGACAACATTCGGAGGAGTTACATCGTCCATGAAAAAGTCAAGCCCTGCATAATCGGTGTTGACTTCGATGTTGACTCCCCTTTTCGGGAACCTCAGCTTGAGATTGTTGAAGTAACCTCCCAATATTGTTCCGTTTCCCACATATCTGTTTTTATGCTCACCGAAATAGAAATAAAAAAGATCGCTTTTGAAACCGTACTGGAAAAAGGTCAGTATCGAAACATAATCCCTTGCATCGTCCCAGTCCTCTTTCGGAAATATCTTTCCTGCGGTCTCAATGTTATCGTTGTTATAAATTATGAATCTTACCGGCAGAAGGAATCCGAATCTGAGCATGCTGAAATAGAAGTTGCCGTAAAGATCGAACTCAAGAAGAGTGCTGTCTCCTTCATAAAGAGGAAATATCGAAAAACCGACTCCGTGCCCTTTGATGAAGCGGTTATAACTTTCATCCGGATCGAAATTGACAGCGGAAAGCTGAAAAAAAGTGAAAAAAAGGATTACAATTATGAGTTTTTTTCTCAAATCACCCTCCCCGAAACATTCTTATGTATCTCACTTGCGTTGAATGAACTTCTCACAAATCTTCCTGCGTAAACTTCTTTAAAACCGATACTTAAACCATATTCTTCAAACATTCTGAACTCTGCTTCCGTATAATCCTTTTCGACTTCAAGATGCTCCTTTGTCGGCTGGAAGTACTGCCCGATCGTCATTATGTCGCAACCGGCATCTCTTAGATCCCGCATCAGTTCCTTGACCTCTTCAACTGTTTCACCTACTCCGAGCATTATTCCCGATTTTGTTATGAAACCCTTTCTTTTCATGTAGGAAAGAACTTCAAGTGACCTGAAATAATCTGCCTGAGGTCTCACTTTTTCATATAAACGGTATATCGTCTCAACATTGTGATTATAAACATCTATCTGCGATTTTGCAATAATATCAAGCAGTTCTTCATCACCTTTAAAATCCGGAGTAAGCACTTCGACCAGAGTCTGCGGGGAATATTCCTTCACTTTTTCTACAACTTTAAAAAAATGGTCTGCACCACCGTCTTCAAGGTCATCCCTTGTGACAGAAGTGATAACGACATAGCTTAAATTAAGCTCTCTGACTGCCAATGCGAGATTTTCGGGCTCATGAACATCAGGAAGAGGAATATCGTCGGAGTGCGTTATATTGCAGAAACGGCAGTTCCTTGTGCAGGAATTACCAAGAATAAGAAAAGTTGCAGTCTTCTTTTTAAAACAGTCGCCTATGTTCGGGCAGTGTGCCGATTCACAGACGGAATGGAGATTATATTTTCGCAAGATCTTTTTGACCGGTGCGACAAAAGGTGATTTGACCGTTGATTTTTTAAGCATCTCTTCAGACATTTACAATTCTCACATTTTTAACAGATTCTTCAAGAAGATAAGATATTTCCGGCTCAAGCTTTTTTTCCTCTGCAAGCACTTTTTCAAGTTTTCCGCGGATTATCGGTGATTTTGGCAGAAAAGCTGTGCAGCTGTCAGGACAGTTCCTTATCGAGATCGGGAAAGTCCCTATTTTTTCAGCGATCGCGATAGTGTCGCTTTTTTCTGAAGTTATGAGCGGCCTTATGACAGGGAGCGTTTTTACGGCATCGTTTATGCAGGTGAGGTTTTCAATTGTCTGGCTTGCAACCTGCGAAAGGGCTTCACCTGTGATAAGAGCATCAAATTTATTGGCGATTGCGATCTTTTCAGCGATCTTGAACATCATCCGTCTAAACAGAATAGTTCTATATCCTTCGTGACATCTTGCTTTGATAAGAAGCTGAATGTCAATGAGCGGAGCAATGAAAAGCTTTGTCGAAACGCCCTGATATTTCTTGAGATGTCCTGCAAGGTCCTCGAGTTTTTTCATGCTCTCTTCACCTGTGTAAGGCGGAGAATAGAAGCTGATGTAATGGATGCGGCCCCCTCTTCTCATTGTCATGAACGATGCAACGGGGCTGTCAATACCGCCCGAAAGAAGCGATAAATATTCACCTGCACAACCTGAAGGAAGCCCTTTTATCCCTGCTATTTTTCTGCTGAAAAGGAATATTCCGTTCGTATCTATTTCAATTTCAAGTGCGAATGTATATTTTTTCATTGAAACTGTGAATTTTCCGTCCAAGTTTGTAAGAACCGACTCAGCAAGTTTCTGCTGGATCTCGATCGAAGTTCCCGGATATCTCTTATTTGAACGGGTACAAATCACTTTTATGACCGTTCTTCCATCGACCAGAGCTTCGTGAGCAAGCTTCAATGCACATTCAACAATGTCATCCCACGGCGCACTCAGAGGCAGTTTGAAAGCAGGCGAAAAACTCGATATTCCCGGAATGAACGAAAGTCGGTTCACAACTTCTTTCAAACTCTCTTCGCTTTTGAGCTCGACACCCATTCTTCCCCTGAATTTTCCGGCAGAACCCAGTTCACCTACACTTGAACGGATGTTGTTCAGAAGAAGATCTTCAAACCAGCCGCGATTCCTTTTTTTCAATGCAATTTCGTCATATCTGACAAGTATATTTCGAAACATTTATCCACTTCCATAAAAATTAAAAAAACATCACTGCATTTAATTGGATTTAAGAGATATTGTCAAGTGATCTGTGATGAATCTGTATTTTGTGCGGTTTCAGGAGATTAATTCAAGAAGATTGCTGTTATATCCTTGACAACATCTTCGTCACTTCAATATCCATTTTGGAAAATCCAAACCATTTTTTTCCGAGGTCTTTAAGTGATGCCCCGAAGTGAAAAAGGTCGCGATCGTCAATTATGATGAAGCGGTCATGGGAATGATTAAATTCTTTTATTTCAGCAGGCGGAAACTGTTCGTTAAATTTCTGAATGTCGAGGATAATCTGTTTTGAAAGATTTTTTGTGAGGATTTTGAGCACAACTCCGCGTTTCCGTTTGGAAAAAAGAGTAAGAACGGTGTCATCAACATAATTATCAATCAGGATGATGGATTTTTCAGCCGAACGAACGATATCCGAAACGAATTTGTGTGCTTCAAAGACCTGACCTTCAAAGAAAACACCTTGTTTTGGCGGGATTGCCTGTCTTACCAACTGTTCTATCTGTTTTTCATGTTTTAATATTTTTACTGCATTGTCTTGCAACTGTTTTTCAATCATTTCAAATCTCTGATCAATGACATAACCCTTCAACAAATACGATTTCAGTATTTTTGTTGCCCAGACACGGAAACGGGTTGCTTTTACAGAGTTAACACGATAGCCAATAGAAATAATCATGTCCAGATTGTAATATCTTGATTTATATAACTGTTTTCCGTCGTTTCCCATATATTCCAAAATGGAATAAGTGCTTTTTTCATCCAATTCAAATGAATCGTAAATGTTTTTTATGTGTTTGGAAACGGCTGGTTGCTTAACTCCGAATAATTCAGCTATTTGGAGCTGGTTAAGCCACACACTTTCGTTTTCAATGAGCACATCAAGTCTTGTTATTCCATCTACTGATAGGTACTCTACCATCTCAAGATCTTTTTTTGCATCCATTTTCCGACTCCAAAAATTTAGTCACCAATAGATAATGCAATAACTGAATTAAATATGCAAGAAATTGGATAAAAAATTATAAACAAGTCAAAAACAAGATGATTTAAGAGTTAAATTAATATGTTATGCAATATTTGATTGAAATATTTATATAATTATGCTGACCCGACCCCTGTTTCTGAAGAAGAAGATAATTTATCCTTGTCTTCAATCTTTTCTAATGCTACTGCTGACAAATTAGTTGACAAAGAATTTGATACATGATATTTTTACTCAACTTGATTTTTAATGGTAAAAAATGAGAGAAACTTTTGATATTGTTGGGCTTTTAGTAGGAATTATTGGATTGTTTGTATTTTCGGTTGTAATTCCTTTTTTTGAAAAGAGAAATGATAAAATTAGTGATGAAATTGATGATATTCAGAGAGAAAAAAACAAGAAAAGGTAGGGGGCATGGATTTTTCTGAAATTATTGGTATAATATTCATTTTTTTTATTCTTTTACCATTTACAATTTTTGGAATTGTCTCTGGAACGCATGATGTTTTAAAAAAAAATAAAGAACTAAAAGAACAAAGAAAAAGAGTAAGATAAAAAATAATGGAGTTAATTAAATGAAAGTTTTGATGTCCATTCTACCTTTTTTATTGTTTTCAATCAACCTTTATGCAGATTGCTCAAAAGATACGGATTGTAAAGGGGAACGGATTTGTGAAAAAGGTGTTTGTATAAATCCTACATCAAGCACACCACCAGTTAATTCATCACCCGTGAATTTATCTCCAGAGGAAACACAGACTCTTTTGAAAATGAAACGGGAAAGAGAAATATATCTTGCAAAAGGTCGTGATGCTTTAACAGCCACTATTGTAACGCATATTTTAACAGGTGTTGCTTCTGGAACTGGGGCTTCTGTTTATTTATACACTGATCAAAAGGTTCTATCTTATATTGTTTTTGGTTTCGGTGGATTAATGCTACTTTCTTCTCTTGCTACTCTTGGTGCATGCCTTGACAATTACGGAAAAGCCAGAAAATTAAAAAGGGTTATTGATACGCAGGAAGATCCTTTGTACAGAAGCCGACGACTATCTTTTAACTTGCCTGTTCCGGTGATTTATAAAAACGGCAAACATAATTTTTATGGATTGTCTTTAAGCATGAATTTTTAATATATTCATTTTTAGATTGCCTGTCTGACACTTTATTAAATAAAAAATGTTGAAAACTCGGTTTTATGAGCGGTATTTTTGAGGGGTTTATAAATTCATGTGAATAAACCTCCTTGGGGGTTTTTGAAATAATCCCTATGGCGTTTGTTTTTTCAATCCATTGTTTCGGAGTAAGAATAAAACTGTTTAGACCTGCCTGCTTTCTAAACCCATCGAATTCGATGGAATTAAAACCCGGATTATTCAACTGCTCCCAGATTCCGAGATATTCAATAGTTGTTCTGCTCCTTATCCAGTTTTGAACAATATAATCAGTTCTGAGCGGATCTTTGTGTCTGGCAATATCAGACAAAGAAATATAGTCTTCATCATTTTGAGCAATAACTGCTATTTCTTTGCCCTGAACATCCATTTTTGAACTTTTCAATTATTCCTCCATTTCTTCTCAATGACTTCTATTAACCTTTGAGATTCTATTTTCAAAAAAAATTAATGTCAAGATATGATGCTGTAATTATTAGGCAAATTCGCTAAAGAGAATTTCAAGTATAGGTGGTGAAAAAATACTACTTCAGTCCGTCAGTGATCTTCCATGTGTTGTCGGGCATTTTCTTTAATGAGATGAGTTCTGACTGTTCTTCGATCTTTTCGGTCGAATCAAGACCTTTGATATTGAAGACCAGATCAAAATACTGAATGACCCTTGCCTCGTCGATTGAGGGTGAAACATACTGAAATTTTCTGTTTTTAAGGCCGTAATTGACATTGATGAACGCAGAGGCGTTCTTTTTGAAATTATCAACAAGCTTTTCCCTGTCGGGATATTTTTCCCAGATCACCGTTGAAAAAAGTTCATGATCCCCGTTATTCAGAGCGGTCTTTCTTGTATCAAGTGCAAAAAATATGTCGTGAACAGTCTGTGGATCTATTTTTCTTCCTGTGTTCTTCATTTCCCTGATGTCAGCTATCTTCCAGCCGATCTTCTCTCTGACCATGATGACATCCTCTTTCCTGTCAAGCCAGAAAGTTTCGGCAACATCATCAGGGCTTTTGTAAGAAATGTCATAACCCACCATGATATGCACCCTTCTCCCCAGAATCGATGACGAAAGTATCTCAATCGTATTCATATCGTAAGATAATTTGAAAAAATACTGGTGCTGATATGTCAACTGGTCAAAATACTTCTTTTTATCAGGAAAATCAGTCGTCATAAGAATTTCAAGAGATTTGATGTCACCTTTGTTTAAAAGGTCTTCTCTTATTTCAAGGATCTTAACGACTTCGGCTTTCTGGTTTTGGGAAAGATCACATGAGGAAACAAGAATAGAGGTGAGAAAAAAGAACAGGAACAGAACTGAACATCTATTTTGCATCTGCTTTTTCTTCCGGTTTCTTTTCTTCTTTAACTTCTGGACATTTCTTTAAAATTGCACTGATCCTTTTTTTGTTTTTGTCAGTAGTAACTGTGAAATTATCTGAGATATATTTAAGTCTTGTATTTGCCGAGGCGCATCTTTTCTTTTTAGCATAATATTCAGCAACCCTAAGATCTCTCTCGATAAGTACCAGTTCCGCTTTCTCAAGATCTTTTATTCCTTTCTCCCTGTTTCCGTCATCGGGATACTTTGAAAGATAGTGCCTAAACTGTGTGACTGCTTTTTCAACAATATCGACATCTCTTTCCGAAGGACTGGGAAAGATGAAAAAGTCTGACGGCATCTGTTTTAAATAACTGTTTGCGATCTGCAATTCCGCCCACGGGGTCTTTTCATGAGTCGGTCTCATTTTCACAAAACGGCTGTAAACCTCAACTGCAGAAGGATATTCCTCTTTATAAAAATATGTATCACCCAGTGCAGCTGTGGCAAAAGGTTCATAAATACTGTAACTGAAATCAGAGATCACCTTCATGAACTTGTTCTCGGCATTGACATAATCCCCTTTTTCGAGGTAGTACAGACCCTGCTTGTATACTACTTCTCCATCCGATTCCGCTCCTTTAATGACCGGAGCCGATTTGCAGGAATATGAAAAAACAACTGTCAATGCAACAGAAAAAACCAATAAAATCCTATAGTTCATATGTGACCTCTCATTACCGCCCGAATGCTTTTCAACTCTATCCAGCCCTCTACATTATCCTGAAAACTCTTCACTTTATACCACGAACCGCTTGAAGATACTACATTTATTATTTCCCCTTCTCTTATTTTTCCTATCTCAGTCAGAGATGAGTCAGGACCGCTTCTGAGAGAATCCCCGCTCACCGCAACAGCCCAGTTGATCCTGTTCTCTTCCTCATAATTAATGAAATACATTGCCGCTGAAACGGTCATGACAAGAAAAACCGGGAGCAGTGCAGTCTTTATCCTCCAGTCGTTACGGAAACACAGAACTGACACAAGAATTGAAAAGAGATAGATCGAAATAAGAAATATTATGAGCAGATAATCAACTGAATGGACCGGCTCAAGAAGTACCTGAGGAATCGTGATATTCATCTCGCCGGCAAGGATCTTCAGGTTGTTCTTTGCTTCGGGAAGCTCAGGTGCCCGCTGTAGCGCCTGAATATAAAAATAAACAGCACTTCCCTTCTGCCCCATCGCAGTAGCAGTCACGCCGAGATTATAAGCATATAGCGGGTCACCGCTCGAACTTATGAACTGTTCATTGAACGCAATGTATGCCTCTTTGTAATTTTTGTTCAGATAAAGTGAAAAACCGTCCTCAGCGGCACCAAGTGAGGAAAATAAAACAAATAAAAAAAGGAATAATGCACTCTTTCTCATTTTTTATCACCTCTGAGATCAAGAAAACCTTTTGCCTTTGACCTGAAAGATGAGATGTCCGATCCTGCTTTGCTGGAATATGATGCAAACTCTATCTCTTTAATGAATTCAATTATATCACCGACCGAATTTCCGTATTTTTTCTTAACATTCTGTTTTCTTTCACCTCTTAACTCAATTGAATATATCTCTTTAAGAGCATCGTAGAAAATATTTAAAATTTCGTTAAGGGAACCCGCTCTGTCTATCTTTTCTTTCCACTTCTCTACCTTAGCCCTTCTGCTTTTCGAGATGTTTTCCCTTAAATTACCGGTCAGCCAGATCATAAACGAGATTACCACCATAAGAAAAGGGATTGCAAGAACAACTCTGAACCAGTTCCTTTTTATGATGGGCAGACTTTCGTATTTCTTTATTCCGGAAGGGAGCTCCCTTAAAAGTTCAAACCGGTGAGAGGTGTTCTCTGAAACACCATTTTGCTGACTTGAAACATCGTTTACATCCACAGTTATTTCAGGTACATTAATGATCTGCCACCCTTTTCCCCTGCTGAATGTTTCAATATCTTTCGCTTTTATACTGAATTTTCCTTTTTTTAATCCTTTGATCATAAATTTGTATTTCTTCTGACCGCAGTAACCGTTTGAAGTTCCGTCACCTTTCAGTTCAACTTCCGGAGCAAAGAATTTCAATTCACTCAACGGCTTAAGTTCTATTGAAGCCGCCTGAAGATTTCCGCAACCGTTGATCGTGAATGTCACTGTCTCAAGAAGGTTCTCTTTGTCAAGTGTGATGGAATCTTTGTCAGCAGTTACTGAAATGTCTGCAAAAAAACCATCTTTATGAAACTCTTTTTCAGGAAGCGCAAGAAGCGGAATGTTCAGTGCAGGAGTCGAGATGCTCTGCTTTCTTGTGTTGAAGAACGACCCTGTCATTACATCAACTATCATCTGAGTTCCTGAAATTGCATTCAATCCCTTTTCAGGCACCAGATAATATGTCTTCAAAAGTCCGTAATCATATACATTTCCGTCAATCGCACCTCTTTTAAAGCTTAGTCTGTTCTCCCCTTTCTCCTCTTTCCAGCAGTTCTCAAAAGAAGGGAGTTTATAAAAATTAAGATCAGATATCGCATTCGGTTTTGTGAAAATGTAATAATTAACAACGACAGGTTCACCTTCATAAACTTCTCCGGCAGGACTCACAACAGCCCTGAGAAAATAATTCGGGGTCTTTTTTTCCCATGTTGTAAGAGGTGCCAGCAGAGAATTGGCAGTCGGCTCGGCACTTTCAACCCCCTTTGACTCTTCGTCCGTCCCCTTATCACTGCTCCCGGAAGAGGAACCTGTCACAGTAACTGTAACGACATTCGAGTCATTCTTTTTTCCGTTCTTCAATTTTACAGATGCCGGCCCGATCTTGAAAACACCAGCTTTCTTTGCTCTAAGAAAATATGTGTAATTGATACTTTTGCTTGATTCCATTTTTCCATTGATGATGCTTATTGAACTTGACTGTGACTCAGACCTGTTCTCAACATCAAAATTGCTCAGATCGGGTTCTATTATTGAATCAAAAGAGCCTTCCGCAGTAAGAATGAATCTGAAAACCTCGCCTGCCGAAACAACACTGCTGTCAGTGGACAAAGTCACATTTTGAGCTGAAATTGAATTTGATATTGCAAGCAATGCAAATAAAATCAGAAACTTATGTACGACACTGAATTTGTTCATATAAATCCGCCACTACCAGGTCTGACCATTTCTTGACCTTGCATCTTTCTTTAACATGAAAGGAGATATTTGCAAATTTTTCCGTTGTTTGAACTGCTGCATAATGGTCTCTTTCCCTTCTTCCTTTTCTTCATCTTTTTCTTTCTCTTCCGCCTGTGCAGACTTCTGTTCTTCCTGTTTCTGTTCCTGTTCCTTCTCCTCTTTCTGTTCCTGCTGTTGATCTTCTTTTTCCTGATCCTGTTTCTGTTCTTCTTTCTGTTCTTCTTTCTGTTCTTCTTTCTGTTCTTCTTTCTGTTCTTCTTTTTCCTGATCCTGATCCTGATCTTTATTCTGTTCCTGTTTCTGCTGTTCCTGTTCCTGCTGACGAATTATCCTTCTTACTATTTCAAGATTTTCAGCAGTGTCATCACCGGGTTCCTCCATCAGAGATCTCACATAAAATTCTTCCGCTTCTTTATATTTCTGCATTGCGGCAAGTGAGTTTCCCATGTTGTGAAAAATTTTTGATTTTAATTCCCTGCCTGCACTGCCTGTCTCAAGTGATTTTCTATATGAATTCAAAGCACCTTCATTATCCCCTGACTTCTGTAGCGAATTCCCGAGATCATAATAAGCTTCCGCACTATTCTCAAGCCGTTTTGAAGCTTTTTCAAATTCACTCTTTGCCCCTTCCATATCACCTGCGGCATATTTTTTTCTCCCTTCACGACTTTCGGAAGTCTCTTTTTCAAACGGGGTAAAACCGGCAAGAAAAATAAAAACCGCAGAAACCAATAATATATTTTTCATGATCGCCTCCTTCCCAGAGAGAGCAGCTGAAAAAGCCAGAATATTATAATTCCTGCCAAGAGGGGGATCTGGAACCTTTCAGTATACATGTGCAGATTTCTCGTTTCATTTCTCATTGCTTTCTTAAAATTTCTGACATGTTCACTTATTGTTGTCCCCTTTTTTATCTCAACTGCACCGAAACTTTCAAAACACTTTTCAAAAAATCCCCTGTCGAGCTTCGATATCACAGTACTATCGTTCTCATCCTTCAAGTAGCTTTCCCCTATCCTGACGGGAGCTCCTTCAACCGTACCGAGCGGAACTACAGCCATGTGTATCCCGTTGTCATTTATCAGTTTTCTTATTTTATCAAAATTCAGGTCAGGGTCCTCTCCGTCAGAGATAACAACTATCATCCTGTCCGATTCACTTCCTGATGAAGTCAGTGTTTCAACGGCCATCTCTATTGCATTTCCCAGAGCTGTACCCTGTCTTTCGATCATTCCCGGTTCAAGAACGGAAACAACGGTCTGAAGCGTTTCGTAATCATCGGTCAGAGGAAGTTGAAGAAATGCAGATCCGGCAAAAGGAATTATTGCAACTCTGTCACCTGTCAATGAATTCAGGACATCGATCAGAAGCTTTTTACCCTTTTCGAATCTCGGGCCCGATTCATCTTCAGCATACATACTGAGTGAAACATCGAAAACGACCGCAATATCAATGCCTGAACTGTTCGCCTTTATCTCTTCTCCCCCCATGAGAGGTCTCGCCGCAGAAACAGTAAAGAATGAAAGGGCAAGAAATATCAGCACCCTTTTTACAACTATTGTCTTTAGCGAAAGATCTACCACACGACCCTGCTGACTGACTGAAAAAAGTTTCATAAAATCATTTCTTTTTTTAGATGAATATACTGCCCAGATAAATATTACCGGGATCCAGATGACAGCACTGAGAAAATATGTCCAGTCGTAGAATTTCATCTTTCGACCTCCGGATATATCCTGAACTTCATCGCAACAAGTCTTGCAAGAAGGATCATAATGCCAGCAAACATTATAAATAAAGGTGCATATTCATTATATATTTTCAGCCTTCTTGCAGGAACGGGGCTTTTTTCAAGTTCATCTATCTCCTTAAACGCCTTTTTCAGCTCCTCAGTTGAAATGGACTGGTAGAACTTTCCTCCTGAAACATCTGATATCTGCTTCAAAAGATCCGGGTTTGTCTTCATCTGAACTTTCCGGAAAGAGTCCCTACCGAAGAAATCCTTACCTGCCGGAAAGGGAACTTCGGCATCTGTGCCGATAAGGATGGAATATATCTTAACCCCTTTTCCTGAGGCATACTGTGCCGCATTCACAGGACTGATGTTTCCTGCGTTGTTGTCGCCGTCAGTAAGAATAATGACGATCCTGCTTTTTGCAGTGCTGTTCTCAAGCCGGCTCACAGCAAGACCAAGACCGTTGCCGATCGCAGTTCCGTCCTCGATGACACCTGTCTTCAGCCTTGAAAGAAGCTCAACGAAAATGTCATAATCTGTTGTAAGCGGTACCTGAAGAAAACTGTCTTTAGCAAAAAATACAAGCCCGAGACGGTCTCCCGATCTTCCTTTGACAAAACTCTCAATAACGCTTTTTGCCGCTTCTATCCTGTTTTTCGGCTGGAAATCGAGTGCCTCCATCGAACCGCTCACATCAAGCACCACCATTATATCCTTCCCTTCAACCGGCGGCGTGACGGTTTTTTCAAGTGACACCGGCCTTGCAAGTGCCGATATAAGGATAATTACAGCCAGAAGATCGATCAGGTCCGGAAGCAGATATACAAGTGAAGCTTTTTTCCTGAATTCTCTGAAATTGGTGTAAAATATTGAAAACTTAGAGCTTTTCATTCTTATTTTCAGCACTGGAATTATCAGCGCAGGGATTATCAGCAAAAGCCATAAAGGATCAAGCAGCATCATTTTTTTTCACCGTTTGTGCTTTAACTTCTTTAACAACTGAAATGAAACCTTCTATTATTTTATCAAGATCACTTTCTGAAAGATGATCATCAGCAAATTTAAATCTGTCACCAAGCTTGAGCACATCAACTATCAGTTCGTTCAATGATGAAAAAACGGAATCTTTTTTCATTTTTCTTCTTACTTCTGAAGTTGTCATTTCGGTATAATTACGGCCACTTATCAAAGACATGTATGTTTTAAGCCCCAGCGTTGAAAGATCAACGAACGCTTCATTATCACCCGATTCCCTTTTTGATTTTGCCTCTTTGATGAACTTTTCCGCAACTTCAGACGGCTCAACTTTATGAGTGATTGAGCTCTCTTTTTTTGCAAATCTTTTTCTGAGTTTTAAGAACAGGAATATAAGTGCGGCAATCGCAAGAAGAAAAGCAAGAACATAAAGAAGCGTATAATCCTTTTCCATTATTTTAACAGTTTCTTTTATATCACGCAGGTTCATATCATTTTCAGCAGTACGGTTCATTGATGAAACTTTGAACTGCCCGGTATTAAACACATTCCCGTCTATAGTGAGATCTATTTGCGGAACTGTCAGTTCACCGCTGACAAGAGTTATCATTTTAATTATGACATTGCCGTCATCACCTTTCTCAACCCCAAGGATAGCGACATCTTTTGTCTCACCTGCAAAAACTGCGGTCATGTTCTCTTTTGCTAAAGTACCAGCTTTGAGAGTGAAAACTTCCCCTATATAAACACTGTTTTTTGATATTTCAGGATATATAGTTTCACTTAAAAGGATCTGCGAAAACATGAACATTATTAAAAAGACCGTTTTCCTCATTTTTTTCTCACACTGCTTAACTTCTTGAATTCATTTACAAGTTCATCCATGAAATTTTCACGGTTCATTATCCACATTGGTCTTATGCCCACTCTTCTGAAAGATTCCTCATGGGCTGAAACAAATTTTTTAATGTCATTTTGTCCCGGAACACCAAGATCAAGAATATTTATCTTTCCGGTTTCAGGGTCAATTGTTCTGACTGCCCCTTTAACAAGCGGTGTGCAGATTGTTTCATCAATTACACCGACAGGGACAATTTCATGTTTTGAAGCAGTTATACTCAATGATTCAGGCAGCTTATCGAACATCATGTCCGAAAGGAAAAATGTGAGCGTCTTTCTTTTCATCACTTTATTCAGAAATTTGAATGCGACATCTGGGTCGGTCTTTTTTCCTGCCGGAGCAGCGGTAAGCAGTGCTCTGATAACTGTCAGCAGATGGTTCCGCCCCCTTCTTGGCGGGATATATTCTTCTATCCGGTCTGAAAAAAGAAGGAGTCCCACTTTGTCAGAGTTTTTTATCGCACTGAATGAGATAGCCGCCGCTATGGTTGCCATAACTTCCCTTAATCCATAATTTTTTCCATAAACTGTCGATCCTGAGATGTCTGCTGCGATCATGACTGTAAGTTCTCTTTCCTCTCTGAAAACCTTTACAAACGGCTTCCCTGTTCTTGCCGTGACATTCCAGTCGATGAGCCGGGCATCGTCATTTTCGGTGTATTCGCGAACTTCCTGGAATTCAAGCCCCTGCCCTTTGAAAAGTGTGTGGTATGAGCCTTGAAGATAGTTATCCACCTTCTTTTTTACATTAAGCTCGATATACCTTATCTTTTTAAGCAGTTCTTCGTTGAGCATGGGTATTAAGGAACCTCAACCCTGTTCAAAAGTTCACCGATTATCCTGTCTGTCGATATTTTTTCCGCTTCCGCTTCAAACGACGGAATAATTCTGTGCCGGAGCACCGGATATGCAACTTCCTTGACATCTTCAGGGGTTACAAAATTCCTTCCCTCCATGAAAGCTCTAATTCTTCCGGCAAGAATAAGAAAGATGCTCGCCCTCGGGCTTGCTCCGACATCAATGAGCTGGGAAACGGATTTGTCCTTGGGTTCCCTTGTTTCAAAAACTATTGAAATTACATATTTTTTTATTCTTTCATCGGTATATATCGCTCTGACCGTTTCCTGCCACTTCTTTATTTCACCGTTACCGATGACTCTGTTCAGTTTCTGAAGAAGCTCATTTTTTTCAAATCTTTCAACGATCTTAAGCTCTTCGTCTTTTGAAGGATAATCGATGAGCACTTTGAACATGAATCTGTCAACCTGTGCTTCGGGAAGAGGATATGTCCCTTCCTGTTCAAGAGGATTCTGAGTCGCAAGGACAATGAACGGATCAGGCAGTTTGAAAGTCGTGTCACCTATCGTCACCTGTCTTTCCTGCATCGCTTCAAGCAGTGCCGACTGAACTTTCGCCGGAGATCTGTTTATCTCATCGGCAAGGATCACATTTGAAAAGATAACTCCCTTTTTTATTTCGAAATTGCGGTCATTCATATTAAATATTCTGCTTCCGATGATGTCTGCCGGAAGAAGATCGGGAGTGAACTGGATCCTTTTAAATTCAAGGTCTGTGGCATCTGCAAATGCTTTCACAGCTGTTGTTTTTGCAAGTCCCGGAACACCTTCAAGGAGAATGTGTCCTTCACCTATCATCCCCATGATAAGAGAATCGATCATGTCCTGCTGACCCACGATTACCTTCGAGATCTCTGCCCTCAAAGTATTAACTGCGATCGCCTGCTCCCTGATCCTTTCATTAAGCTGACTGAATTCCATGAACATTCCTCCATCATTACAAAAAAACTGACTTATAAACACCGGTGATAGTATTTTTATTTCAGAAAAAATCAAAAAAGAGTGTATCTATTTCACTAACGAAGTGTAAAGCCGTCTTTTGATCTTTTTGGTGGATGTTTTCTCAAATTCTTCGGGATATAAGCGAATATCGGTCACTTTTGCAAAAAGAGGTAGCACTTCATTGAGTTTGACTCTGTTCTCTTTCATTATTTCTGCAATCATTTCTTCCGTAATGTTGTTTGCTGACATCTTTTCCTTATCCGGATAAACATAGGCGACAAGCTTTCCGTTCCCTGCATCAAGAACAAGAGATTCTGCAACATAAGGCATAAAATTGATCTTTGCTTCGATCTCTTCAGGATAAATATTCTGGCCTGATGAGGAAAGTATCATATTCTTTGACCTGCCTGATATGAAAATGAACCCGTCTTTGTCAATGTGTCCCAGATCTCCGGTATGGAGCCACCCTTCACGGTCAATGGTTTCAGCGGTCTGATCATCCATTTTGTAGTAACCGTCCATGATGTTCTCCCCTTTCACGCAGATCTCACCAATTCCGTGTTCATCGGGGCTGTCTATCTTTATATCAAGGTAATTTATCACCTTTCCGCAACTGCCTATTGGTCTTCCCTTGTAGTAATCCTGATAACTTATTAGCGGTCCGCATTCTGTCATTCCGTATCCGACAGTGACCCTGACGCCCGCTTTCATGAAAAATTCCTCTATCTCAGGGTTGAAAGCAGCTCCACCCACAATTATTTCATAGTGATTTCCGCCGAATGCCTCGTTTATACTGCGACCGATCTTTTTTATTATAAGATTTTTAAGTCCGGGTATTTTAAGGAGTATTTTCATCTTTGCCGATTCAAGAACAGGCATTATCTTTGCCCTGTAAATTTTCTCAAGAATGAGCGGAACTGCAAAAATTATAACCGGCTTTATCTCTTCAAATGCCTTCAGAATAATCTTCGGTGAAGGAATTTTACCAAGGAAAGTAATGTGACACCCTTTAACGAACGGGCTTAGAAAATCAAAAGCACATCCGAAACAGTGTGCAAGTGGAAGAAATGAGACAACTCTTGAGTCATTTTCAACAGGAAGATTGTCAAGAAAGAATTGAACATTTGCCATCAGACAGTTGTGTGAAAGCATGACGCCCTTTGAAAACCCGGTCGTTCCCGAAGTATAGACAATTGAAGCAAGCTTTTCAGAAGCGATCTTGTCAAATGAGAAATTTTCGGGTGAAAATTCGTTCTTACTGCGGAATTCTTCAATAAATTCATTTATTTTTTCTTTTTTATTTGAATAATCACGCAGTACTGCAAAATTTTCAAGCGAGAAGATGACTTTAAGTCCTGTCATTGACTCGTCATTTATCCTTTCGTATATCGATTCCGACGAGAAAAACAATTTTGATCCCGAATGGTTGACAATGTGATGTATCTCATCCACAGCAAAATCGCTTAATACCGGAACAATCACAGCACCATAGCTAACTGTGGCAAGATAAACTATCGCCCAGTTTGTGCTGTTTTTACCTGCAACAGCAATACGGTCACCTTTTCCAATTCCGATTTTTTCAAATAACCCATGGAATTCTTTGATCTTTACTGCAACATGACAAAATGTGACAGGACTCATCCCGTAATCACTGAAACACGGTTTTTCCCAGTTATCTTTCAGCGTTCTTTCAAATGAACTTACAAGATTCTCTTTAAGCATCGCTCCTCTCCAAAAAGCATAGAACTGACACTCGAGTCTACTTTTTTATCAAGCAAAATCAACAAAAAAACCTGATTTTATAATTTTTTATCAAACTCTTTGAAAAGAGTGAGGTCATCTTTTGTTCCTGCCGCTACCAGAACATCTCCGGGTTCAAGAACTTTTGTCGGAGAAAGTATGTTTTTTCCTGTCTTTTTTTCCTTTACTGCAAGAACAAGTATGCCGAACTTTTCCCGGAAACGGAGATCAATGAGATTTTTACCCCACATTGAAGGAGTTGAATTAAAAACCTCTATTCTGTATTCGTCTTCAAACTGAATGAAGTTCTGCTCTGTACCTTGAATTTTATTAACGGTTTTCAGCAGACTCCCTTTTGAAAGGATCTCTCTGTTGTAAAAATTAATGATGTCGTGCTCATGAATACAACCTGCAAGTTTACCGTTTTCGTCAAGGACTGGAAGTTCGATCACCCCCTTTTTTATCATCCTTCTCATTGCATCAGACAAAGGGGAATCGAGATACACATTGGGAAAATCAGTTTCCATGAGATCCCCTGCGATTATTATTCCGGCAGAATCCATATTTACAATTGAACTGCTGACTCCGAAAACTCCGTTTATCGTTCCAAGATAGTTCATTTCGTCATCTACAACATAACATTCAAACCTTTCAAGCGTTCTCATTTTATCAATAATATCAGGCAGTTTATCATCAATTTTTGCAGTAGCACACTCAATTCTAAGACATATCTCAACATGATTTTCATTCATCAGTGACGCTTCCTCGTTATCTTCCAACGGGATCCCTTCCTTGAAAAGCTGATAGTTGTATATCGAGAACTTTGAAAGTGACCTTGAGATCATTACGGCAACGACCGTAGAGAGCATTAGAGAAGGCATCATATTGTAATCTCTAGTGATTTCGAACACTATCAAAAGTGACGAGATCGGTTCCTGCGTTGCCGCTCCGAGCAGTGCACCTATACCTACCGATGCAAAACTGAGCCCTATTGAAGGATCTATCGAAGGAAAAAGGATCGGAACTATCTTTCCGAAACCCATTCCGAAAATGTAACCCACAAAAAGGATGGGAAGAAAAATACCGCCTGATGCACCGCTTGCAAAAGCTATCGAAAGGAAAAAAAGTTTAAGGACAGCTATTCCAATGAGAAACTGCGGACTGAAACCGTTTGACGCTATCATCACATCTTTGCCAAGCCCGAATATTTCAGGAACGAACGGAACAACAAGTGCAAAAGGGAGCAGAAACAGCGGAATATGAATAAATTCAGGCAGTTTCTTCTTTATCCCTTCAAAAAGGTTTGAATTTGTATAGGTAAGACGGATAAGCCCTACTCCGAGAAATGCGTTGACAAGTCCGAATGCTGTAAAAAGGAATATTTCTGTTCCTGAGCTGATAGCAGAGGAAAATCCAAGTGCGGTCGAAGGAATGACTTCATGTCCCGGAAGGAAATATGAGCCGAAAAAACTCGCTGTAGCAGCTGCAACAACTATCGGAGTGAGCGTTCCTATCGCATAATTTCCAAGGATTGTCTCAACTGCAAGTATTGTTCCGGCAATCGGAGCATTGAATGCAACGGCAAGACCTGCGGCGGCTCCGCATCCGACAAAAAGCTTTATTCTCGATATCGACATGTTGAAAAACTGACCCACAGTGGATCCGACTGCCGAACCGATAATGATTATGGGTCCTTCCGTTCCGAGCGGCACTCCTGTTGCTATTGAAAGAGCCGATGTCACTATTTTAAAAAATGTCATCATCGGCGGCATTATTCCGTTTTTGACTTTCATGAATTTCAAAAGCAGTCCGATCCCTGCACCACCGCTCTCTTTGCTGATATATCTGATTATAAAACCGCTGAGAAAAACACCTGTCAACGGAAGGAGGATCTTGAAATGAAGGGGAAGTCTTTTAAAACCTGCGATACTGTTGTTCGTATTCTCCCCGATGAAAAGAACTGAAAGATAGTTGATAAGCCATTGAAAGAAAAGGAACGCACATCCTGCCGCAATACCGATCAGAATTGCAGCAAAAATAAGGAAAGTCCCCTCCTTAAGTTTTGCTTTTTCAAGGAGTTCCTTATAATTTAAACCTTTAATGACTGACATGATCCTCAATAAAACTTTTTGCGTTTTTCATATACACTTTTTGATCACTCTTGTAAATAAAAAGTGCGGATTGGTGAAATCGTACCACAAATAAGGTTCTTTTCTGACCGACTTTCTGGAAATGGACGATAATTGATGATATTTAAGCATTGTTTGAAGTGTTGTTTTTTTTTAAAAATGGTGGGGCTATGAAAAAAATTCTTTTTTTAACGGTTACTGTTCTGCTTCTTTCTGTTTCATTTTCGTGTGTCACTGATGAAAAAGAGATATTTGACGACAGTGAACTGACAAATGACTCTGATCAGGGAAATTCCGGAGATTCAGGCAATACCGGCAACTCAGGAAACAGTGGAAATTCGGGTGATTCTGGAGATTCCGGCAACTCTGGAAATTCAGGAGACAGTGGAAATTCCGGTGATTCAGGTAACACCGGCGACACTGGAAACTCAGGAAATTCAGGGAATACAGGCAATTACGGGGACAACACTCCAGATCCTGAAACCGAGACAGTCAAAATGGTTTCAGGCGGAACAAGTCATGTCTGTGCAATAAAAGAGAGCGGTCATCTATACTGCTGGGGTCAGGGAAACCGCGGACAGCTCGGCAACAACCAGACTCCGGGTGGAGACAACCCGAATCCGATGCCGCTGAAAGTCGGAATGGATGCTTGGCAGAATGTCTGTGCGATGGCTGATGCGACTTGCGGAGTTAAAAAGAACAAAGAATCGTTCTGCTGGGGTCACAATGCTGACGGTCAGATCGCAAACAGTCTTGACGGATACACTTTTCAGGCGACCGGCACTCCTTCTCCTATCCTTCTTGGTGCAGATCAGAATCAGTATGCACCGCTTTTCTGTGGAGGAAGCACTATTCTTGCCTACAACGATGACGATATCTGGGGTTGGGGAACCAACAGGATGGGTCAGCTTGCCAACGGTCAGGTTGGTTACGACGCTTCTTATCCGGGTGGAAGCGCAACTGCCTATGTGCCGAGATTACTTAATGAAAACAAGGATAACTGGCCGAAATTCACAAAGATTTCAATATCCACTGTGCACGCCTGCGGCATTTCAGATGAAAAAGAGCTTTTCTGCTGGGGAAGTTATGATATGGGGCAGTTCGGTGATGGAAGAAGGGGGGATGGTTTTGACAAATATTCATACCGCTCTCAGCCTCTTTACAGCGAATACGAGAAGCCGGTAAAAGTCAATGAATTCAAATGGATAGACATTGCAGCGATGAGTCAGAGCAGTTGTGCAGTGAAAGATGACGGAACTTTATGGTGCTGGGGAATTGCTGAATGGGGAGTAATGGGGATCGGTGATGTTTTTGCAAGCTATACGGCCGGAACTCCTCAGGACAATGTGACATACACTGAAACATTTCAAGCGCTTGTCACAAACGGTCAATGTGAAGAGCAGTTCTATTCTGAAGATAAAGCGGCTTCTCAGAAAAGGAGATATCCGCCGGTCTGCACAAAACCTGTGCAGGTGGGAACCGCTTCAAACTGGGTTTCAGTTTCCGGCTCGTCAAATCATGTCTGTGCCGTGAACAGCGGCAATGAACTTTACTGCTGGGGTGAAAATGAATACGGACAGATCGGAAACGGTGAAAAAGGAGATGTCTATTCAACACTCCCCTCAAACTATGACCTTGCTACTTCACCATACAAAATTGAAGGTGAATTCACAGCAGTATCAGCAGGTTACAATTTTACATGTGCCATATCACTTGATAAAAAGCTCTATTGCTGGGGCTTTTCAGCACTCGGAATCCCCGGATTCACCGGCAACAAGGATAACCCTCAGACCACACCCGTGAAGATCAGTTTTTAACGCAAAGTTATCTTTACTTGAGCAAACTAATATGATATAGTTATCTCGAATCAGGGCAACTAATTCGACTTTGTTGCCCCGCAAGGAGGAAACAACCATGATAGAAATTTTGAAAAGAATCATCATTGACTACCAGAAAAAAACTCTTCCGGAGCTTACGAAAAGGGATTTGAAACTTACTTTTGTTAAAGGAATGGCTCTTGGAATTTCCGGTGTCAGAAGAGGTGGAAAGACTTACAGAACGCATCAACTCGCATTTGAGCTTTCAGAAAATGGAACATTGGACAACATATGCCGCATTCAATTCAATGACCACAGAATAATAAACATTCCGGCCAATCAGCTTCATATCATTGATGATGCTTATTATTCGATTTATCCCGAAAAAAGAGAAAAAGAGGATGTTTATTTTATTTTTGATGAAATTCATCGAATTGACGGGTGGGAGAACTATATTCTTTATCTTCTTGAAACGGCAACTCACAAAATAATTGTGACTGGCTCAACGGCTTCCCTGCTTCGTGGAAATTTCGCATCTTCATTGAGAGGGAAGCTTTTTCCGCTTGAGCTTTATCCTTTTTCCTTTAATGAATATCTGCGACATCACAGGATAGAGCCAGAGTTTATTTCATCAAACGGTAGAAGTTTCCTGCTTAACAGTTTGAGTGGATATCTTAAATCTGGCGGATTTCCGGGAGTTTATGATATTTCAGAAGAGATCAGGGACGATCTTTTAAGAACATATTGGGACACCATGCTTTTAAGAGATGTCATTGAGGCTCACAATGATGAAAACATTGATGCTGTTCTTCTGCGTCAGTTCTGTGATGCACTTATATCAAGGGTTGGATGTCCGATGACCGTCAACAAGATCGCGCAAAACCTGAAAAATTCCGGTTTTTCTTTCAATCAGGAAAAGATTTACAGATATCTTAAATATGTTACCGATGCATATATGGTACATACAGTTGAGTTCTTTTCAGAATCGGAAAAGATCCGGTCAAAGAATCACAAAAAAGTATACTGCATTGACTGGGCGCTGGCAAAAGCAGTATCTTTCGGAGCCGGAACAGACGACACGAGACTTTTCGAAAACATGATTTTTCTTGAACTGAAAAGAAAGGGAAAAAATGTCAGCTATTACAAAACCAGAGAAGGATTTGAGGTTGATTTCGTAGCAACTGGAAAAAACAAGGAAATTGAACTCATTCAAGTTTCCTTCAGTATTGAAAACGCATCAGTTGAAAACAGAGAAATGAGATCTCTGGTCAGTGCAGGAAAGCATCTGAAAGCAGACAGACTTATAATTGTAACATTGAACGACGAAAAAACCTTTGAAATTGATGGCTCCAAAATCAAAGTCGTTCCTGCATGGAAATGGCTTCTGGAAAAAAGCTGACCACACCCGTGAAAATCAGTTTTCAGGGGTTCTGCCCCTTACATAATCAAGATCCAGCTCAAGATCAACTTTCCCTTTGAATTTTTTCAGTTCTGCAATTTTGTGTCTTCTGATAAGTTTTTTAACAAACTGAATAATAGCTTGCACTTTAGTCTTGTTCACAACTTTCTGTCCATCAAGCGATTCATCGAGTTTAAAGAGTTTTCTGATCATTTTCATTCTACCAGAACAACATTAAAGATCCGCCCAGAGAACAAGGAACACCAGATTGTCCGCCTGTTCCCATAACATCATTCATCCGCATAAAAATATGAAATCCTGCACCTGTTTTTTCCGGGTTTGAACTTTCTATTCCGAAAGAGATCTGTCCGCCGATGAAAGTTCTAAAGTTATGCATGACTTCTTTTTCTCCTTCAAAATAGGTTTCATATGTTCCTGCTGAGTCATAAAACCTCATTGAAATAAACGGAGTTATAAGCAACGGAAACGCAACTTTGTTTCCTGTGTAGGTGTAAAGAGCAAGACTGAGATCAATTCTACCGTGAATTGTAGCAAAAACTTCATCCTTAAGGTCATCCATCGGGCCCGGAACACCAAAAAAATACGAATAAATGCCCAATCCAGGCCTTACGGCAACAACTTTTGTAAATCTGTACTGATAGAAAAAGGTCCCACCGAAAGTTCCGTAAATATCATGCCATGCCTTTCCATTGCTTGCATAAGAATTTAAAAAACTTCTTGAAACACCACTCTCTACTGAAAAACCCAATGTGTGCTTCTTAAAATCTTCTGCATATAGACCTGAACAGAAAAAGCCGACAAACAAGAACACTGTCAACAATTTGCATTTATTAATTATTTTCATTACGGTGCCCTGTTTTTTTTAATTTTCACTCATTTCTGATTCTACTTACATTTTCCTGAATCGCATTTTCCGCTTGGACATTCTGAGCTGAAGGAACATTTGCCGTCAGGTGCGTTGGAGCATTTGCCTGAATTGCATTTTGCACCTTTGAAACCGCAGTCTGAAGCAAAAGAACATTTTCCACCGGCTGCATCTGCACATACTCCGCTGTTACACTTTACATTCGGATTACAGTCGGAATTGAAACTGCATTTGCCGTAATCACGGGCGGAAAGAGCGAAAGCACACAAAAAAACCATAACTGCTAAAAAAATTCTCATGATCCCCTCCAAAAAAAGATTACAAACTCTCTATTTTGCTAAGCCAGTCATGAAAATGACTGCATTTTCTGCGAATTTCACTGAGTCCAATTTTCGAAGCAATTATGGCTCCATTTGTGATCTTATCATAACCCGGATAAAGGTTTGAAAGTCTTTTTGAAGGTGCTGTGTCTGATCCTTTATTGATCAGCTCTGGGTTGTTAAATTCTTTAGAGATTTCAACAAGTTCAGATCTTTTATCTTTGTTTACTTTCATAACTTCGTGGATTTTTTCAATGTCTGAAAACAAAAGTCCTTCAAATTCATGAAGCTGAATATAAGGAATGAATCTTTTTTCACACTCTTTTTCAGCGTTTATATCTTCAAAAAACCGTTCTTCAAGAATAGAAACCAGTTTGTAAGGATCGATGATTTTTTTGTTTTCCTTCTTCCCTGGAAAAGAATCGGGCAGTGCATACAAATCAAACATGGTAGTTACAATCGCATCTTTGTCCTGTTTCAGCCACCTGATGATATCTTTTCTGGCTTTTTCATAATCAAGAAGACCGCCTCTGTAAATCTTAGACTTCGTTCTTGATGTTTCCACACATCTTGCGGTCAGAAAAACATTTTTCGTTCCTAATTCAGGAGCGAGTACTGTTCTGACAAAAGTTTCTTCAGTCTGTCCTTCTGTTATGATATTTACTCTTATCATTGCGGTCTGCCTCCGAGAATATTCTTTTCCCAGAGTTCGCCGAGAGTATATTCCTCAAGCCAGCTTGAAAGCTCTTTGCTCGTCACTTTTTTAAACACACTTGCATTTTCAATCTTATCCACAACTATTAAATTTTCCGGTTCAAATTCATTCACAAGCGGTACTGACTGAGTTGAAACTATTATCTGTGTGTGTTTTGAAGCCGATTTCATTAAAGAGGCAAGCACCTTGATCGCATAAGGATGAAGCCCGAGCTCAGGTTCGTCAATAATTATTGTGGAGGGAAGTTGAGGTTTAGGTTGAAGAAGAACTGTAGCAAGACAGATGAATCTCAAAGTTCCGTCCGAAAGCTGATTTGCAAGAAATGGAAAATCAGAGCCCTTTTCACGCCACTCAAGCCGGATCATTTCTTCATTAAAAGGGTTAATGCGAAGAATGAAATTATCAAAAAAAGGAGCGACCAATCTGACAGTGTCTCTGATCGCTTCATAATTTTCATGGTGCTTTTCCTGCATCAGATAAAGGAACGCAGCAAGGTTTGATGCATCAGTCCGAAGATACATATTATCATTTATCTGGCACATCTTTTTCACTTTAGCTGAATCACTTGTGTCGTGAAAATGGTAATATTTCCAGCTCTTTAGATTTTTAACAACATGGTTTCCTACTGTCATTTTAGGAATTTTCATAATTTCAAGCAATGCAGTTTCTGAATGATTTGTACCAATTACTTCTTTATATGGTTTTTTATATTCCGGTCCTTGAAAATAGCACTTTTCTTCTTCAAATATAAGCCTGTCGGAATTATCCTGATAAAATTTAGCTTCATATCCATTGTTAGCAAATTTAAGAAACAGTTCTATTCGATCAGTGGTTTTTGAACCGAAAAAAAGAAAGTTTTCTGCACCACTTCCTTGGGTGATATGTTTTTGAAGGTTGCCTTCTATCATTTCGTTAAACAGCTTAAAAAGAGAAATAAAATTGGTTTTTCCGGCTCCGTTTGCACCGATAAGAACATTCAAATCTCCGAGTTCAATGTCAGCATCTTTTATTGACTTAAACCCTTTAATCTTTATTTGATCAAGCTTCATGCATCCTCCTTTGATAAAAACTCTGCGGAATAATAAACTAAACCAGTTATTTTATCAAACTTTCTAAATACCGTGATTATTCATAAGAAAATATATCAGCATCGCACCGAATAATGCCATAAAAGGCAGTCCCCAGAGCAGTATTCTGATGATTTGTGAATCTTCATCCCTGTCCGGCCAGTTGTCATGCATGAATGAAAAAGTCGCCCCTTCGCCTTTCTTCCATCGAAGGCTCCAAAACAGTCCTCCGCTTGCATAAAGTCCGCTTGAAGCGAGAATGTTTGCCGCCCATGTTTCAGGGTAAGATCCTGTTTTGATGAGAATATAAAGGTCATACGACCAGCTTGCAGTGAACATCCAGCAAACAAAAACGAATATAAGTGTACGAATTGACTCTTTTTTCTTTAAGAACCGATATATCGTGCCGACAGCCCACGGCGCTGTCAGAAAAGTAAGTGCCGCCATGAATCCGGCATCAAAATAATCCCAAGTCGGATCACCAGTATACGGAGCAATAGCGATCAGCGGAACCGCCGCAACAAAGAAAGTTACAACTCTCCATCGGGTCAAAATAAAATCACTGTAATCAGAACCGAACAGTTTAGGAAGCGGTCTGTGTCTTAAAACATTGATCGTAACAGCTAGGCTGAAAATCAGAGAAATAATGAGGTAATGTATTCTGAAATCACTTCTTGTACCAAACATCAATATTGCCAATGAAGGGAGCAAAAAAGCAAGGCACATAATAAAACCGACCTTAAATCGAGTTGTCGTCACGCCCCTAATTAACGAAATGAAACTCAAGATCGTTCCGGCTATTGAAATCCAGAAACTGATCATCACTCCCGCGAGCTGTGTTAATGTCCTCGGCGACATTATCTGCAACTTTTTGACTTCATTGGATAATGTAAAAGAATGAGCAACAAATAAAATCAAAACAATCCATGTTGCAATTCCAAATATCAAAATAAACAAAGGAATGTATTTTGAAAAATCGTCATTCGGTATGGTCTCTTGCTGTTTGAAGAGTTTTCTGATCATTTTTAACTTTCAGAGATAAATAGTATTTTCATTTTATTTTTTTAACTTCTTCCTGATCACATGCTGTTCCCTGCTCAGATATTTCAGGATTGAAAGGATCATCACACTTGTCAGATTCATCGGCAAATCTGTTTTTTATAACAAGATCTCCTTTAACTGCCTTTATCTTCTTATTTTTCAGATCGACTTCATAAACAAAGTTTTTCTCATTTGTTACAGTCAGAATATCTCCTTTCAACTCCATTTTTGTAATATAGACTTCCTGCACATCGAGCTCGACGCAAGGATTGACCTTCACTTCATAAACTCGGGTCCGCCAGATCAGATCCTTCGTTTTTCTATCATAAACATGAATCCCGCCCATAAAACAGCAGCCAGGGCGGACGAATTCTTTTGTTTTAGGGTCGTTGTGCCAGTGACAAGCATTAGGTGCAGTGACAACATATTTATCATTCTTAACCGGATCGATCAATTCGGGAGCCATTCGTTTTGCATAAAGAAAACTCACCGCCAGAATCATGCAAGCAGTTAAAACTATTGTTTTTCTCATCTTTTCCTCCTTTAATCCCAATCACGCCAAACTCGGTTCTTGGAACAATATGTAACATGTCTTATCGGCATATAAATGAATCCGACACAATACTCTGAACTATTATCTTCATCATTTTTATAAAGATGATAAAATAATCCTTTGCCTATAAAGCCGCCTTCCACTTTCGGGATCTCTGCAATATAATCAGGAATAAGCTCTTCCATTTTCTTTGGATAATAACCTTTTTCAATTTTAAACTTGTCAACTGCTTCTACAACTTTCATTGCAGCTTTTTTGCTTTGATAAATTTCATATTGACAGCTTCCGATAAGAAATGCGAAAAAACCGAAAACACACACCCAAATGAAAACTCTGTCTATTATCATTGCGCTTTTCTTTTTCGCATATTTCTCTGCTGCAATATTGCCTTCACTAAAAACAAGATAAATAAACAGAAAAAAACATATCAAATTGGACACTGAAGAAACAGTCATAATTACATAAATAACAGTTTTCGCATATTCCATTGAAAAATTTTGCAGAATCGGTCTGATTACATCCCTGCCTTCAATAAACAACATAAAAAGAACTGGCATCAGCAAAAATAACGAAAAAAGCCTATTCCTTCCAAGATCTTTCAGTCTCTTAGCAGATAACGGAACAATTAAAAACAATAATAAATATATCAAAAAAGACCATCTAGGCGATATCACAACAAAAATTGAGAACAAAACTGAGATCGTAAAAAATATGACAGCACTACCCAGAATAAATCCCGTTCTTCCAAGCGGTTCATCGAGTTTGAAGAGTTTTCTGATCATTTGCTTCTATTTCTTTTTGTTTTTTCTCAGCATTCTGAATATCAAAAATGTTGCGACTATGACGATGAAGACCCAGGCATAGGCCACTGCGATGACCACTTGAAGGAATCCGACCCATCCGTCTTTTAATGCGTTTATGATGTTTCTGACGAATGAGAATACCGATTCTTTCTGCTCATAATACGAAATAGTGAGTGTGCTGTAAGCCGTCTGATCCTGCATGAGCTTGAGCTGTCCTTCAACTGACTCAATTTCACCGCGGATCTCACCAAGCAGTTTCTGGACTGCAAGTGTCTCATTTATCGTTTTCGCTTTTTCAAGAATGGCAAGATAGTTCTTCTCGACCTCTTTTTTCGCTTTGAGACGGGCTTCGCTGTCAACAAACTGAGCCGTGATGTCTGTCACTCCGATAGATCTTGAATCAAAAGAACCTGCGATATGCTCAAGCTCTTCAATAAACTTGTCGAACGAATCAACAGGAATGCGGGCGATAAGAGTAAAACTTTTGCTTCCAGTATAATTGTAGGCATCTTCACGAGAAATAAACCCTTTATATTGAGTTATCATCTGGCGGATCTTCGGAGTAGTTTCCGTTATGGAATCAGCATGGAAAGAGACACGCCCCTCTTTCACCAGTCTGCGGTCTGAAACCTCAGGAACGGTTTGTGCATTATTTTCAGAGCCGAAGCCCCTGACACCGATCTTTGATTCCTCAGCACCGCCGCGATCAAATGCCGGAGCGAACAGCATCGACTCCCTTTTTGAACATGAACAAAGCAGAGCGGCACAAATCACCGCGATATAAAGAGTTTGATTCAAAATTCTCATGATCTCCTCCTGAAAAAATATTTAAACAACTTGGAAATAATAAACTAAATCAGTTTTTTATCAAACTTTCCTAAACTCTTTTTCTTGAATCTATGACGAATGTGACTGGACCGTCATTGATAAGTGACACTTCCATGTGAGCGCCGAAACTGCCTGTTTTTACTATTGAAACTGTTTTTGAGATAAGGTTGACGAAATCATCGAACATCGCTTTTGCGATTTCTGGCGGCATTGCGTTGTCAAATCCGGGACGGCGCCCTTTCTGCACATTGCCTAAAAGTGTGAACTGGCTGACGGCAAGAATTTCTCCGTTTACATCGGCAACTGAGAGGTTCATTTTCCCTGCATCATCTTCAAATATCCTTAATTCCGTTATTTTTTTTGCCGAGTATTCAAGATCTGCCGCAGTGTCCCCTTTTTCAATTCCTGCAAGAACTAAAAGCCCTTTGTTTATTAAAGAAATGATACTTCCATCAACTGAAACCGATGCGTCTGCCACTCTCTGAATGACTGAGATCATAGACAACTCCTAAAAAAACTTGTCAATTCTAACAATCATCAAAAAATTGTCTATTTTTCCCTTATCATTAAAATATATGCGCTGATTTGATGGAGTGCAAAATTGAAAGGGATTGCAACAGTTCTCATTTTATCCGGATTATGTTTTTCGATATATGGAAGTTCGCTTAAAGAAGAAAATACAAAGATAACTGCAGATCGTAAAATGATCGCCGACCTTGAAAAAGGACTTTCAAAAGATGAAAGGGGCTGCGAAAAACCAGCAGAAGGACTTGATAAAAGCGTCCTGATCGAACTTCAGATATATTGCAATGCAAGAAATTCCGCAAAAAGACGGCTCGTGCCTTTAAAAGATCACATTTCCGCCTACGAAACCGCTGTAACAAACTATTATGCAAACTGCAAAATTGTTGACACAGATGAGTTGTTCGTACTTTGCGAAGCCCTTGACGACAAAGTGGTAAAAGCCGCTGAACTCGTAAATGATGAAAAGGAAAGTTTAAGAAAAGATCTTGATGAAATGGAAAATTCGGCAAAAAAAGCGGCAATCATCAATAAAGAAAAGAACGACTGGTCAAAAAAAGAGCACGATCAGCAGATAAACGATTCTCTCCGAGTCAAAAGAGACCTTGTTATGACCATGCAGAAAGGGCTTATTGATGACTCGGTAATTCTTGAAAAATCCAGAATTAAATTCTCGTCCGCACTTAATAACAGTTCAGGAGAGATCAGAGATAGAACTGAATATCTGCTCAAAGGGGTTACTTCACTTATTTCAGTCAACAAAAATCTGAGAGAAACATGCCAGTCAATGACACGGAACATCGACATCACAAACAGCTCGTGCACTATAAAATATTCTGAAAAAGCATGCACTGAAGCTGAAAATAAGCTCACTCAGGTTTTTGATGAAGGAAATGCAAAACTCAAGGCATACACCGTTGAAAAAGAACGACTCAGAACTCTTGAAATGGAGCTTCACAAGCTCTCTATTGCTGAAATTGCTGTCAAAATGGAAAATGCAAACAGGCAGATTTCGTTTTACATCGGGAATCTTCAGCTTCAGAACGATCAGCTTAAACAGAGGATAGATCTGAGTGTCAATGATCTTGAAGTGCTCAAGGGAATGGATGGAAAAGGGTTTGTGGAAACTTATCTTGGATATGTTGAAACGATGAAATCACTTGAAAAGGAAAGTGCCGGATTTATTGACTTTTTAGGTCTCAGCACCGTCAGAATTAATGAATTCATCAAAAACTGTACGCAAAATAAAAGTGAATATTCAACTGAATGCAGAATAGAAGGTGACAACATTGTCAAAGATGTCGATTCCGTTATGAAAAAGATCTCTCAGTACGGAGCAAAGTTCAGCCGGCTCAACAGCGATCTTGCCGCTTTTGCAAAGAAAGTGTCAGGAAAATAATCTCTCAACATTTCCACCTGAAATCACCAGTCCGACTTTTTTCCCGGCAAATATTTCTTTATTTTTGAGTATTGCGGCAAGTGGCACGGCAGAGCTCGGTTCAATTAATATATTCAGTTTCTCATACACCAGCTTCTGTGAGGAAACTGTCAGTTCATCTTCAACTGGAAAAATCGCAGAAACATTTGATCTTATTATAGAAAAAGTCCGTTCCGACAAAGATGTGCGAAGTCCGTCGGCAACCGTATCCGGGTTTTCCATCGGCAGAAGGATTCCTTCTTTTAAACTCCTGAATGCATCATCAGCACCGCTCGGTTCTCCTGCATAGATTTCAACTTCAGGCAGCATTCCCTTAGCAGCGATCGAGGTTCCCGAAAGAAGTCCTCCGCCGCCCACAGGAGTGATAACAGCATCCATAAGCCCGATCTCTTCCATAAGTTCTTTTATAGCAGTTCCCTGCCCTGCAATCACTTTCTGATTGTCATACGGATGAATGAACACCGCTCCGGTTTGCGCAACAACTTTTTCAAGCCCTTCAATTCTTGCTTTGAGTGTCGGTTCAACATCAATTATTTCAGCTCCGAAACTTTTCACATTGTTCTTTTTGATCAAAGGAGCGTTTTTGGGCATAACGACTAACGCTTTTATCCCTCTTTCTTGTGCCGCAAGAGCAAGAGCAGCGGCATGATTTCCCGAACTGTGAGTGCAAACCCCTTTTGAAGCAAGCTCTTCGCTCAGGCTCATGACGGCATTTGTCGCTCCACGGAATTTAAAAGCACCCACTTTCTGAAAGTTCTCGCACTTGAAAAATATCTGACAACCGGCAATTTCATCAATCTCGCCGCTATTCATCACCGGCGTTTTTGTAATAAAAGGTCTTATCAGGTCATGTGCTTTTGCAATATCTTTAAAAAAAACATCTGTCATTTCAAACTCCTATTCCAAAAGGTTATTTCCAGATATTTTTCAGTTCCTGATGAATTTCATTTGGAGGAATTATCAATGCATTGGTTCTTCGCTGAATAGAATCGCCACCATAGACAATTATTTTCTCATCTTTAAGATCTTTCAGATTTTTCTCAAGGTAATTCAACCCCTTAAAAAAATCATCCCGAACCGTCATTCCTGCTTTAATTTCAACCGGAAGTTTCATGTTTGCAATATTGCAGATTATATCAACCTCATTACCCGAACTATCACGGTAAAAAGTCATATTGGCAGGTTTTCCGGAATTAAAACGATACTTTAAAAACTCACAAACAATCATATTTTCAAACAAATTGCCGTAAAGAGGGTGCGTCATGATCTGTTTTTCGTTTTCAATTCCCAGTAGAAATGCGGCAAGTCCAACATCATGAAAATAGAGTTTCGGTGCTTTCATAAGCCGCTTCCCGATATTTTCTGAAAATGGCTCAAGTGTAAAAATAATATAGCTGGCTTTGAGAATGCCGATCCATTCTTTTGCAGTTGTATGAGAAATACCGACATCACTGCCTAAATTACTTAAATTCAACAATTGCCCGGTTCTTCCGGCACACATTTTAACAAACATCTGAAACTGTGAAAGATTTTTTACCTGCAGAAGATTTCTTACATCCCGTTCAACATATGTTCTGAAATAAAAATCGAGTGCTTCCGATGGATTAAGGTTTTCGTCAATGATTCTGGGCATAAAACCTTGATAAATATTTAAAGTATTTGAAAAATTCATTCTGGCTTTCTTCAGTTCATTCAATGAAAGCGGAAGAAGTGTCAAAAGCGCGGTTCTACCGGCTAAAGACTGAGAAACGCCACTTAAAAGTTCAAATTGACTGCTGCCAGTGAGAATAAACTGTCCATTTTCCTTCTTTTCATCACTCACAGCCTGAATCTGACTCAACAGTTTCGGAACTCTCTGAATTTCATCGATAATTCCGCCGTCTTTCATCTGTGCAATGAAACCCTCCGGATCATTGGAAGCAAACTCAAAATGGGAGATCTGCTCAAGATTGAAATAAGGTTTGTCTTTAAACAGATGTTTTACGAGGGTGGTTTTACCTGATTGTCTCGGACCTGTCACCGTAATAACAGGATACTGCCTGGAAAATCTTAACAAAACCTCTGAAGCATCTCTTTCTATCATTTCTGCACCTGAAAAAGGACAACAATATAGGTATATTACACTATTTTATGTAAATTGCAAGTGCAACTTTCAATTTGCACGATTTTTCTTAAGATACTGTAATTACTGTTTATTTTCAAGAGCTTTTGCGGTTGTGATCATTATGACCTTACTACTTGAAGTAGCACCTGTTACAGCATCGACTTTCACTTTCTGGTTTTGAATAATTCTGTCAATGGTTTCAAGACCTTCATAACCTTTGCCGCTTTCCATTTTCTTCATATTGATCTTTTCGATCTTTCCACCTGCGACAACTACTTCAAGGTCGGCAATGACAGGAAAACTCCCCCATTTTGCACTGTAAACACCATCAGAAATTGCAGAAAGATCAACCTCAGACATGTTTTCAAACTCGCGGTTCACCTCTTCGTTCATCTTCCTCACAGTCACCTGAAAAAATATGAACCCGCCAATAATTAAAACCAGAATCACCGATGCGATGATAATTAAAACTTTTTTCATTTTGGTCTCCTCTCAATTAATATCTAAACAAAAAAACCGGAGTTCTTTGATATTCTGATCGCAGATTTTCAATTGCATGAAGAAGTTCATCAACATTGGTGTATGGATTAAGTTCGTATATGCTGCAATCATCATAATTAGCTGTTTTCATTGTTTTTCTTCAACAACTGAGAAAAGTTTTTTGTCAATGAGTGGCAATGCTCCGAATCTGCCGGAAAGATACCATCTGTCAAATGGAACATTTTTTCTTACTTCACTTTTTTCAAATTCATCAAGACTGTATAAATTTGATGCACCGTACTTATCTTTTTCAACAAACCATATCTGATCTCTACGCAATTTTTCTGAATCGAGCAGATAAGCATCGTGTGTTGCAACAATTAATTGAGCATTTTTCGGATTTTTAACAGGATCATTGAAAATTGAAAGGATGTATTCTGACATCAAAGGATGAAAACTGCTGTCAAGTTCATCAATTACAATAACATCTCCTTTTTGCAAAGTGTCAATAATTTTCCCTGCAAGATCGAACATTTTTATTGTTCCCGCAGATTCATCCTGTAATTGAAAAAAATGATCTTCTCCTGTTTCATTCGTTCTGCTGAAAACTCTGTGACCTATATCAACTTTGGTTGACAGATCATTTATTGTTTTTTCCTTTCTCACCCTTACTGAAGAAATGCCAAGATCAGCAGATTTTAAAAACTCAATCAGACTTTCGTTGAAACCTTTCTGCGACAAATCATTCATTTTTAAACTTGTTAAATAAACTTCTGTTCTGGATGAATCAGCAGATGTATGAAACATAAAATTCGTTCTGAAATATCTATAAATAGCTCTTAATCTTTCATCGCTTTCGTTATTGTTGGCAGCTTTTGAAAGAAAAAGGACATTTTTGAGCACTTCACCCGTCAGAGATTCCTTTTTGCCTTTCAAATCTCTTCCCCAACTATATTTACCAGTTACACCGTCTCTTTCAAAAAGATTCCGTCCGTTCTTTTCAGGAAAGAAAATCAGTTTTTCAGAAATTATCTGCGTTTTATCAAATTCAACAGAGTATCTATATCTCATCGGTTCAGCAGTGATAAATTCGATCTCAAAAAGCATCGGCTGGTTTCTGGTTTCAACATCAAGCAGAAATGGTTTGTAGAAAGGAATTTCCTGATCGAGCTTCAAATCAGTTGAGTTCAAAATGAAGTTTTTAAGCGTTTCAAAAGCCAGCAGAAGATTCGATTTTCCTGAAGCATTCGCTCCATAAACAACAGCCGTTTTCAAAAGAGAAATGTCACTATCCTCAGAAATGTTGAACAGGTTTTTAGGAATATCCTCTTTCTTTTTTTCAGCAACCATGCTGAAAAGAGATTCATTCTTAAACGAGCGGTAATTCTTTATCGTGAAATCAACAAGCATCACAACCTCCATGCAAATTTTTGTGTTTTTCGCATTTATTTTTCAAAAACCTCGATTTCAGACAAGA
>CAZVWR010000007.1:12179-90937 GCA_964630905.1 uncultured Spirochaetales bacterium | reverse complement strand
AAAATGGTCGGGATGACTGGGTTCGAACCAGCGACTCCTACGTCCCGAACGTAGTACTCTACCAGGCTGAGCTACATCCCGACTAAAACGGCTTGCTTTATACCACTTACTTATAAAATTTCAAACTTTTTTTCTTGACCCTTATATTTTTCAGGTATATAATTGCCGAGTTCTTATCATTTATGAGGTGATATTATGAGAAATTTTTTAAATGACGACCTTACGGTTTCACAGCGGAAGGTTCTTGAATCAATCAGAAGCCACATTGAAAAAAACGGTTTCCCTCCGACATCAAGGGAAATAGGTAAAGAGCTTGGAATTACTGCTACAAGTGTTTTTGAACAACTTGACCGTCTTGAAAAGAAAGGTTTCATAAAACGGCAGAAGAAAGCGGCAAGATCAATAGAGATCATTGACAGAAAAAATGATCTTAACCTTACAGAAGAGAAGGTCAGACTTATCAAAATACCTGTTCTTGGAACAATAGCCGCCGGACAGCCGTTACTTGCTGATGAAAATTTTGAAAGTGAAATCCTTGTCGATGAAAGCAGTATCGGCAAAGGGAAGTTTTTCGCCCTCAAAGTCAAAGGCGACAGCATGATAAATGCCGGAATTAATCAGGGAGATCTTGTAATCATCCGCAGACAGCCCGTTGCAGAGAACGGCGAGATCGTTGCCGCTCTCATTGATAACGAAGCAACCATAAAACGGCTTAAAATGGATAACGGCAAAGTTCTTCTCATGCCTGAAAATGACAAATATTCACCGATCGAAGTTACCTACCGCGAAGATTTCAGAATTTTAGGAAAGCTGATAACGACTGTGAGTTATTGAAACAGCTAGCTCTTTTCCTGATCTCTAATCTGTTGAAACTGTTTAAACTACTTATTGTTTTCTCAATGTATTCAGCAAGTTGTCCATTTTCATAATACAGATGGCTGAAATTTTCTAACGGGAAAAGTTCGGGGTAGCTGAGTCTTTGCGGAAGTATGGGGATGACTCCTGCCGATGCGGCTTCGAGGACACTTATTCCGAAAAATTCGTGGTTGGATGTGACTGGCAGGATGTCACCTTTTTTCAACAGCTCAGCATATTGCGCCCTGTTTTCAAGATAACCGAACGATATTATTTCATTTTTGAGATTTTCTTTTGCAACACCGAATATTTCAGGAGCTCGCACCTTTTCTTCTCCGGCAACTGCAAGCTTAAACTTCACCCCTTTTTCTTTTAACTTAAATAGAGCCAGAAAAAATTCATCGGGGTTTTTGTCGTATTCCCAGCGGTGGTTCCACAAGATCACAGGCACTTCATTTTCAATCCGTTCAAATTCAGGAACCGGTTCAATTCCGGGATAGATCACTTCAGATCTTTTTAATATTTCATCTATTCTTTTATCAAGCCGGCAATCGGGGAATGATCTTAAAAAAGGAGTTAAGTTGCTGAAAAAACTGTTTTTATTAAACTCAGAGTTAAACACAACTCTATCAGCAGTCAGTGCTGAAGTGAAATTTAAAAACCCGTAGTGCATGTCTTTTTTTTCTTCGGGACCTTTATCTATATCTGACCAGGGATATGAAAGCTGGTTTTCGTGAAAATAGATAGTGTTGCGACATTCAGGAAGTCTTGAACCAAGAAGTGATTTTAAAAGGGCCAGATCTATCAGTGATGTCACAAATATCTCTGAAAACTCTATGCCTGTTGCAATAACCTGTTCAGCAAATGTCACAGCAGAACCGTGCATCCTCCACTTCCAGTGTCTTGGAGGAAGAGTAAAAAGGATGAATTCATCAGGGAATCTTTTAATAACTGAATCGGCGAAACTTTTGTGGCTTCCGCCGTAATATGGCTCAAGAAAAGCTTTCATAAAGCCCATATTACCGAAATTTGCATGTTATTCAACAATATCGCCTTGACGAAAAAGTCATTTTATGGATAATTGCGACTTGTGTGTCGAGTATTAAAGTTAAGTGAGGGTTAAGAAATGGTAAGTTTTGAAAAAATCGTAAAAGTGTGTTTTGTTGTTTTTATTGTTTTATCTTTTGTTTCCTGCTCAGGTGACAAGAAAACTGATGTCACCGACGACTTATCCGATGACCTGTCCGATGAAGTTTTAACGGAGTCGGATGAAACCGTTGATGAAGTCGCAGATCTGACAGTTGATGAAGTTGAAACTCCTGACGAGACAGTTGATGAAACTGCTGACGAAACAATTATTGACGAAGAAATTGATGAAGAAGCCGATGAAGACACTTTTGTTCCCTACGATCCGAGAGTTGCTCCGGCATTATGCGGAATTAATGAATATAACTGGCTTAAGCAGGAAGATCTGCCGATGGGGACAGGGCTTGGATTTATTCTTGAAAGCAAAGAACTCCTTACCGACCTTGAAGGTATTGCTGCAAGAAAAAAGACTGCTCTTATAACATTGATGGAAACAAATGACGAAGTTAAAAGCAGAAATATTGTCAGACGACCGAAACATGATGTCAGGATATTCAAAATAAGATATCAGACTCAGGACAAAGGAAAACTTGTTGACGCCACAGGAATCGTTGCATTTCCCGACCTTAAAGACAACACTGAAACTTTTCCAGTTGTGAGCATTCTGCACGGGACTGCAAGCGGATTTGCTGATGCCTGCGCTCCTTCAACTGATGAAACTGCCGAAGGTGAAGCGACAGGAACCGGGGTTCTTCTTGCATCTTTCGGATATATAATTATTGCTCCTGACTATATCGGGCTTAAAAGTATGGGAGAACCGTCAACAGAAGTTCATCCTTATCTGATAGCGGAGCCGACTGCGATCTCTGTTCTTGACATGATGCGAGCGGCAAAAAATCTTCTTTCGCTGATCGGTGCAAAAGCGACACCGGGTGACAATGCAATAATCGGCGGTTCTCAGGGTGGACACGCCGCCGCATTTACAACAAGATATCAGCCCTATTACGCTCCTGAACTTGTTATAAAAGGTGCTTCATGGGGAATTCCGCCAACCGATCTTGCGACTCATGCTCAGACTGCTTTGCAGAATTTTGTAAAAGCAAGCGGAAATACCGCTCTTTTCCTTTTGACCTCAAATTCATGGTACAGAGGAGATCACACTAATCTTTCCGAAGTTTTTGTATCCCCTTTTGATGTGGACTTCCCTGTTGCGGCAATTGATCCAGGATGCGACATGGGCGATTCAGTTGACGGAATGGATTCTCTTGATGATCTTTATTCAACAAAAATTCTGGATGAAGCCGCCGTTGAACCATTCCTTGTCAACATGCCGCCTTGGGGCTGTTTTGTTGAAGTGAATACCCTTCCGACATCTCCCCTTCCAAGAATTGATGACATTCCGGCATTGATGGTGCTTGGGGAACTCGATGACCTCGTAGATCCGGGCATTGAAACTGCATCATTCCAGAAACTCTGTGAGCAGGGATACAAAATCAATTATAAAATGTGTCAGGGCGCAGGACATGTTGACGGCTGGGCATGGTCACTTGAAGAACAGTTTGACTGGGTTGACGCAAGAATCGCAAATGTCCCCATGACAGATTACTGCACAGTCAAAGAACCCATCAGATGCGCCAACACCCCTGACGGCGAGTAGGTTTCTTTCACAAAAACATTCCCGGAAAATCCATAACCAAACAACAATATAAATAATTTGACGAAAACAATTCAAGTCGCTATATTTGACTGTGTTTAGTTTTGATTAGAGGAAGAGATGAGAAAATCAGAAATTATTTCAAAAGATCATGAAGGTTACAGGAATCTGCTTAACGAGCTGAAAAGCATTTTAAGCAAAGGTCAGGCAAGAGCTTATAAAGCTGTTGACAACATCAAAGTTCAAACATATTGGCAGATCGGTGAACGGATTGTAAGAGATGAAATTGAAAATAAGGAAAGGGCTGATTACGGCAAACAACTTGTTGCTCAGATATCTTTTGATCTCGGGATAAACAGAAGGGAACTGTATAGAATTATTAGATTTTTCAGGTTATATGAGATTGTGGCTACAGTGTCGCCACAATTGAGTTGGAATCATTATAAAGAACTCGTTGATATTGAAAATAATAAAGAGCGGCTGTTTTACCAAAACAACGCTATTAATAACAACTGGAGTGTCCGGGAACTTCGTATAAAAATAAAAAGCAATCTTTTTAACAATTCTATTTCAAACGATGAAAAGCTCCCTGCCAGAAAAAAGCAACCCATTTCGAATGTTCTGGAAATATTTAAAGCTGAATATAATCTCGGTTTTGCAGGAACATATCAAAATGAAGAAGAGCTTGAAAACGGAATTGTGCATAACATTGATTCTTTTTTGCGTGAACTCGGTCACGAAATTTCTTACTGTGGCAGACAAGTTCCTATAAAAATTGACGGTTTGAATCATTACATTGACATTCTTCTTTATCACAAAGGAATTCCCTGCAATATTCTGGTTGAACTGAAAACAAAAAAACTTGATGCAAGAGATGTCGGACAGATGAATAAATATGTCAGTTATTTTAGAATTAACCGGCAGTATGAGCATGAAAAAGAGACCATCGGACTGATTATCTGCTCAGAATCTGGAATTGAGGAAGCTCAATATGCTCTATGCGGACTTGAGGAAAAAATATTTATTGCGACATATCAACCGAAACTTCCGACGATGGAACAGTTGAAAAACGCTGTGAGAAATGTGAAGAGATAAAACTAAACTCTCAAATAGCAAACTTCACCGATTGATGTCGCTTAAGTTCTTCAAAAAGCATATACATTACATCTTTTGAGGCGATATAGACTTTCCCGGTGTAGCACATATAGTTTCCGGCGTTACTTTTTGAGACGATCCACTCTTTTTTAAGAGGAACATTGAATTTACTAAGAATTTTATTCAGATCATTAATGTTCTTTTCATCACCTGCATCACTTGTCATTATAACTTTAAGATCTATTGTGACTGGATATTTGATTTCTTTTTCTTGAATCATATTAGAAACTTACGAGTATTCCCAAAGCTACTGAATTGAGTTTTGTTTTTGCGTCATCGGCTCTTGAAGTAATGAGAACAGGAACTTTTGCTCCGGTTATTACATGGCCGTTAGCCGCATTTCCCCAGTAGTTTGCGATCTTGCCGAGAACATTGCCCGATTCGATGTTAGGCATAACGAGAATGTCAGCACTTCCAGCCATAACTGATTCAATTCCTTTAACTTTTGCGGCATATTCGCTTATAACATTGTCAATTGCATAAGGACCTTCAAGATAAGCATTGATGTCTTCAAGCTCTCCTTCCGCCTTTCTTCTCTGTATTTCAGCCGCATCAACAGTTGACTGAATTTTAGGGCTCACTTTTTCAACTGCGGAAATATAGGCGACTTTCGGTTTTTCAAAACCGAGTTTGTGGAAAACTTTTACTGCACTTCTTGTCATCTCGATCTTTGTCTCAAGATCGGGAAGAGGAATAAGTCCACCATCAGTTAGGCCGATGAGCCTTTTGTTTTCATCTCCGAGCGGATCTTCAAAAACAAGCACATCACTCACAATGGGCGAATCCTTCAGACCGTTCTCTTTCCTGAAAATGGCTTTCATCAGCATTGCTGTTTCAACGGTCCCTTTCAAAATAAGATGAACTTTGCCTTCAACTGCGTAATCAACTGCACGGGTACAGCACATTTCAGGATCAAAACAGTCAACCACTTCAACTTTGTTTTCAAGAACCGTCCCTTTCCAGAGTTTTTCAATTTTTTCTTTCGGACCGAAAAGCACCGGCTCTCCGAGATTTTCCGCAACTATGTCAGCAGCAGCCTCGATTGCAACATCCTTGTCTGCTCCCACGATTGCAACTCTTTGTTTTTTAACATTTTTCTTAACTTCTGAAATAATTTCATCAAAAGATTTGAACATGATCCGCTCCTGAAAATTATAATTTATAAAAAGTTAGAAAACTATGCCCAGATATACATTAAGATAGTGAAAAAGCCCTGCCTTTACCACATCACCTTCAGAATCCTCCACTTCAAGTCCGCTGAAAGGAACTCCGAGCTGATATCTGACTCCGCCCCGAAGACCACTTTTATTTGCATAATCAATCGCAACGAAAGGTTCGATCGCACTTGGAAGACCTTTTCCGCCAAACGAATTCTCTTCCTTCAGAGCCATTGAATATGTGGCACCGAGATCAACCTTCAATTCATCAAGAATGTAGTATGTGCCGAAAAGACTGGCATAATACCCTGCTGTGAATCTTCCGATGAACTGATTCCACAATGTTGAATTGAAATCGTAGTCCTTGTTAAACCTGTAATTCTGGACTTTGGCGTCGGTGTTCACGGAACTGTTGTTTACAGATCTTCCGGGAGTGCTCCATGAATCTGCCTGAACATTGTCGGCATCATCGGGAGAAGCGAGGCCCGTGAGAAGTGACAGATGAAATTTTTTAGGTACTGCCCTGTATTCCATCTCTATAGCCACACCAACCATTTCCGCTTTAACTTCCTTTTCAGTTTTGCCGTCATCAAGAAGCATTTTTCCTATACCGCCTGTAAGAAAAGCAAGCTCGGTCTTAAACGAGAAATTACGGTGATGAATGTTAAACCAGCCGTCTATTTTCCATAATTTTGCGTCCTGCTTGGTAAAAGCATATGTGACGGCATCATCAGAATATCTGTCATTCAAAGGTTCAACAGTTCCGGTATCCTGCTTCCATGCACCTGACCCCTTATCCTTCCATGAGAACATGACCATCGCACCGAACTCGACAACTGTCTGTTCGTTGAGCAACTTGTTCTCAAGAAGTGCCGGATCATCTTCGCTCATGGTGAACATTGCGCTGATGTTATATCCGTCATCCTTTTGAGATGAATCTATGAAATAATCCTGATATTTGTCAAGAACTCCGGTTGAAGCAATGTCAAAAGCGGGAATTATCTTGAATCCTGCTACCGGGATGGTGAGCTGGATCCTGTCAAGATAGTTACCAGTCGACTGATGATTGATCCTGTTTCCATCGTTATACAGTATTCCAAGGCCCCAGTGAAAAGGCATACGGCCAGCCTTCAGTTCACCGATAGGGGTATCAACCGTTCCCCAAAGACCTTCAAAAACAATGTCGGCCGAAGTGCTTAGCTGTGCATCTCTTAAAAGTCCGTTACCTTTTGTGTCGGCTTCAAAATTATCTGCACCGAGTGCTGTATTTCCAAAAATCGACATTTTTGTGTGTATCTCGAGAGTTTCGGCAACATTTATCACCGGCTCAAGATGAAGTTTCATCCATGCCCAGCTTAAAATATCCTCTCTCGAAGGATCTTTCAATTCAAATTGATCAGTGTCGTCATCATAAGTTGTATCTCTTATGCTGTTCTTTTTCATAAGATAAGGATTGTTGCCGTTAAGAGCCATGTTGTATGTGAACTTGTTAGCAAATGAGAAATAACCGTATAGCTCGAAATATTTAGCAGGTTTCCCGTCAACAACCTTCATCGCAGGGACACTTTTCTCCTCAACAGCCGGCTCATCAACAAGCTGAGGTGTTATTTTCTCAGACTTTTCCTCTTCAGCGGTTTGCACCTCTTCGACAGGTTTCGGCTCTTCAGCAGGTTTCAGCTCTTCAGCTTCAGCAGAATCCACGGAAGACTCCTCAGATGGTTCAACAGCCGCCTCTTCAGGAACTGTATCCTGAGAAAGAAGGTTGAAAAACAGAAACAGAACCAAAGAAACGAGAATAGTTCTTGACATTTATCCCCCTGGATTTATTTGATTATCTCATTAATTGAAACGATTTTCATTCCCTTTTCACCAAGTATCTCTTCAGTCGCAGGCATATCCCAGCTTTTTATTGCGATGAAAGCATTGTTCCTGCCGGCAGAAAGGGTATACATGTAATCAATGTTTATGTCATTATCGCTCAAAAGCTTAGCTATCTTCATCAGTTCACCCGGCTTATCGGGAAGTGATACCACAATTATCTTTACGATGTTATATGAGACATCTATCTTTTCAAGAATGTCTTTCGCCTTATTTGTGTCACTGACAACAATCCTGAGTTCTCCGAAAGCGGCGGTCTCATTGATGGTAAGTCCGAGAATGTTTATATTACCGTTGCTTATCGCTTCAAGTATTTTGCTCAGAACACCAGGTTCATTTCTTAAAAGGACTGAAATCTGCTCAACTCTCATTTACCCCTCCGAATAAATTTATGCCGGTTGGTAACATAGCACTTAAAAGTATGGATTGTCAAAATTTTCAGGGATGATAATTTATTTTGTAAGAAAAAATCCGATCATCGCTCCATATGCAACCGTTATCCATGGATTTGATGTCAAAGGACATGCTCCACTTGAACACCCTACAAAACGGTAATAAAGAAACCCCAGTACACCTCCTCCAAGAACACCGGCAACTGGAATAAGATATTTTGCGATCATTTTTTATTCTCCAATGAAAAAACGCTGTAAGGACAGAACCTTATGCATTTTCCGCAATTTGTACAAAGGTCAGCTATGACTTCGGGTGCTTCAAACCCTTTCTGGATCAATGCTCCTGTCGGACATATCCTTACTGAAGGACATTTGTGATTTGCCGGACACCTTTTTGAATTAACATTTACAGCCATTTTTCACCTCTTTGCTGATCCCGTTTCTACAATGATCGCCTTTTATAACTTCGCGGTTTATTATCTCTCCGATATGATCTGAATTCTGAATTCCGCTTAATCTCTCCACTTCAACTCCGTCATTGGTCACAATTATTGTCGGAACCATGCCGACCTGATAATGATCCGCACTGACGAGGTCTTTTGTTATGTCAACTCTCTTGAATCCTGCATCAACAGACATTGATCTTTCAACTTTTTCAAGCTCTTTTTTCTGTCTGTCACAGGCGGTACAGTTAGGAGAAGAAAATGAGATCACGCTGACACCGTGCTCACATGACTCCAAAGCAACATCTTCCCCTTCATCAGATGGGAAATTAAGATAAATAACACCTGCGGCAATAACTGCAAAAATAAAAAATGTAAAATAGCTCTTCAAATCACACCTCCAAATAAAAGACAGTAAATATATACAATAACCGTGCCTGAAAAAACCACTGGAAAATGACCTTTTAAGAAATAACTTGCATTAACTTAAAGAATTATGTTATATTAACTTGATTTTGTTAATTAACTTGAGAGGCTTCATGAAAAAGAACAGGCTGATAGAGGCTATACCCTGCGGAGTATTCGTGACAGATAGAAATTATAATGTCCATTTCGTCAATGAAACAATGCTTGAACTTGCCGGAGTTACGAGAAATCTTGTTTCAAGACGGGGTATTGCCGCTTTTGAATTCAGAAGATCGGGCGGAGAGCTTATGAAACCTGATGACAGCGACTGCCTTTGCAAACAGGGGGAAAAAGTTATCCAGAGACATCTTTACCTTTCAAAAAGGGATGGCGGATTTAAACCTGTTTTCATTTCGGGAATAAGCGCACCCTTTGAAAACATCTCTGATGCCGTTATTTTCTGTGTCACCGATCTTACCAGACTTGAAGGATGCAACATTCTCCCTGCTAATGAGATATCAAAAACACAGTTTCACAACATGATCGGTGAAAGTGAACCGATGAAAACCCTTTTCAGACATATTGAGCTTGCTTCAACTAGCGATGTCACAGTTCTGATAACAGGTGAAAGCGGAACAGGAAAAGAGCTTGCGGCTTCAGCGATACACAATGAAAGTTCAAGAAGAAAAGGTCCTTTCATCAAGGTAAACTGCTCGTCTTTAGCTGAAAATCTTCTTGAAAGCGAACTTTTCGGTCATGTAAAAGGATCTTTCACCGGCGCAGTAAGCGATAGGGCTGGAAAATTCGAAGCTGCTGACGGTGGAACCCTTTTTCTGGATGAAATTGGCGACATATCCTCTTCAACGCAGGTCAAACTGCTTCGGGCTGTTCAGGAGAAAGTGATCACCCGTGTCGGAGAGAACAGGGAAAGAAAAGTTGACATAAGGCTTATCACAGCTACGAACAGAGATCTAAGACAGATGGTTGCCGATGGAAAATTCAGAGAAGATCTCTTTTTCCGGCTCAATGTGTTCCCTTTGAGAACGTCACCTTTGCGGGAAAGGGGTTCAGACATCTTTCTGATAACAGAGCATCTGATCGAAAAACTGAACTTAAAATATGGAAAAAGCGTTTCAGGTATCAGCCGTTCAGCTCTGCAGATCATCATGGACCATACTTGGCCCGGTAATGTCAGAGAACTTGAAAACGCCATCGAGTATGCTTTCATTTTCAGAAGTGACGGTGAGATAACATCAGCGGACCTTCCCGAAAGCATTGTTTCCTCAAAGACCGGATATTTTGCAAAAACTATTGAGAATGGCTCAAAACAGAATAAATTCAGCAGGGCTCCGGTAAATGCACAAGAACTTGCACAACTGCTTAAAAAGTATAAATTTGCAAGGAAGGATGTTGCTGCACATCTTGGGATAAGCACTGTCGCTTTGTGGAAAAAAATGAAAAAATTCAACTTGTTATAAGGAGTCAAACATGGACACAAGAACAGCACAGTATCTGAGCGATTTTATAAAACACGATAACGGATTTCTTGACGAACTGAAAAAAGTAAACCGGAGCCGCAATGATATACAGCCTATGATCGAAATGGAGATCGGGAAACTGCTGGTTTTTCTGATAAAACTGACAAAAGCCAAAAAAGTGCTTGAACTTGGAACCAGCAATGGTTATTCAAGCATCTGGATGGCGAACGCTTTAAAAGGAACAGGCGGTCACATTACCACCATTGAAGGACACGACAGAATGGCCGAGGAAGCGCAGAAAAACCTGAATGAAGCAGGAGTTGACAATGTTGAGCTTATCAAAGGAAAGATCGAAACTGTTCTTCCTGAGCTTATTTCAAAGAAGAAAAAATATGACCTGATATTTCAGGACAGCGGAAAATATCTTTACCCGTTAATGCTTGAAAACACTGTTAAATTGTGCAAAAAAGGGGGGATAATCATCGCTGACGACACCCTTTTCAGAGTCATTGAAACAGTAAGAAGCGGACTTGGCGACTACACCCACGACTACAACAGAGCCGTTTTTGCACACAAAAAACTCTTTTCCACAATACTTCCCATCGGACACGGACTGACAATAAGTTACCGTGTATGAACCGAATTCCCGTTTTTCATCATCTGTTTTTTTGACATAAAGTCGCATATCACCTATTATCGGCCTGTGTGTGAATGTTTTCTGTCTAACAAGGAGATGTTGAATGAAGAATGTAATTGTTTTTATTGTTTTCGTATTTACTGTGTTCTTCCTTTCCTGTACAAAAGATGAAGAGTCCGTTTCCGAAAATGAGAACCTCAATGACTCTGAAGCGACCGACAATGATCCGTCTGCTGACGGTGATTCAGCCGGCAGTGACACCGAAAACTCAGATGACAACTCATCTAAAACCGATGATGACAGCAAAGAGACCCCTGACAATGAAGATCCGTCAATAACCTGCACTCCAGGAATGAGAGTCTGCAACCCTTCTGACAATGACGCAGTCTATGAATGCAATGCTGAAGGGACCGGTCTGAATGAAACTCCTGTCGAAACATGTGAAAACGGACTCGTCTGTTTTTTCGGAAAATGTGAATCGGAGGCTTGTGCGGCATCTGGAAGCAGTTATGAAGGATGTGAGTTCTACACAGCAAAACTCTACAACGGCAGAAAAACAGAACTTGTGACAGAGCATGACAGCTTTTCAGTAGCGATCGCGAACACACATCCTACTCTTACAGCAACAATAAAGCTGCTTAAAACCCTTCCGGACGGAACAGAAACACCGGTCAGTGAATTTGCCTACTGTTATAAAACTGTTGAAAATGACATCTTCGGCAATCCTTATGATGCGATGAAATGCGACAACAAAGATTCCGGCTTTGCCATCACCATTCCGCCAAAAGAGATCATTCTTGTAACTCCCAGAAAAGACGACAGAATGCTTATCGGGACTTCGGCAAGTTTCCTGAGCTATCATATTCAGAGCGATGTTCCTGTAACGATATACCAGTTCAATCCTTTTGAAAATCTTTCATCAAATGACGCATCACTCCTGTTCCCTTCGAAAAAACTTGGAAATGATTACTATGTTTCAACTTATGAAGACCAGACCGGAGTGGGAAGCGACGGTCCCGGGTATTTCACCGTGATAGGGGTAAATAATATGGATGTCGAGCTGGAAATAGTTCCGACAGTCGAAATAAAGGGCGGCGGCGGAATACCTGCATCCCCGGCAGGCACACCTTTCAATGTCACAGTCAGAAAAGGAGAAGTGCTTAATATTACAAGCGGAAATAATCTGGATGACCTTACAGGGACAAGAGTTCACTGCAAAGATCCAATTAAGAAATGTTCCCCTTTTGCAGTTTTCGGAGGACATGGATGTGCAAACATTCCCAAAGACAGAGGATACTGCGATCATCTTGAACATCAGCTTCTGCCTGTGAACCGCTGGGGTCAGCGTTATGCTGTTGTAAAAACCAGGCCGAGAGAGAAGGAAAGGGATGTGATAAGAATTGTGGCATCAGAAGACTCTACAAATGTCAAAATAAAGATCATGGATGATAAACAGGAGTCGGGCAGCGAAGTTAATGTCACTTTAAATAAAGGCCAGTGGCACCAGTATGAGATATATTATTTCTGGGGTGACGGTTTTGATCCCGGTTCATCTTTTATTGAAGCAGATAAGCCTGTTCAGGTTGTCCAGTACCTTAGCGGATCTGAAGATCAGAGCTTTGACTGCCGTGACACCACTACAGGCTCATCACATGCAGGCTGTTACGGAGATCCGGCAATGTCGATAATCCCTCCAGTTGAACAGTTTAGAAACGAATATTTCTTCTTTTCAAGCTCTGTTAAAGGGGAAGATGACGGAAATGAGAATTTTGTTCAGGTTGTGACCGATCAGGGTGTTTTTGTCACACTTGACGAAACCTCACCTGTACCGGTAAAACAGGGAACAGTTTACGGTTCTGATAAAATATTCTACATTTTTGAGCTTGATGAAGATTTTATGAGACATCAGCTAAACTGCACCGGACCTTGCGGCATACTCATCTATGGCTGGGGAATGGATGTAAGTTATATGTATCCGGGCGGACTCGATCTAAGAGTCCTTAAATAGAGGCAACACTCTGAATTAATTTAGAAATAAAGCCTTGCACTTAGATAATAAAAATCGGAATAACTTCCAAATTCGCTTTTGAGTTCGCTGCTCTTTATCCTTTTTCCCGCATTGATAGATGCACCGATATCAATCAGAATGTCTTCATCAAGTGAGAATGAGATCTTGGGGCTTATCATTGCAGAAGGGTCTGTGAGATTCATTAAAACCGCTAACGATAGTGAAACAAGCGGATGAACCTGCCAGCTGAAACCGGGTGCGAAATAGTGCTCCCCGAGAAGATAAACTCCGCCGTCTTTATAAGCACTTGTTTTTGTTGCTGAATTAAAAAGATAATCCTTTTTGTCAATTGTCCCTGCCGATGAATAGTGGTATTCCCCGAAAAGATAGAAATCGCCTGAAAAATAGTAGTCAGCTCCCGCTGAGATCCTGAAGAAATTCTGATCTTTATCATATTTTTCAAGAAGGTTTGAAAAAGTATATGCCGCCTCGAGCCACACCCCTGCCCCTTTTATTGATGAACTTATGTTGATCCCTGTCATAAAATGAGTCTTATATTCCATTGCAATTATTGAAAGATCTGTCCCTTTCAGATCAAACTTTCCACGAAAGAACGCGGCACTTTTTTTCCAGTTTCCTTCCTCTCCGATCACATATCCAAGATCAATTTCACTCATTTTGCCGATCGGGACCTGAACCCTCAGAGCATCAACACCTGTTTTTTCCTCTTTGTTAAGTGCCTGATACGAAAATGGTGAAAAAACATCGGTCGGATTAAAAAACCTTCCGCTTCCAAACGATATTGCCTGCCTTCCGGCAGTAATATCGGCAAACGGAGTCCGAAACTGTGCAGTCACGCGGTCAATGTTCTGCGAAATACTGCCGTAATCATATTCGCTAATGAATTCAGGAACATCTATCAGTCTATATCTGTCAACGCTCGGCTCATTGAATGCAAGAGAGCTCCGTTTAAGATCGGTCACAGAAGGAGCGATCGAATAAGCAACTTCCAAGGTTACCCATTCAGCCGGAGTTGAAATGAGTGACGCCCTTGTAATATTTGAAAATTCAAAATATGTCCCTTTTTCAATTCCGAACGCCTGATACCCGTCAGGAATGCGGTAGAACATGAGATTTGTGTTTGAATAACCTCTCAGATCTATCTCAAACGAACTTTCCTCGGCTTTTAACAAACTAAGCGTCAAAAAGAGAATAAATAATAAAATTAAAGTCTTATCTTGTTTCATCGCTTGATATTCTGCCGTCATGAAGTTTTACAAGCCGTCTCGCTCTGTCCATTATCATTTTATCGTGGGTTGAGAAAATAAAAGTTATCCCCTTCTCTTCATTGAGTTTTTTCATCATGTCAAGCAGTGCTGAACCAGTTGCGGAATCAAGATTCGCTGTCGGCTCATCGGCAAGAATTATGTCCGGCTCGGAAACGATAGCACGGGCAACGGCAACTCTCTGCTGCTGACCGCCCGAAAGCTGTGAAGGAAGACGGTCGTGACTGCCAGTTAATCCTATAACATCAAGTATTTCCTTGACTTTCTTTGATCTGACCGATCTTTCAACACCCTGAAGAAGCATAACAAATTCAATATTCTCTTCGACAGTCAGAACCGGTATGAGATTATAGCTCTGGAAAATAAAACCGACATGGTCCCGTCTGAAATTTGAAAGTTCACTGCCACTCATTTTGCTGATAAGTTTCCCCCCCAGAAAAACATCCCCGCTACTTGGAATGTCAAGTCCTCCGATAATGTTCAGCAGAGTTGTTTTTCCTGACCCCGAAGGTCCTGCAATTGCTGTGAATTCCCCTTTTTTAATTGTTATGTCGACTCCTCTTAATGCGTGAACTTCGATCTCGCCCGCAATGTATGTCCTTAATACATTCTCAACTTTGATCACATCCATGATATCCTCCTATTTTGATCCTTTTTTCATAGCATTTACCGGTGTAATATTAGCAGCATGAATTGCAGGGTAAACACCTGTTATCATTGTGAATATTATTAACGATAGTGGGAACAGCGTATATTGCTCGACTGTAAAAACCGGATAAATATATTCCGTGATCGAAACGCTCATGAATTCAGTTCCGGTATAATCTATCCCTGTTTTTGCCAGTATTCCGTTTAATATCAGAGATGTAACAATCCCTAAAAATGTCGCAAGAACAGCAAGGACCGCTGATTCAAGAACAATCAGAGACCCAAGTTTAAAAGGTTTCACCCCGATCGCCCTCATAACGCCGAATTCGAACATCCTCTCATAGATCGACATGAAAAGGGTGTTCACAATAATTCCGGCCACAAGCATAAAGAGAATAAAGCCGATAATATATTTTGAATAAGCTGACATTGAAAGCATCGCCTCCATCTCAGGAAGGAGTTTCATCCAGTTCCTGCATGTGTTCCCGTTCTTTGAATATTTTTCCCACAGAGGCAGATCTTTTATCCATGATGTCTGATGGTCATTGAATTTTATTGCAATTTCGTGTATCCCGCCGTTTAAACCGAGCATCGTCGAAGCCCGTTCAACAGGAATGAAAGCAATATTCCTGTCAAGCTCCCTTATTCCGAGTTTGAAGACCCCCTTCACTCTCATCATTTCCTGAGCCATTTCACCGGTATGCGCCTGTGCCACTGTAACAACAAGCCTGTCTCCCACTTCAACTTCAAGGATCTCGGCAAGCCTGTTTCCAAGAACGACTCCTCTTTCGTTTGTGCCTGTCAGATACTCCCCTTCAATGATCGCATCATCCATGACAGAAAGCTCTTTTTCCTTCTGCGGATCTATTCCGACAAGAAGAAGCGACTGCACATTTCCTGCACTTGTCACCATTCCGAGTGTCTTAACTCTTGGTGCAAAAGCTTTCACTTCACTCTCTTTTTCAAGTTCTTTCAATATATTATCGTGATCAACTATCACTTTTTCGACTTCCATTGTGTTGGTAAACCCTTCGCTGTGGATCTGTGCTTCACCCATGAATGATGATGTTCCGGCCTTGACCATGTTTATTATCATGCCTTCCTGAAGAGCATCAACAAAAATGAGAGCAGTAAGTCCCATACTGATCGCACCTGCCGCGATGAACGACCTTCTTTTGTTTCTTAAAATATTTCTCCACGCCATTTTTAACAGCATATTTATCTCCCCTTAATAACTTCTCATTGATTTTACCGGATCAGCCACAGATGCTTTATATGCAGGGAGAAGCGAAGCTATAACAGATGACAATATTATAACAATTACAGGGACATAAAACGCTTCAGCAACATATTCGGCATTAATGGTCTCAATGAATATTCCGCCCACAGATATAGGATCAGGATATGTTATCCCGTAAACTTTTAACGGCCAGTTCGCAAGAAGGCTCAAAAAAAATCCGGCAATTGATGCAAAAACTGAAAGGAGAAGAGTTTCAAGAGCGATCGAATTGAAAATGAAAAACGGGGTTGTCCCCATCGCTTTCATAACTCCGTATTCCCTCATCCGTTCAAGTATCGACATCAGAACCGTGTTTAAAACACCTATTCCGACAATTAGAATTATCACGATATAGACAATAACTGTCCCCTGCTTGTCAGCATTCATGCTTGTAAAGAACTGCTGCTCGACAACTTCCCACGGCTCGCTGGCGACATCTTTTATTCCGGCAGAAAAAAGAGCTTGAGATATCTGTGTAGCCGATTCAAATGAATTGCGGTAATCATCTGTAATTATTGCCATTTCATGGATTTTTCCATCAAGCGTCAGATAAATCTGTGCAGTATCAAGAGGCATGAAGACAGTATTGTTCTCAAGCGAATCAAGATCCTTTAAAAGTATCCCGCCGACAACAAATTTATCATTAGCAATGCTTCCGTCAGCACCCTGAGAGATCAGGATAAGTTCACTGCCGACATCTGCTTTTAAAATTTCAGCAAGAGAATTTGTTATCAACACTTCATTGATTTTTTCACCACTGCTCAGATATCTCCCTTTCCCTATTTTTTTATCAAGCGCTGTCAGCCCTGCTTCAAGTTCAGGAACTATTCCTTTTATCTGGGTTGCAGTCGTTTTCTTATCAATGAAGGCAAGTGCCCCTGAAAAAAGACGGGGCGAGACATTTTTCACAGATTTCACGGAAGAAAGTGTCTTTTCAAGTTTCTCATTCCACTCAAAATTTTTGTAAAGTCCCGGTTTATCAAGATATTCCTTATGATGAAGCTGGACATGACCCGTTTTTGCTTCAGTAAATGATTTTATGACATTTCCGTAACCGCCTTCATTAAAAGCTATCGTTATTGAAAGAAGGACAAATCCGACTATCATCGAAACTGCGGTGAAAAATGACCTTCTCTTCTGTTTTTTAATATTTCGCAAAGCAATTTTAAAAAGTATCATGCCTACCTCATTTTCTGGAGGTTTCTCAAACTGAAAGTGTCTGAATCCAGTTTAAGGTTGAATTTTCCGTTTATATAGGTGATCTTCGTTCTATGCCCGGTTTTATTAAGCGGAATTATTTCCATTACTGCGGGTATCGATCTGTCACCGAACTTTTTAATGTCATAAAATTTCATCGTCCTGACCAGCTTCCCTTTTTCGTCATAATAATCCTGCGAAACAGGAAGATAATCGCTTTTTCTTAACTTCGCGACGATCTTTCCCCAGACTGAAGCGGCGCTCTCTTTCGGTATCATTTCAATTTCTATAATATCCTTATCTTTTGAATCCAGCAGTTTTGCCGTGTGATCATCAAGGAAAGTGGTTTCTTTCACAAGGTCGTCATTTGTAAAATCACTTCCCATCCAGCTTCCCATCATCATGCTTGGCGGAACTTTCATAACTTTGTTCACTTTCGGAAAATAGTTCCACATGTCACTATCAACTTTTAAAGTGCCGATTCCCTTGTCTTTTGAAGGGGAAAGAATAGTGATAAATGTCTTTTTCATCCCTTCACTCCACGCTTTCATTCTCATCTTTCTTGTCCAGTCGGGAGTAATTATCTCCATTTCCATCTCAAATTCAGAAGAATCAGCGCGATAAACCTTATCCATTTTATCAAGGATCTCTTTGACATCTGTAACTGTCTTCTCTTGCGCCGTAATACTCAAAGCAAACAGCATTATCATCAAAAGCATCACTTTTTTCATCATTCTTTCCTCCATTTCCATAAGACCAACTGCTCAGTCAAAAAAAAATCTTTTTTATTTTTCTGTGAGTTGTTTGAATTCTTCCTCGTTTATAACTCTTACTCCGAGTTCGGTCGCTTTTGTCAACTTGCTTCCGGCATTTTCTCCGGCAAGGAGATAATGTGTCTTTTTGCTGACTGATGATGAAACTTTGCCTCCGAGATTTTTGATAAGTTCTGCAAAAACTTCTCTGGGTTGAGACAATTCTCCAGTAATTACAAATGTTTTCCCTGAAAGTATCTTTGTGGTAAGATCGCTTTTTTCAGGATATACTATTGTCAATTCTTTTAAAAGTCTGTCAACAACTTCTTTATTTTGATGGTTTGAAAAGAAATTCTTAATTGACTGAGCAACGGTTTCACCAATCCCTTCAACTGCCATGAGCATCCCTGTCTCAGCGGTCATAAGTTCTTGAATTGTAAAATTTTTTGCAAGTTCTCCGGCAAGGAATTCCCCCACTCCGTCAATTCCGAGAGCATACATGAAATTCTCGAATTTTATGTTCTTTGACTTATTTATCGCCTCAATAAGTTTTGTAACGCTTTTTTCTCCCCACCCTTTTTCGCCTGAAAGTTCATTCCTGTATTCAGAAAGTGAAAAAATGTCGGCAACTGTTCTGACCCACCCTTTTTTATAGACGAATTCTATCTGTTTTTCACCCAGTCCGTCAATGTTAAAACCTTTCCTTGAAACAAAATGCTCAATGGATCCGGTCACTTTCGAAGGACAGGCGGAATTGGGACATACCAGTGCAACTTTATCTTCGTCTTTTATAAGGTCAGTGTTGCAGACCGGACATGAATATGGAGCAAGAGCAGTAAGTTCATTGCCGTTTCTGAAATGTTCAACAGGAGCGATAACTTCAGGGATGACATCACCCGCCCTTCTTACAAAAACAGTGTCACCGATCATCAGCCCTTTTCTTCTTATCTCGTCAATATTGTGAAGTGTCGCCCTTTTTACGACAACTCCGCCGATCTCGACCGGGTCAAGTTCCGCAACGGGTGTGACAACTCCGGTTCTCCCCACCTGCCATGTTATATCAAGAAGTTTTGTGGTCTTTTCAACGGCGGGAAGTTTATATGCAATCGCCCATTTCGGCGTTTTTGTCAGAAATCCCGCAATTTTCTGATCTTCAAAGCTGTTGAGCTTTACAACAAGTCCGTCAATATCGTATGAAAGTCCCGCTCTTTCGCTTATAATCTTTTCTACAAGCTCTTCAATTTGTTCAATTTTTTCGATTTTTATAAAATCAGGTGTCTTGAAACCGACAGCCCTTAAAAATTTATGAAGCCGCTCCTGAGTTTCCACTGTTCCTTCTGCGATACCCGTTATTCCGTATGCAAAAAATTTAAGTTTCCTTTGAGCAGTGATCTTCGGATCAAGCTGTCTTAATGAGCCGGCTGCCGCATTTCTAGGATTGGCAAAGGGTTTTTCATTACTTCCAAGTTTCTGCTCATTAAGCTCGTTAAAACTCGATAAAGGCATATATATCTCACCTCTCACCTCAACATTTCTTACATCGCTAAGCTCCTGAATCTCAAGAGGTATTTCTTTAACAGTGGCAACATTCTGCGTCACATCCTCCCCTATCATTCCGTCCCCGCGGGTTGCCGCCTGAATAAATTTCCCATGGTTATAGAGAATGTTCACTGCAAGCCCGTCAATTTTATGCTCAACCACAAAACCGTTCCCTGGTTCAAATTCAAGCCGGTTGAAAAACTGCTCGACCTCCATAACATCAAAAGCATCATCAAGAGACATCATCTTTTCAGAGTGAGCAACCTTTTTAAAACCCTCTCTGACCTCTGCTCCAACCCTCATTGAAGGAGAGTGTTTAACCTTTATTTCCGGACACTTATCCTCAAGTTCAATAAGCTCGCGATAAAGCCGGTCATACTCAGAATCACTCATGAAAGGATTGTCATCCCGGTAATATGCGGCAGACGCCCTGTTAAGAAGATTTACAAGCTCAAGATACCTTTCTTTCATGCTCACATCCTGAATTATCAAAAACATCTAAATATATTTGAGATTCATCAAATTGGCAAATAAAATGGGGCAATCTGCTTTTTTGACTTTTTTCTTTATATCCTTACTTTGGGTTCAAGTGCTTTTTTATTTCTTTGAGGAGGGTATTATGAAAAAAGTTATCATTTTCACGGTTCTGTTTTTTGTCCTGTTTTCAATTAATGCAGCAACATTAACCGTTTGTGAAACAGGTTGTGACTACACTTCCGTCAAAACCGCTGTTACCGCGGCTGCGGCAGATGACACGATTCAGATTTCTGCAGGAATTTACCTTGACTGGAATATTACGATTTCAAAAAATCTTACTCTTATCGGTGCAGGAAGACACGATACAATAGTTCAGGCGGCGACAAAAGAAGCAGGCGGAAGCTATCGAGTTTTCAAAGTAACTGCCGGAAATGTAACATTTAAAAATATGACGATCAGATATGGTTACTCAGACAACGACGGTTATAACGGCGGAGGAATCAGCTTTGAAGGAACATCGCTAACCATTGAAAACTGCTACATAAATGCAAACAAAAGTTATTACAGCGGTGCCGGAATTTATATAGGCGGCGGAAATGCCCTTGTAAAAAATTCCCTAATTCTCGGGAACAAGGCAAACAGTTATTCAGGGGGAGGAATATATGTTTATAACGCCAGTCTTAATATTCTTGAATCAACTATCAGCGGCAACAGTGCCGGGAGCGGTGGCGGAATTTACACAGGCCTTGCTGAAGTAACGATTGAAAAATCTTCAATTTCAGGCAACACGGCTTCTTCCAGTGGTGGAGGAATCTATAACCAGAACGGTTCATCAATTCATTTAAAGAACTCAACGATCAGCAACAATTTCGCCTATTCTTACGATGGCGGCGGAATTTATAATGCAGGCGGCTGTTATATCAAAATGGATAACGGAACTATTGCAGGAAATTTCGCAATGGATCAGGGTGGCGGAATTTTTAACACATCCTCCGCAAGAGTCGAGATGAGAAACACTATCATTGCGGATAACACTGCCAATTCAAATCCTAACGACTGCTTTGGCGTGCTTGATTCATATGGCTACAATCTGATAGAGAACCTTTCATTCTGTGCTATCGGAACGGACAATTCACACAATGTTCTTGGAAGAGACCCTAAACTTCAACCGCTTTCAACAAACGGCGGAGCAACCGCAACTCATGCGATAATTTATGATTCTCCTGCCATGGATGCTGGAGTCTGCACAGATATGAACGGTGATGTGATCGTGACTGACCAGAGAAATATAGGCAGACCGCACGGAACGACCTGCGACATCGGAGCATACGAATATTCAGGTGAGATTCCTGTCACAAAATATGCATGCTGGGACAACAATGAAGATGACATCTGCCAACCCGAAACTGAAGACTTCAACGGCGACGGTGACTGCACACCCCAGGACTGCAAAGGTGAAGACGGCTTATCCTGCTGGGATCTTAACGGAAGCAGGACCTGTGATGTTTCAACTGAAGATCTCAACGGTGACAGTGCATGTACTATCACTGACTGTCGCGGCACACCGGGACCAAACGGTTTTGCATGCTGGGACATCATTGCAAATCATACCTGTGACGCCGTAACCGAAGATAAGAACAGTGACGGGTTCTGTAACATTCTCGATTGTCAGGGAACTGCGGGCAGTGACGGAGCTGACGGTTACAACTGCTGGGATCTTGATATGGATTACACATGTGATCCAGTTGAGAATAAAAACGGTGACGGAGACTGCACAGTTGCAGACTGTCAGGGAGCTCAGGGAGCAACAGGGGCAATGGGAGTTTCATGCTGGGATATAAATGCAAACGGCTTGTGCGACCCTTCCACCGAAGATGCGAATCTTGATACTCAGTGCAACATCCTTGACTGCCGAGGTGCAAGCGGTGCGACAGGTGCTGACGGTGCTGACGGTGAGGATGGAGCTGACGGCGAAGATGGAGAAGATGGAACAGACGGACTTGACGGATTTTCTTGCTGGGACACCAACATGAACCGCATCTGTGACCCTGCTGAAGACATTAACGGCGACATGTTCTGCACAGTAATTGACTGCAAAGGTGCAAACGGTTTTTCATGCTGGGACCTTGACAGTGACTATACCTGTGATCCTGTTGAAGATAGAAACGGCGACAACAACTGTACTCCGACCGACTGCAAGGGTGATACAGGTGAAGACGGTGAAGACGGCACTGATGGGGTCAACTGCTGGGATACGAACATGAATGGCGTGTGTGATCTTGCAACTGAAGATTACGATGGTGATTTTGACTGTGATGTCATTGACTGTCGTGGTGCATCTGACGGTTTTTCATGTTGGGACCTTAACATGAATAGAATTTGTGATCCGAGCGAAGACTTTAACGGTGACAGCGACTGCAATGTCCTTGACTGTAGAGGCGAAGACGGTGCTGACGGAGAGGATGGTGCTGACGGAGTTGACGGTGCTAATGGTGAAGATGGAGTTGATGGAACAAACGGAGAAGATGGTGCCGATGGAAAAGACGGCATAAATGGTGATGACGGCAAAGACGGAACTGACGGAACAAACGGCACGGATGGAGCTGACGGAATAAGCTCACTCGTTTCAATATCAGATGAACCGGCAGGCGACAACTGTGTTGACGGCGGAAAGAAAATAGATTCAGGAATTGATACCAACGGAGACGGCGTATTGCAGGAAAATGAGATCCAGTCAACAGATTTCGTCTGCAACGGTGAAGATGGAGCTGACGGACTCAACGGCAAAAACGGTTCTGGCTGTTCCATTAATAGCGTTGATTAATGGTCATATAATCTAAAACTATTAAAAAAGGATTTTCAAAATACGGTCATTTAATGTGACTGTGAAAAGAAAGTACAACACTACCAGAAGTAAAGTTCTGTCGATATATGAAGAGAGATTTCATGAAAATCAGCTTTATGGTTGCCGACTGTGACAAGATTGTCCAGATTTTCAGTCAGCGGATTGAAAGTTACTGAGTTAAACTCTCCAAGACCAAGTGCGTATCTTAGAGAAACTATGGTTCCAAAAACAATGGCATCTTTTTTGGGGTTCTCAACAAGTGCATATGATGAAATATATTTTCCACCAAGTGTAACTCCGAAAAAATCGATGTAACTAGCTTCATCACCTGTTCTTTTTTCAGGTGAAAAATCGGTAAAAACCCCTGCTCCCATTGATATTGTATCGGTTATCTGAAAAGAACCTCCGGCTCTTGCATTAATTACGAATTCTTTTTTTGAGCCGTTTTTAAATTCCATCGGTGCATGAAACTGAATTTCGGCTGATACGGAACCTTTTCCAGAGCTGTAACCCAAACCCAGAACAGCATTCATGGGAATAACAAGCTTTCCGTGCTCTTTTGTTTTTCCTTCAACCATATTGTATCCTGAATCAGGATTGCTGTCGAACCCTTTTATGCCGATAGAAGCTTCGTCTTTATTCTCATTTCTTATTATTATACCAAGGAGAGGAGATGAAATCCTAAAACCGAGATGCCAGTTTGCCAGAAAATCCCATTTCAAGCCGAGAGAACCCATCAGTCCGTGTATTTCCTGACTTCCTGTAACCCTGACATGATTAAAATAAAGATCATCAGGATCGATAGTCCTGAAAACAGAAGTTGTTTCAAATTCATAAGTAGCCATTGAATAATAACCGAAAAGATTAAATCCCGCACTGATCGAAGGAGCTATCCGCCAGCCAAGTCCAAATCCGTAATAAAACTGATCAATATCACTTTTTAATCCCATCGCAGTTTTGTAATTCACATCATTCTGTGACCCGTTATGTGAAAGATAATAGTCATATCTGTCCATATTCGGAACAAACATGCCTGCTGCAACTCCGATATTTTCGGTCAGACTTCTTGCCATAATAACAGATGACGCTATTACAAATATTTCTCGTGATGAAGTTGCGGTTTTATCAATATCTTCTCCAACAACAGTTTTCATAAAACCAGGATTATTTCTGATTCGAAGCATAAACCCGTTGCCGCTTAAGGAAAACTCCTTTCTGTTTATAAGACCAAGTCCGGCAGGATTATACCAGAGTGCTCCTCCATCTTCTGCAAGGGATACCTGTGACCCACCGCTTAACGATGCACTTCCGCTTAAAAGATTGCTGTCATAATTTCCGGCAGTCAGACAATGTGAAAAAAGGAATACAGTAAAAAAAATAAAGATTCGTAAATCAGATAAATTCAAGATCCCTCCTCATTCCTTGTCGAGCATTAACGACTAATCATAACCGATGTAATAAAATTATTCAAAAAAGTATCTTCATTCGTATTTCATTGTAATTATTAAGTTTTCAGCTAAGGCATATTTGTTGCTTCGAATAAAATGAACTATGGGGAGATAAGGCCATGAAAAAATTCCGGATTTTTATCCTATTAGCAATTTTTCTTTTTTCCTGCAAAGAAAACACCGTTAACAAAACAGACCAGGACGGCATTGAAAACAGTAACGATGAGGACATCACTTCAGAATACGAAAAAGCTGAACCTAAAGACTCGTTTTTTGACACCGAAGCAGAAAATCACCTGATATTTGATTTCAAAGGTCTTATCAACAATATGACAGCAGTTGAAGCTCAGAAAGCAGTAAGCGGAATGGGTGACTTCACCTTTACTTTCGGGGAAAACGAACTCAAACTCCAAGGAGACATGAACCTTTACAGCAGAACATTCCCTGAAAACTATGAACAGGCGGCCCTTGCTGGAAAAGAGTATCTTATGATGAGTATTTATTCAATGAAGGATAATGGCAGTCTTGAAAACGGTAACATCTACTACAATTACGACTATCTTTCTTTCGGAACTCCTGCTGAGAAAATGCTCGAGCTTAAAGAAAGTGGTGAAAATATTACTACCATGCCGGCACTCTCGTGGATAACTCTTTACTCCTACTATGTTGTATTACGGGCTGATAAAAAATACTTTATGCAGTACTGCACTTTAAGTACAGCGGAAACCGATCAGTCTCAGTTTTTTGTGGATCACGATGCGAACAATGAGTTTAAAGAAGGTGAAGACCTCCTTTTCTGGGGCAATATTACAATGAGTGAGCTGATCGAAGTCAGTGAAGAAGACCTTTCCAGCCGCTGTGTTTTCTATAGTTCTGATGGACAAACCCTCACAAAAGATGAGTTTGATGAGGAAACGGCAAAAACGGGAACAGATTTCAGCTGTGAGATCCCGGAAGGATTCTTCGACCTTGAAGGAGACCATATCAGATTCAAGTTCAGAGGCGAGATCAATGACGGCAGTGGAGAATATCAGTCAGGATATACTGAATTTTCTGTAATGGATCTCGGGGAGAAAACCTATCACGCTGATAACTATACTTCAGGTTCGGGAATTACACAGGTGATCGGTCAGTCGGCAGTCTATGTCCAGATGATCGGAGACTACGAACTTGTCGATAACAACACAGCAGCTCTGTTTAACGAGCTTCAGTTCTTTATCATCATGGATGAATTGAAAACCATGAAAGAAAATGACCGGAACACTCTTATTTTCAGCGCGGAGAACATTTTTAATTTCTTCTCATCTTTCCTCAAAACTAAATATATCGAAGTTGACGGAAAAGGATATGTAAAATCATGTCCGGTCGCCCTTCTGGATAACGGATCCGATAAATCTGAGATCTATGTCTGTCTTAATGATGATAACGATTTCAGTCCGGGCAACATCTTTGAGATAGCGGCAAAAATCAAAGTCACCGATGATGAAACAAAAGTCGGACAGTTCTATCCGGACGGTTGTACCTGCTATGCTTCAGCCGGAGATGAAGAAATTACATGTGAAGATTTTGATGCAATGGAGGAGTAGATGAGAAAACTTATCTTTTTACTGATAATGCTTGGTTTTTCCTTCATTTTGGCAGAGCAGTCCAAATCTCTGATAATTGTAACTACCGATCTTATCGTTGAAAGATCCGGCAAACTGGATGATTTTATTAATGAAAAGGAAAAACGCGGATTTACTGTGCTTCTTGCAACTGAACAGGATTACGATGATGAGAACCTGATGGGACTTGAGCGTGCAGAAAAGATCAGGTCATGGCTTAAAACTGTTGCTTCTGAATTTTCCTATCTTCTTCTTATCGGGGATGCACATGCGGATTACGGCGATGTTCCAATGTGGAGAGTCTGGCCCAGGCACAGTTACAGTGATGACGAATGCGGCGGCTTTGCTATAGACTGCAGATACTTTGAGACTGATGCCATCTATGGAAGTCTGAACGGGAACTGGGATCTAAATGAAAACGGTCAGTACGGTGAACATGAACTCGATGAAGGTGAAGGTGGCATAAGTTTTGAACCTGATCTTGCTGTAGGCAGAATTCCCGTCTATTTTGATGATACGACTGAACTTGACACTATACTTCAGAATGCTATTAACTATATGAACAAAACAGATGACGAGATCACATACAGAAAAAAAGTTCTTCTTCCTGCATCTTTCTATTACTTCAAAGGTCAGCAGATGACAACATACACATGGCCCTACTCTCTTGACGGTGCTGAAGGTGCCAACTGGATACATAGAAACTACTTTTCTGGTGATGATATAACTGTCACGACAATGTATGAAAAGGAAGGACATGTTACTTCGGAATTTGAGTCCACTATCCCGCTTACCAGGGAAAATTTTGTTCAGGAGTGGGAAAAAGGATACGGAATGGTGATGTGGTTCGGCCATGGACTTGCAAGAATGGTCGCAAGAACTGTCTGGGTGGAAGACACAAATGGCGATAATGCCGCACAGGGATCAGAGATGTCTGCGCCACTGCTTATTGACTCAGATTCCGTTCTTAGCGCCAACTATTCAGATCCCGGATTTATCGTTGCAGTCAGCTGCGAAGTCGGAAGTGTTGAAACACCACAGAACCTTACCCACTCGATGCTTCTGAAAAACGCTGCTGTCGGCGTCCTCTCCTCAACAAATGTCACTCCGCTTGATGAAACTGACTACTCAGACATTGAAAGTAAACTGGATACCGGAAAATACAGCGAAAATAATGCCGGGGCTTTGATGTATGAAGGACTGATCAACGGCGAAGCAGCCGCATCAGCTATCAGCCGAGCCAGACATGATCTTGGAATAGACGGCTCAATAGAGGCACTTGCAGGAAAACTCATGATAAACTATTACGGTGATCCGACACTCACACTTTACGACACTGTTAATGACATTGTAGAAACTGAAGAAGAAAACGATGATGAAAGTAGTGATGAAGCTGAAAAAGAAGATCCTTCTTCTGGCTGTTCAGTGATTGTTTTCTGATCAAACCTTATTACAGAAGTTCTTTCAGTTCCTTGAGTTTTTCGACGAATACTTTTTCAATGAGTTTGTAAGGTTCGATACTTGTCATGTCAACGCCTGCGTCTTTGAGTATTTCAACAGGAGGTTTCGAGCTTCCGGCTTTTAAAAATCCGTCAATGTACTGCTGTGGGGAAACAAGGCCGGTTCTTACACTTTCAGCGAGCGACAGTGCACCGATAAAACCGACAACATACTTATAAACATAGTAATTGTAATAGAAATGGGGGACAAACGCCCACTCGTTCTTATAAAGCTCATCAATTGTCATCAATCCATATTCTTCACCGTAATATCTGCTTAAAGTGTCACCATAGACATGGTTGAGAAAATCGGGTGTAAGTGCTTCTCCTTTCTCAACTTTCTTATAAATTTCATCTTCAAATTCAGCAAACTGCATCTGCCTGAACACAGTTGAGCGGATCATTTCAATGAAGTGGTTGAGAAGGAATTTTCTCTCTTCTTTATCGGTTGTTGTGTCAAGAAGATGGTTTATCAGCATTATTTCATTGAATGTGCTCGCAACTTCGGCAACAAAAATGGTATATTGCGACTTTTCAAAAGGCTGATTACCATTTGAATAATATGAATGCATCGCATGACCCATTTCGTGGGCAAGGGTTGAAGCAGAGTTGTAATCATCAATGTGGTTAAGCAGTACGAACGGATGTGTGTCATAAGCCTCTCCTGACATATACGCGCCGCTCCTTTTCCCTTCATTCGGATAGACATCAACCCAGCCGTTTTCAGGGTTCATACTTTCTGAAAGCACATTTTTATATTCATCCGTCATCGGTTTCATTGCGTCATTTATCAGTTTAACTGCCTCATTAAACTCGAATTTTCTATTGCTCCCGCCAGTCACCATCTTTGCATAGACATCGTGATATCCCTGATCGGGAATGTTGAGAACTTCTTTTTTAACGGCAAGATATTCGTGCAGAGCAGGAAGTATAGCTCTGATGTTATCCCTCAAAGTGTAGAAAAAGCCGTAAGGAAGTTCATTGGAATTCATCTCCGATTCCAGAGCATCGTGATAATTCCTTAATTTTGCTACAGTTGTGTAATATTTTATCTGATAATGAAGCATCTTTGCAATGCCGTTCTTATAACCGTCATAAGTTTTCCAGAACGCATCAAAGACCTTTTTTCTTATCTCTCTGTCATCGCTTGTGCGGTATCTTGCATAAGTCGGCATATTCACTTCAACCAGCTCACCGTTTATATCGATCTTGGGGAATTTCATGTCAGTTGACGAAAAAGTGCTGTAAATTTCATATTCAGCAAGCGACAGACCGCTGAACTGAGCCATGATCATCTCTTCCTTATCGGTCAAAGTGTGAGGCTTGTTGCGGATCAGTGCATCAAAATATCTTGTATAAACCGAAAAATCGGGATCGTCCCTGAAGCTTTTAAGCAGTTCACCGCTGTATGAAAGAAGCTCCGGCTCGATAAAAGATGAAGCGCTCGCAAGACCGGTGTGAACTGATTCAACCATCCCTGCAAGCTCCTGCCACTTTCCGGCCGCCATATCTACATCACGGTTCCTGTGAGCATAACTCTCCAGTTTCATTATCCTTCTCATCGCATCGGTTGACATCTTCAGTGCCGCAAGCAGAGAATCTCTGTCACTCAGCTTTCCTACAAATTTTTCTATCTCATCCGCCGCAGTCCCCACAATCAGAAAATCGTTTTGAACATCCTCTTCCGAAGCATAAATATGCTCCGGCTTCCACATGAATTTCGGATCCATTTCATTTCTTGTTTTCATTTTTTAATTCTCCTTTTATTTTAAGATGTTTTCGAAGGAATTGTATTCGTCATCTTCCCATTTAATCGGGTTGATTTCTATATATTTTCTGATTTCACTCAACTCTTTTTCATTTCGGACAACATGCTCAAAATAATTTCTCTGCCATAGCTTTTGATAAAACGGCTCCCAGTTCTTTTCATTCACACCGTCAATATATTTGTTTGTTGTCATGGTCTTAAACCAACGGATATATCTCGGCAACCCTTCAATCGGGTTGACATTTTCGTTTTCCTGTAGGGGCAGACCCGTGTGTCTGCCCTGTTCAATCGGGTTGACACATGGGTCAGGGTTGACACATGGGTCAACCCCTACATTGTTGTCGATTCCGATGATCCCGTGAAAATGGTTGGGCATAATCACATATTCATCAAGAAAAACCTCGTTGAATTTCTCCGGCAATTTGTTCCATAATTCTTCTGTCATTTTCCCGGCATCACTTAATTTCATTTCACCATCAATGACATTTCCCAAAAGCGGCTGCCGCTTGTTCACGCAAACAGTGACAAAATACAAACCACTCTGAGAGTAATCGTAATCCCTTAATCTTATTGATCTTCTATGGTGATGGTTTAGTGGGTTATTCATGCGGGGTTATATTTACACTTCTACAACCTGATAAACATCTAAAATCTCCACATAATTTTCTGTATCGCCTACCCTCACTTTCTCTCCTGTTTTTCTGCCGATCAATGATTTTGCTAAAGGCAATTCACAATAAATCTTTTGAACTTCATTAGAAATTTTAATTTTGTCTGTCGGATAACTGACTATTTGAACCTTTATGGTTTTTTCGTTAAAAATAAACTTCACAATGTCATTTATTTCTATTTCCTTATTATTATCATTATCGTTCTTTTTTATCGTGTTTTCTTCTTGTTTTTTTGATGGAATACTTTTTTGCATCATAGAATTTTGGTTTATGTATTTTTCTAAAACACCCCATTCATTTTTATAATTCCAATTGTCCAATAATTTTCCACCAGCATTGAAGCTTTTGAAAATTAATCTTTCAATTTTCTCATAAAATTCTAAAGGAATAACAAAATAAGAAATGTCACTATAATCTTGATACATTACTTTATATCCTTGCAAATATAGAAGGTCTCTGCTTGGTATTTTTTCTGTAAGATGTGCTTTAAATTGTTTTCTTCCAAAGCTTACAAACTGCATCCCCAATATTTTGTCTGAATCTATTATCTCCAAAAGAATCAGTTCATCTTCCTTATTCATACCGTTCATATACTCTTTGCCAATTTTCTTTGATAGAAGTGTCTCGACATTGACTTTATTCACATGACCAGACCTATAGCATTGAAGCAAAAATCCTTTATTCTCATTGGATTTTATCGGCAAAACGAAGTCTGCATCCAACGGATTATCATCTGTTAAAACATATGTACAGTTATATTTAAATAAGTTAAAATAACGAATGATTTTTGCTTCATCTGAATGAATAATGGCTTCTTCTTTCGACACAAAAGCTTCTTCTGTTTTGTTTTCATCAATTCTATTATACACGGATTCTGTTGCCGGATTCTTTTCTACATATTCCTCATCGTTTCTTTTGTTTTCAACGACAAATTCATTTTTAGGTTTATGGCTTTCATTAGAGTATGGATGAATCTCTTTTTCAATCGGAATATTTGGTTTCTTTATGTTTTCTATCATCTTCCACAGTGGTTCCAGTGCTTTTGCTCTATTAAAGTAATATTGATGTCCTTTCACTCGAAAGAACTGCCATCCATTTCTTTCAAGATCTTTTTGTCTCATCATATCTTTTTCATGTTTCTCTGGGCCATGCCATTCATCTCCATCGCATTCTATTGCCAGTTTTGTCCCGTCAGGAAATAATGTAACCAAATCAATAACATACCTTCCTTTTGCTACTCTGTATTGTGGAATAACAGATAAATTTCTCCTTATTATATCGTTATAAACATCTACTTCGAACCAACTGTCAAAGGGTTCTGGTTGATTTCCAATTCTACGATCAATCTGTTTACTCAAAATTGGTTGGTATAAATTGAAATTTTTGAAGTGGTATAATAATTTATACCTAAGATCATCGGGGTTACTCAAATCTTCAAGTTGAACTGAATGAAAAAGCCAAACCTGCTCCTTTGCTCTACTTACAGCAACATTAAAGCGCCTTTCCCATGCGGGTGATGTAAGAGCAGAGCGAGGATGATTGTGTGCAGTAACTAAACTCAGAAATATTATGTCTCTTTCATCACCTTGAAAATATGCTGAATTTCCACACACTATCTTTCTTTGATGGTATTCTTTCTCTCCAATAATTCTAAGAACTTTGTCTTCTATTATTTTTGACTGAGAATTTCCTTGTAACGTAATTATTCCTATTGTTTTTCCATCATATCTTGAATCATTGATAATTTCTGATATTTTCATCGAGATAGCCTCAGCCTCAGGCTCATTTCTTATATAACTGTCTCTGCCCTCGACATAACCATTCTCACAAAAAACAGTCATTAACGGCTCAATCCTATTCTCTTTATATTGCTTTAATGGATATAACTCCTTGCCTTCTGGAGCATAAAAATTCTTATTAGAAAACTCTATGATCTCCGGCATACACCTGAAATGTTCTCTTAAAACAACTCTTTCATTGCAAAAGATATTAGCAAAGTCAAAAAAACTGAAATCTGGATCAAAACAGTTTTTATGATTAAAATCATGCAAATATTTTTCAATTTGAGGGGTCATCTTGTTTGCTTCAATACCTACATTCTCTGGTGCTATCTGTTTATCATCTCCAACTATTATCACATTTTTTGAGATATATAATAAAAATATAGCGTCTGGTCCCAACTGACTGGCTTCGTCTATTATTGTATAGTCATACATGCCTTGACTAGGTATTATTGATTCAACAACTTTATACAAAGGCATTATCCAACAAGGCACAGAATCTTTGCATTTTTCCATCTGAATCTGGACATCTTTCTGAAACTTAGCAGCTTTTTTGCCAGTTCCTTTCGCTTTTTTTGCAAACTGTGCAAATGCGTTTAAATCCTGTTTTAGACTTTTATTTTTATCAAGTTCCTGCAAAACATAGATCCATGACTTCTTGGATGCAAGTTGTGCAATAAGTTTTTTCTCTCTTTCCTCAGAAAATCTTAAATCCTCGTAAAGCTTGTTCTCGTAATCTCCATCCAATTTCTTAGCAACAGTTTCTCGAGCATGTTTAAAATAAATAGCTTCTCTTAATTCTTTAAAATTATTACTTATAACTTTATTCAAAATAACCTGTTGAACTAAATTAGGAAATACCTTGCTCACTTTCTCTTTTAGATTCAAATAGTCGGTGTATTCTCTTTTTTTAATCAATATTTTTCCAATCTCCGCCAACAAATATTCATAGTGTTTTAGATCGTATTGGTTTATAGAATTAAGAATCTCTTCACTTATCTTATGTGTAGTTTTGTATTTTAAATAAGATCCCACATCATTAATGGCTTTCATCATTTTTTCTTTTTGATTTAAAAGGCTTGCGTAATTTACCTCATCAATAATTTCGGAGACAGATTTATAGAAAGGAGGAACTTTCATCATAGAAAGCTCAAATATTTTATTGCTTTCAAAATGTGAAAAGTCAATTATACTAATTAGCTGAGAAATCTTTTCTATTAAATCTGTAAAATATGAAAATTTTGCAGAATATGATTTGTATTCACTAGGAATTTCGTTAAATATTTCAACAAGTGCATTTATTTGCTGCTGCAAATATAAATCGTTTAAAACAATTTCAAATTCCTGTAAAGTGTCACAAGGACTTCCATTCACATAAACATTTTCTATGAAATAAATCCTTTCCTTAATTTCTTTAGATAAAAATGGCCTCTTTAAAGAAAAGGAGACACCAGATAATTGATTCCCTTCATTTAAATAATCGAACAATATACTCGCATCATTTTTTAATTGCTTGAGACTTTTATTTTCTGGATATTTGATTTCTATATTCATATCAATCTTTTTAAGGTCTATCGATTGTGTGACTTCAGCAATAATTTTTCTACAACAATCAATCTTTTCCATCCATTTTTTTGTTCCATCATTTAGACAAGATTCAATTATTTCTTCTTTTTGAGCTATTTTCAAAGAATCTGCTTTTTCTGAAAGAGCTTTTATAGAAACAAGCCTGTTTTTTAAATTATCAAAATCATCACATTTTATTTTGGGGTTCAGAAATTTTGATTTATATGCATCAATCTCATCTTTTATGTCAAGATACCGCTTAAAAATATCCACAGAGAGCAAATATTGCGGCTCTGGAATTTCTTGTGACAGATCTGAAACATCAATTTTAGAAAACCTTTCGTTTAAAACAACAAACTCTTCTAAGTCTTTAATTTCTCTATCAGAATCTATTGTACAAAAAGAATCTTTATACCATTCATATTTTGCAGCATCAACTTCCAATTTTTCAGAAATTTTCATTAATGTTCCTGAATATCGCTGATTTATTTCTATATTTCTTGTTGTTTTTTCTTTTACTTTCACAATCTCATTTCTGTTGATCGCAATTTTTTCTCTTTCCTGATTTAACTCTTTTTCCAAAGAAGTGGTTTTTTGGATATAATACCCCAAATTTTCACGAGAAAGCTCATCATTTATAGAATTAACACTTCTCTGCAAATCTTGAATGGAATCAGCATCACTACTCAATAAATTAACTGTTAGATTTTTAAACTCATCGGGCAAATGATTTTTTAAAACCTCTAAAGCTCTTTTTGTATATGCCGTTATTAAAAGTTTCTTCCCATGAGCGAGTAAATGACATATAAGATTTGCAATGGTATGAGATTTTCCTGTTCCGGGAGGGCCTTGAACAACAACTTTATTGCTTTTGCTAACTTTTTTTATTATTTCAATCTGCTCATCATTATATTCTTTAGGAAATAGAATCATCTTAAAATCTGATGAATTGGAAACATCTTCTTTATAAAAATCTTTTTCTCTGCTTATATCCCCCACCAACTCTTCAATAGTTGGAATAATTAAATCAAATTGGGCATTTTCAATATTTTCAATAATTTTTTGATAAAGATTCGTCAAACTTCTTGTGTTCCTTTTTCTCAAAATAAGTGCTGGAGAAAAAAACATTAAAGGTTTAGAGTTTGTTTCTTTTGGTTTTAATATTGATCTTTCATATTTGCCTTCAGGAGAAATCCGTTCCACAAAAATTTGAAGTGCATCTTCTATTAATTGATGGTCTAATAGTGTATATATGCGCTTTTCTTTAATATAATTTTCCGTTTCTTTTTCGGCATCGATTATATTTTGTGTTTCGAAATATTCATTGAGATCCAAAATAGAATCCGTTTCAATTTGAGGAAGAGACTCAATATTAGGAGAAACAATAATTTGAGAATCCTTTCGAGAATATTCAAATTTAATTTCAACCCTTTGGGTCATTATATGCCGAAATATTTTCGGAGATTCACTGTTGGCTTTATAATTAATTAACCCTACTCCAACTATCAATTCATATTCTTCACCAAACTGCTGTGCTTTATTAAAAATTCTAAAAAATTCTTTGTATGAATTATTGAGTTTATCATATTCATTTTTTATCTTTTTATATTCTGACAACAATCCTTTGTATTCTATTAAGTCATCAATCCATTTCTGATCGACATACTTCTCAAATGTTTTTTGTATATCTGGATAGTCTGACAAGAGAAGAATTTTGTCTCCATATTCAACCTTTTCTTTTAAAACAGGAACTTCTTCTTCATTTAATAAAGATGTTGGTTCAACCCAAATCTCTAAAATTTTATTAATTTTAGGAAAACTGGGTTTTTCTGGCTCAATTGGTTTTTTTATTCTAAGCCAAAAATCTTTTTCATGATCAAATCCTTCTCTTATAACATTTTCAAACGAAGAATTATCAGGAATTTCACTCAGCCATAATATCTCAGGATATTGACCCTCTTGAGATTCAATATCTCTTACTGGATTACTTCTGAGTTTTGAGAATTCTTTAAGATAGTTAAAAATTTGTAAGTACTTTTCTTTTCTCATTTTTAATTAATCCTGACTATTTTCATTATCATCCCACACATCTCTTCCATCGGGTTGACACATGGGTCAACCCCTACATTTTGATCACATTGTAGGGGCAGATCCGCGTGTCTGCCCTGTCGCGGAACAACAATCGGGTTGACACACGGGTCAACCCCTACGAATTTCATTTTCACTCCCTATTTGCACATAAACACGGGGTTTACGAATTTCCCGTTTTTTGTTATGAAGATCAGTATATTACCGGGCATGACGGGATTTCCCGCCGACCCTGTGAAAAGTTTTCTGCCCATTTTGACTATTTCGCCGGCTTTTACAGAAGATGTTTTGACATAGCTGAAATTAATGGTGAATTCTCCTGCCTCGACCATTATGACATAGCCGCCGGAATCAAGCTTGACCACATCTTTTATAAAACCCTGAAAAGGGAGGTCGTTTATTTCGGAAGGAGTCACAAAAATTCCCCTCATTGAGTTCCAGCTTGGCGTGTTGCCGCATTTATATCCGTTCTTGAGTTCCGGGATAGCGGGTTTAATTCTAATTTCACTTATTTCGACTTCCACACCTTTTTCAAGCAGAGCAAATTTCTCTTTCAGATCAGAAAGTCTTTTATGGCTTTCCTCCATGAGTTTTTCAAATTCATCAAGCTCTTTTTTTACAAGTCTCATTTCATTTTTAAGATATACTATCGACATGTTATAGACTTTTTTACACTCAGAATCGAAAAAAAGGCAGTTGCTTTTCATGATATTGGAAGATCTTTGGAGAAAATCGAGTTTCCGGTACTTTAAAAGCTGGTTGAACGACATTGTTTTTATAACTTCCAGCTCCGCTTCGGAAACCTTCATCGCAAGGGACACTTCCCCTTTTTCCTTCTCGATCCGTTCATTAAGTATTTTTTCCTTGAGTGTCGCAGGTCTATCCTGAGAAAACGCTGTTAATGAGAACAGAACAAAAATGAATGAAATTAATATTTTACAGGATCTCTTCATAGACGAATACAAGTTCTCCCATGAATTTTATATTGTGAAAATCTTTTGCATATGCAGGTGTCCATGCTGTAAAATCATCCGATTTCGACTTTTTGCCGGTATGCCTGTTGATACGGTATAAAAACACTTTCCATGTGTCGCCGTCTTTCGGAGGATTCACCGGTGCATCCTCTATCGAACTCCAGGGAATTGCGATCTCGGCACGCCAGCCTTTATCCTTTTCAGCATTGTCATTTAATTTGCCGTCAACTTTTACCGCATATTTTATCTTTGAATCCCAACTGTCGTCACGGTTCTTTCTTCTGCCGTTGAACTTTGAATCAAACTTCAAACCTGCCGCAGAAACCTGAATCTCGTAATAGATCTTCCCTTCACCCCTCGGATCAATGAAGATCTCAACGACATCGTCTGTATCATACAGAGGATCGTCATTGTTCTTCTGCTCGGCATAGATGTCGCTGTCTTCAGCATCAAAACCGATATAGAGATAATTGTGGTCCATAACCGCCATGACAGAAGTTTTTACAGTGCTCAGACCTTCTCCGTCAGATCTCCAGAAATTGGCGTCCTTTGAAGCGTTAGCCCAGTAACTCTCCTTGAACTCGCCGTCAACATTTGTCTGTTTTCTCGAATTTCCGGCGATCGTATAGACTTCCATTTTTTTTCTTAAGATGTTGGGCTTTGTTATCTTTATCTGTGCAATGTTAAGACGGTTTTTTCCATCGTTGAACTGCTTTTCAGGCTTTGTCCTGTCCTTTCCCTTGAAAAATCCGCCTCTTACAAACATAGTATCTGTGTCAAAATGTCTCGGTATCTCCTTAATGACCGCTTCGTCTTTAATTATCTTTCCAAGAGCAAGCCTTTTCACTTTCCCGCCAAGAAATTCATGGTCGTACTTGAAATGCTCTTCACCTTTTTCATCTTCAAAGTGGTAAAAAAGTTTCCATCCGTCGTCAAGCTGTTCATCAAACTTCCAGAAAGTTACGATCTTAAAGCTTTCACCGTGTCTGGGTTTGATCGGTTCAGTATAAAAACCGAGGAGCTCTATTTTCCCATCATTGAGTTTCATTTCGGCTTTTATCACATTTTTAGGCAGTTCACTTACCACTCCTTCATGACTCGAACATGAAGAGAAAACAAAAAACATCACGATGACCATTAAAAGTTTCATAAAACCCTCCTAACAGTAACTTTTTAAAAGCTCAACTGTAAAATCCCATATTTTTTCAATGCTAGGAACAAACATCTTCTCATCAGGACTGTGCGGATTTTTAATTGTCGGACCGTAACTGATCATCTCCATCCCTTCGTTCTTTGAACCGATTATTCCGCATTCAAGACCGGCATGAATCACTTCCACTACCGGCTTTATACCGTAAAGTTTTTCATATATCGAAATACATTTTGCAAGAAGCTTGCTCTCCATATCCGGTTCCCAGCCGGGATAGCCGTTACCGCTTTTAAATTCCGCTCCTGCAACAAAAGCGCTTTTTTCGACTTTTCTTGTTATCCATTCTATACGGCTTGCAACTGAACTGCGCTGACTAGAAAGAATGGAAACAACACCATCATTCATCTTAACAGTTGCAAAATTGCTTGATGTTTCCACAAGTCCGTCAATATCAATGCTCATTGCCGCAACACCGTGAGGCATGCTCATCATCATGTTGACAAGCTTAACGCTGTCCGCACTGCTCATCACCGAACCGGTAAAATCTTTGATCTCTTTTGCAGTTATGGTCATATTAGAATCTGTCTTTTTAAATTCAGCTTTTATCTTGGCACCTATTTTCTCAACAATATCAACAACTTTTGCAAGATCGTCCTTTTTAACACTTATAATTGAGAAAGCGTCTCTGGGAATGGCGTTGTGGGCGCTTCCACCATCTATCATGCCGATTTTCAACTCACCTGTTGCAGCTATATTATCAAGAATTCTTGCAATGATCTGGTTTGCATTACCTCTTTGAAGCTTGATATCAACGCCGCTGTGACCACCTGCAAGACCTGCAACTTTTATTTCAACATTTGAACAGCTGCTGCATGCCGCAACCCACTGCGGTTTGAAATTTATCTTTGTGTCCCTTCCGCCTGCACAACCTACTGTAAAGATACCTTCGTCCTCGCTGTCAAGGTTGAGAAGCACTTTGCCTTTAAGCCAGCCTGGCTTCAACGCGTTGGCACCGGTAAGACCTGTTTCCTCATCAACCGTGAAAAGAAGTTCCATCGGGGGATGAAGAACTGTTTTATCTGTAGCAAGTTCAAGAGCGATCGCCAAAGCTATGCCGTTGTCCGCTCCGAGCGTCGTTCCGTCTGCTTTAAGCCATTCACCGTTAAAAACATGCTTTATCGGGTCCTTTGAAAAATCGTGGCGGCTTTCAGGCGTTTTTTCGCAAACCATGTCCATGTGACCCTGAAAAACAATTACCGGTTTATCCTCGTAACCTGCAGTGGCAGGAACTCTGATCAGAACATTCATAACTTCGTCCATTTCGGCTTCAAAACCGTATTTTGCCGCCCAGTCCATAAGCCATTGACTTATTTTTTCTTCATTTTTACTTTTTCTGGGCACCTTGTTGATCTCTTCAAAAAGGTCAAGGATCTTTTTTACTTTTGAATTCATGGTCTCCTCCTCAATTTATCAAAAATTAAAAACAACTTATAAGAGTAATTAATTTGATTAAAAAAGCAAAAAGATACCGGTGTGGAAAAATATTTTCAGAAACTATCTGTTTTTGTATTCTTTAAGAACATTGATAACATAGTCTATATCAGCCGGAGTATGGTCCCCGTTGATCTGGAAGCGGATCTCTTCATCCCCTTTCGGAACAACAGGATAGTTAAGTCCGGTAGCAAGAACACCGTGATCGGTAAGCCATTGCACGATCTGCGAAGTTTTCTGTGTGTCTCTTACCATGAGCGGAGTTACCGGATGGGGACCGGGAATTGTTTCAAAACCGTTATCCACAAGTCCTTTTTCAAATCTTGCAGTCATTTCTGACAGGTGTTTGAGAATTTTTATACCTTCTGAACTCTCAAGAATATCAAGGACTTTCAAAACAGCAGATGTTTCGCCCACTGTTATCGGATTGGAATAAATATACATCGGAGCACTCTGACGGAGAAAATCTGTAACCGCTTTGTCTGCAACAACATAACCACCGTTGATACCGTAAGCTTTTCCGAGAGTTCCTATCAATATGTCAACTTTTGCACCCGTAATTTCCTCTGTTCCTCTTCCTGTTACGCCATATGCACCGACACCGTGTGAATCGTCAGCTATCGTTGTCACACCCTCTTCAAATTTGTCATCAAACTTTTTGCAGATAGCGGTGAACTTGTCGAACGGGCAGAAATCTCCTCTCATTGAGAAAACACCGTCGGTAATGACTATACAGCGTTTCCCCTTGCCGACAGCTTCGTTCAGTTTTGCTTCAAGATCTGCCATATCGTTATGTTTGTATATGAGCTTGGCTGAAGGTCTTGCGAGTTTCATCGCATTGATTATGCAGTTATGATTGAGCTCGTCACTTACTATCACGGTTTCAGTTGTTGTAAGGGGAACGATCACACCCATTGAAGTGACATATGCACTTGAAAAGATCATTCCGGCTTCCCTGCCGTGGAACTTTGCAAGTCTGCTCTCAAGTTCAATATGCGGTTTGTATGTTCCTGAAATAAAGCGGACTGCACCGGGGCCTGTACCATATGCTGCTGTGCCGTGCTCTTCGGCGGACATGACATCTTTTCTAAGTGAAAGGCCGAGATATGAATTGGAGTTCATCTTTATAAACTCTCTGTCGCCATATCCTTCAACAATGAACCTCGGGCCTTTATCCCCTTTTGCCGGAATAACTTTTGTGATGACTTTTTCTGCTCCTTTTGCAATACCCTTCGCCTTGAGCTCATCAACATGTGCGACAAGAAAACCGTTAAGCTTTGACATCATTGTTCTCCAAGGAAAATTATTTAAGCTTTTTTGAAAGAACCTTTATCATATCATCTGTCATTGAAGCAAGATCATATTCCGGATTCCATCCCCATTCCTGCCTTGCACATGAATCGTCCATACTGTCAGGCCAGCTGTCAGCGATCCCCTGACGGACAGGATCGACTTTGTAATCCATCGTGAAAGACGGAATGTGCTTTCTTATCTCAGTGGCAAGCATTTCAGGATCAAAGCTCATTGCGGCTACATTGAAACAGTTGCGGTGCTTAAGCTTTGAAGGATCTGCTTCCATTATATCTACAGCAGCTTTAAGACAGTCAGGCATATACATCATATCCATGAAAGTGCCCTTGTTGATATAGCAGGTATAATGACCTTTCTTTATTGCTTCATAATATATATCAACGGCATAATCTGTCGTTCCGCCGCCCGGAAGTGTAACATTTGAAATAATTCCCGGGAACCTCACACCTCTTGTGTCAACTCCGTATTTTTTAAAGTAATAATCACAAAGAAGCTCTCCTGCGACTTTGGTTACACCGTATATCGAAGTTGGTCTCTGAATAGTATCCTGCGGTGTGTTCACTCTTGGAGTTGAAGGTCCGAAAGCACCTATCGAACTCGGAGTGAAAAGAGCAAGGTTCATTTCTCTTGAAATTTCAAGCAGATTTACAAGTCCTCCGAGATTTATCTTCCATGAAAGCTGGGGTTTCTGCTCGCCTACACTTGAAAGAAGCGCCACCAGATTATAGACAGAATCTATCTCATATTTCTTTATGACATCAACAGTTCCGGCGGTATCAAGTATGTCTATCTTTTCATAGATGCCGTCCTTAAGCGTTTCGCAAAGATCTTCTTTCTCCTTAAGGTCTGATGCCACAACATTTTCCGCTCCGTAGATCTTTCTGAGCTCAGGAACCAGTTCACTGCCTATCTGCCCTGCCGCTCCCATAACAAGAATCTTTTTCATTTTCAACTCCTCAATTATTTTTTCTTCCCGACCTGTATAAAAGAACCTTTTCAAGTAAAAATTCAAGATCGGCAACACTTTCATCGGCCTTGTAGTTAAGATACCTGTAGATCACAAGACTCGGAATCGCAACCGTCAGACCGGCGGCTGTCGTTATAAGCGCTTCCCATATACCTCCGGCAAGGATCATAGGATTCCCGCCGGCTTCTGTAAATCTTGTAAATATCTTTATCATTCCAAGAACCGTGCCAAGAAGTCCAAGAAGCGGACTGACTGTCGCCATAACTCCCGGAACAGATATCCATCTGTAAATTTCAGCACTAACCTTTTTTGCATACATTTCAGTAATCTTCACAGGATCTTCACCTGTGTTGTCCTCTAACACAAGATCGAGTATCCTTGAAAAAAGATCGTCCTTTTTCTTAACTTCCTTTGCAATTTCATCCCACGAACCATTCTGGGCGAGATGGAGTATCAGATCCGGATTCGAGAAGATCTTTGAGGCCCTGAGGGAGAATATTCTCTCGAAAAGGACAGCAATACTTATGATGGAACACAGAAGGATCGGATACATTATTACTCCGCCCTTTTCAAATATCATAAAAATGTCCATCAAAACACCTCAAAAATTATCCGGTGTCTTATACTAAAAACACGCAATGTTATCAAGTAAAATTTTTTATTAGGATTTATTGAATAGTACGGTTATTCTGTCAACATGAAGAACTCGACCCTTCTATTCTTTACCATATCAGGCTCTGTGTCTCCTGTCGAAACAGGTTCCGATGCACCCATAAGCTTAATAGATATCCTTGAAGGTTCAACACCGTTTTTGATAAGTACTGCCTTTACTGCATCAGCCCTTTTCTGAGGATATGTGCTCTTTTCAGAAGGATCTCTGTGTGCTTCAAGTCTTATCTTTAAAGTAAAATTTCTATTAAGTATCATGGCAACTTTTTCAATCTCGAGATTATCCTGTATGTAATCGGAATTGTGCATGAAATTCACAATAGATGAAAGTTTTTCTCCCGTTTTCGGAACAGTTTTCATAACAACCGGCTGAGGTACCGGCTTAACCTCAGGTTTCGGTTCAGGCTTTACTTCAGGCTTTACTTCAGGCTTTACTTCAGGTACAGGAACAGGCTTCGGCTCTTCTTTAACTTCAGGCTTTACTTCAGGTTTGGGCTCTTCTTTAACTTCAGGTTTAACTTCCGGTTTAGGTTCCTCTTTTACCTCAGGTTCAGGTTCAGGTTCAGGTTCAGCCTTTGGGGTTTCAACTTGTTTTTTTGAAACATTCATGCTCCACGATATTCCAAGGAAAACTCTAAATTTAGGAACACCTACTGCATTTCCGAATCCACCATATGCTCCTGCTGAAATATCAAGATCGACAGGGGTTTTCACTTTAAATCCGCCGCCAAGCTCGATGTTGTCAACTGCTTCATTTTTGAAAGGATCTGCGATCGCTGTATTTGCATGAAATTCTGCAACAATATCAAAAACTTGAGGAACAGCGTGCAGATTCAGTGCCACCTTGACTCCGAATTCGTCATCAAAAACTGAATTTGCATAATACTGTTTCTGAAGTATCTGGTAAAAGAAGTTCGTTGTAAACCCGACCCACTTTGATTCACTTCCCATCGCAAGAGCCGGCTTAAAGGTGAAAAGTGAACTTCCAAGTGCAGAATGGACAAGTTCTCCTGTGGGGATGGTCATTTCCGGGATCAAAGAGAGTGCAAATAACCCGTCGGAAATATTAGCGATCTGGAATCTCGGAACAAGTCTTATATCCCCGATTCCGCCTGAAGGGAGAGAGTCATTTTCATCCCATCCGTCACCGTTCTGATAGATTATTACCGGCATTACCAGTCCAAAATCAAAATATTTAACTGGACTGTAAAAAAATGAAATGTCAGCTGTAAACTGGTTTTTAATGACACTCCTGATCATCTTCCCTTCCGAATTGAACTGTGAAATCGAATCGGGCATATAATGCATAAGGAACCCTATACCGACCAGATTTTCATCAAGTCCTTCAGCTCCGTAAACAGAAAAATACCCGTCTTCGAAAGGTGTTGATTTGAATCTGTTGGCATCGATCGAGAAATCACCGGAATAAAGAAAGTCCGAAATCATTATCAAAATTGCAACAAGAATTGATTTTCTAACTGCGAGTTTCATTTGCACCCCTTGGAAAAAACATTAAAAAAGCTAAAGCATTATATCTTTTTTCAGCAAAAAAACAATTATTAGCATTTTTTTTGATATTCCCCTGATAATGCTATATATTCGTGACTGTACGGGCTTATTAACAATTATTACTAATCTTTTTAAAGAAGGAGCCGGGAATGGATTTTCAGAAACATATCAATGAGTTGATATCGACTCATCCGATAGTTCAGATGAACATGTCAAGAGAACTGCTGATCTACAATGCAGTATCAAAAGGTAAAGCGCTCATAACTGAAAAAGGTGCACTCGCAACATGGACACCTGTTGAATCGACAGGAAGGAGCCCCAAGGACACGCTCATTGTGAAGCATCCTGAAAGTGCTCACAAGATCGACTGGCACTCGCCGAGCAACCGTCCTCTTGAACCGCAGGTATTCGACATGATCTTTGAAGACGCGATAAGAACATTAAGGACAAAGAAAAGTTTTTATGTGAATGACAGAGCTCTCGGTGCTGACCCGTCTTATGCACTTCCAGTAAGAGTAATAACAGACAAGGCGTTCACATCTGTTTTTGTAGACAACATGTTCCGGCCTGTCCCAAAAGGTATCGAACAGAGCATTTTTTATAAAAAACCTTTTACTGTCATAGCTCTTCCTTACAACAAGCTTGACCAGGCTAAATATGCAGGGAAATTAAGAAAAATGCCCGACGGGAAAACATCTGACATGGTTATCGCACTCGATTTCGACCGGTCTATCGGCATTGTTTACGGTTCAGCATATCTTGGAAGCGTAAAAAAGCTTATGTTCACCGTCATGAACTACTATCTGCCTGAGCACGGAATACTTCCTCTCCACTGCAGTGCAAACGAAGGTCCTGACGGAAGAAGCGCACTAATGCTCGGACTGAGCGGCACAGGCAAGACAACACTTTCCGCTGATCCTGAAAGAGCGCTTATCGGTGACGATGAGCACGGATGGGGTGATAACGGCATTGCAAACTTTGAATACGGTGTATATGCCAAGCTTATCAATCTCAAGAAAGAAAAAGAACCTGAAATATACAATGCAATTTTCCACGAAGCCGACTATCTTCAGCACGGAGCTATTATTGAAAACTGCATGATGTATCCTGACGGTGTCATTGACCTTGATGACGAAAGGCTTACTCCAAATTCAAGGGCAAGCTTTCCATTAAGTTTTCTTACAAATATCAAAAAGAGTGCTGTGAGCGGTCACCCGACTACCATAATATTCCTTACTGCTGATGCTAACGGAGTTCTTCCCCCTGTTGCAAAACTCACCAGAGAACAGGCGATGCTGTGGTTCCTCATGGGATATACAAGCAAACTTGCAGGAACTGAGACCGGTGTTAAAGACCCTTCATCCACATTCTCCAGATTTTTCGGCGAACCGTTTATGCCAAGAAATCCCAATGATTACATTGAACTTCTGGGCAGGAAGATGGAAGAGCACGGAGTCGGAGTATATCTTGTCAACACCGGCTGGAGCGGCGGTCCTTACGGCACAGGCCACAGAATGGACATCAACATCACAAGAAAGATCGTTTCATCCTGTCTGAACGGATCTCTTGACAAGGTTAAATATGTGAAGGATGAGCAGTTCCACCTTGAAATTCCTGAATCATGCCCCGGTGTGGACGCCAATATTCTCAATCCGATAAACACATGGGAAAACAAAGCGGCATTCCACTACCGTGCTGAAAAGCTTGCAGAAGAATTCTCCAACCAGTTTGATGCGGCATACGGCCTGAGAAACATCCCCGAAACAGTCAAATCGCAGTGCCCCGGCAAATAATATCATGACAATTTCAGCCGCTGAATCACAAAAACATATCGAATGGGTTGATACCGCAAAGGGTCTCGGTCTTTTTCTTGTTGTATACGGGCATATGCTTTACAGCGGAACATGGGGATCTTTAAATCAGGCAATATATTCTTTCCATATGCCCATGTATTTGATTTTATCGGGGTTTATTTCACACGAAGTAAAAATTTCTTTCTGGAAATATTTTAATTCTTTATTTTTCAGGTTGATCGTCCCTTCAATATTTTTCATTTTACTGACCGTCCCCTTTCTTTTGCAAAACGACAAGCTTTCTCTGATTGAAATTCTTAAAAAGATCTCGTTCTTAAACGGTCGTGTTCCACACAACGCTCCTGTCTGGTTTTTTATTGTAATGTTTCAGGTGCTTTTAATATACCATCTGATCAAAGCTCCGAAATATAACATTTTTTTTCGTTTTTTGTTGGCGTCAATTTCTTTCGTTCTCGGGTATGTTGTCTTTAAATTTAAAATCCCGATGATTTTCGGTTTTGAAAAAACCTTGGTTGCGTTGGGGTTCTTTTCATTAGGCAGTGTAATTGCCGACATATCCAGAAGATGCTCTTTTGAAACAATTGTATGGACAGTTATATTAATGCTGCCGGTTTGGATCGTTTCGGGTTGTATCCTTAATCCGAAAGTATCCATGTATACTTTCAGTCTGAAAAAGTACTGGTTTTTTATTATTTCTGGAATTGCAGGAAGTATTTGCTGGTTTGCTTTTTCGTGGCTGTTCAGAAAATCCGCAATCGCCCGGCTTTGGGGTCAAAACAGTATTTTTATAATAGGGACACATTATTTTCTTATTACATGGTATCGGACATTTGCCGGCAAGACGGGATTTGCAAGGACATCGGTATTTAATTTTTCAAGTATATTCGTTGCCGTTGCTCTCCTGTTCTTATACATTCCTGTCTGCAAATTTATTGACCGGTATGTTCCTGTTATTTCAGGAAAAAGTTTTAAAATCAAGAAGTGATTTAATGCTGCATATTCGTATAAAAGATTCCAAGAAGATCTTCAGACATTGAGATGGGTGCGGTGTTCTTGTAACTTACGACAATCCACTGATAGAATCCTTTAAGTGCCGGCCCGTCATACTGAACACTCATGATTGCATCATCTGTTTTAGGAACTTCCTTTGTCCATTGTACGGTTCCCTGTGCTGTATAGACGGTCACAATATATTTGGTGGCACTTGCATCCCGTTCCCACTGGAAAAGCGGTGGTTCGCTAATTAATTCAGGTCCTTCAGCTCCCGGAAAAATTATCTTAACTGCTTCTGTCACCTTGAAATTACTTATTGAAATATCATAAACAGGGCCATCTGCAGGGAACTGAACTTTGAGTATCTGCGTTCCGGCGATGTTCGGGTCAGGATCTCTCACAAGAAGATCGTTCTCAAACGCTGCAAGAACATAATATTTTCCATCTGGAATTCCTGTTATGGTGTAATTTCCTGAAACATCCGGTTCAATACCGTAATCAGGTGCCCTGAGCCCCGGAGCAAGTATCCCTTTTGAAAAAGATTCAATGAAAGTCGAAGCGGGAATAAGAACAATGCTTGTCTTCGATCCTCCCGGAGCGTTGACAATATTTACCGAACCGCTAAGTGTTGAAAGAGATGTTTCAAGAAGATCAAGCTCAACATTGTCAATATCCTTGTCAACCACGGTTACTGTTTCCGTGCTGTAATTTTTATCCTTCACATATGCTCTGAGAGAATAATCTCCTGCCGGAACATTGAATATGGAGAACTCACCGTTTTCATCAGTATAGGCAAGAGGACACGGGGAAAAATCAAATTCGGCAATTATAAGCACTCCTCCCTTCTTTTCAGATATTTTTCCGTTTATTTTGTATCTTAAAACCGAATCATCAAGCGGATAAAGACCTATTGAAAGAAATCCCGAATGAATATTACACATTGAATCAGAACAGCTTACATTCTCAAATGTTATAGGAAGCGACGGTCTCAATATACCCGGAACCTGCTCAAAACCCATCGCCGAAACAGAAAGGGTCAAAGCCTCTTTGGTTACAGGAAGCCCCATATTGTTCCTTAACATCCTTACAAAAAACTCATAGTTGCCAAGAGAATCAGTGAGTATCGTGTCTGTTGATATTCCGGAAGTAAACATTCCTACCACCGTAGCCCCTTCAACAGTTTCATACATTTCAGATTCAAGGTTAAAGACCTTGCCTGAAACTCTCAAACGGGGGAAACAACCATAGTTAGTTTCCTCAAAAACGGGTTCGCAAACCTTTTCACCTTCACAAGGTTCAGTCGCTTCAGGATCACAGGACGGAAGGCAGTAATATTTTCCTTTCTCCCACACAAACAGACAGATATCTGTTTCACTGCAATTTTTTGTTTCGATATCGCATTCAAGATAAGGATAAGGGTCCTCATCAACGACATCTTGATCAACTTCATCGTCCGGCTCAACCGTCTGATCATCTATTTCACCGGTTTCATCATTTTCAACAGAATCAGGAAGTGTGCCGGAATCATCGTCATCTGCTAAAACAGAATCATTATCCGTAATTTCACCATCCGTCGGCACTGTCTTTTTCTTGCTGTTGCAGGAAATAAAGATAAGCGCAACAACACTTAAAATCAAAAAGATCTTTTTCATAACTCACCTCACTCTATACCTAAAACCTTATGCAACTGCACCTGCATCCTTAAATTTCTGTTAAGTTTAACAAAATTTGCAGTTTTTTCAAATAATTTAAGACCTTTCTCAAAAACAGGGCTTATGAAAACTTCAACATTTTCAAGATATTTCAGTTTATCAGCAACGAATTCAAAGTCATTCTCATTTTCTATGACAAATTTCATCCATCCTTTGCCATTTTTAAGAAATTCAATGTTTTTCGTATTAAAATCAGTGCTTCCTGAAGAGGGGGTTTTCCAGTCAACTGAAAAATAAATATCGGGAAACACTGATCCCAGATCAGAAACATCAAATGAACCGTTTGTCTCAATCGAGATCCTTTTTCCTTTTATATTTTTAAGCAGTTCAGCCAGTTCTTTTTCCTGACATAGCGGTTCGCCGCCAGTTACACACAGGTCATAAGTATCTGATCTCATTATCATGTCTGCAACATCATTTATTGACATTTCATCAAATGTGTTTCCACTGACTGCACTTTGGGCATCGCAGTAACTGCAATTTAAGTTGCAGCCGTACAGACGGACAAACTGCGTCGGAAAACCCTGAAATCTCCCCTCACCCTGCAGAGAATCAAAAATGGAATTTACTTTCATCACAGCCTCAAAAAAATTAAAACATTGCAAGCATATCAGAAATTAACAGCTTTTTCATTATTTTTCCTCTTGACATTTCTGGAATTTTGAATATAAAACTTTTTGACTTTTTTTGTTTTTTGTTCAAATGTTTGAAAGTTGGAGGTTCAGTGTGATGCGCAAATTATTGATTTCTTTTTTGTTTTTTGTCCCTTTCTTCATTTTTTCAAGTGAACTGTCACTTGATGAGTGTATTGAAAATTCTGTAAAAGAGAGCGAAAAGATCAAATCTGCTGAAGCGGGAAGTGAAGCCGCTAAAGCAGGAAAAAACGCTGTAATATTCTCATTCCTCCCCACGACAAGACTTGAAGCGAGCTATCAGTGGCTCAAATTCGATCCTGAACCGGAACCGGTGATAATGGATCTGACTGCAATGGGGATGGGAGTCGTAGAATTCGGTGACATCCCTGATAAAAGCAGGACCTTGGGAATGACTATCGTTCAGCCGATAACGCCTCTCTGGAGTGTTTTCAACGGATACAAGGCGGCAGACATCGGGCATGACATATCAAACCTTCAGAAAGAACTTTCCATTGAACAGATAAAACTTGAAGTCATGAACCTGTATTACAACTATCAGATGCTTTCCGAATCTAATAAACTTCTTTCCGAAACTAAGGAACAACTTAAAAGATATTACAATCAGGCCTCAAATTTCGTCAATGCGGGATTAAGTGATAAAAGAGCGGTTCTTAAAATAGATATCGAGATAGCACGACTTGACCAGCAAATTCAGATAGTTGAAGGAAATCTTGATCTCATAAAGAAGAATCTCTCAATATTTATGAACATGCCGGTTGATTCTTTTACTCTCAAAACCGTTAAGCCGGTTGAAGCCGCATTGTCATCAACTGCATCAGAGCTTGAGAATATGATGATTAACAACAGAATCGAACTGAAAATGATCGAAAAAAGCTCTAAGATAGCTAAGCACATGGAGTGGATGTCCGCACAGCCGTTCATCCCTACACTCGCCATTGCAGGCGGTTTTAAAAAGACATGGGATGATTCTCAGTTCCAGCCCGCAATGACGATGTTCATAGGCGGATCGTTGAGCTGGAATGTCGGTTTTGACTGGGGTAAGGCCGGTTTTGAATACTACAAAGCAAAAAAAGAGCGGCTGAAAACCGATCTTGACAACATTAACACGAAAAAGATGCTCGGACTTCAGCTCATTCAGCTTGAAAATGATGTCGAAACCAAATATCAGGCGATTGAAGTTGCAAAACGGGAGATCGCTTCAGCAACTGAAAATTTAAGAATTGAGGAAGATAAGTACCGTGAGAAAATGACCACCGAGACCGACCTGCTTGATGCATCAATATCGCTCAGATCGGCAAAGCTCAAACTGCTTACTTCAATGTATGAGCATCTGGTTGCGCTTAACCGGCTTGCGATAACTGTCGGAGTTGACTATCAGACGATCGTTTCAGGAGGTGAATAATGGCCAGAACAAGTGAAGAAAAAAAGGAAATGATCATCATGAACTTCGTGTCGCTTATCCAGCAGCACGGAATAAACAGAGTGACGCTGAACGATGTCGCTGAAAAATCGGGTCTTACGAAATCAGCGCTTTATTATTATTTTGAATCCAAGGAAGCGCTTTTAATAGAGGGCTTTGAACATTTTAATAAAAAGATTCAGGAAAAACTCGTTCCTCTCATTGAAAAAGCCAAATCACCGAAAGACATCCTTTTTATCTACTGCGATTTTCAGTTCAAAGTGTTTTTCGGCGGGTATGAAGAGTTTAAACCTCTGATGGAAATATCAACAGAGGTTTTTCTTGAGATCCAGAAATACATGTTCAATTCACCTGATATAGCAAAAAAAATAATGAGCCACCGGGATTCCGAGCTGAGCTGGCTTAACGGCGTGATAGCAGATTACATCGGTAAAGATCCCGAAGATGAAAAAACAAAGAAAATAACCCTTATGTTCGTAGGATTCCTTCATTCATTTGTCACAATGTCCTGTAACATAACAAAACAGGCACAGGCACTGTCTTCATATTCGATCATTTCCGATTTCCCGTGGCGTCTTGACAATATTCACAATCAGGACATTTTTGAATTCCTGATGGGCGGCATTGACAAATTAAACACCAGATTGTTTAACTGATAACCGGAGAATACAATGAAAACTAAACACTTTCTGACCATTGCAGTAATTATTTTTGTTTCAACAATGATTTCAGTTTCGTGCTCAAAGAACGGCCTTGAAGACAGCACCGCTCTGTCTCAGGCCGTTACTATAACAAAACCGGAAATGAAAAAATTCAGCCGTTCCTTTGATACTGCTGCAACCGCTGTTGCATATAAATCAGCATACATCAATCCGAAAGTTGCAGCGACAATATTAAAATTCCATGTAAAAGAAGGAGATGCTGTAAAAGAGGGTCAGCTCATGGCAAAACTTGATGACAGTGATTATGCTGTCGGAGTGCAGGCATCGCGTGCCCAGCTTGAAGCAGCCGAAGCAGGCGTAATGCAGGCGGAAGCGGCATACTCAAAGATAAGCGCAGATTATGAGCGATTTCAGGCACTTAAAGAAAGCGGCTCAATATCTGCAAGTGACTACGAACAGGTTGAGAGCGGATATAAGCAGACTGCGGCCGGACTTGCAGCGGCAAAAGCTCAGAAAAATATGGCGGCTTCAGCTCTCGAAGGAAATCTTAGACAGTTGAATTACACATCCATAGTCGCCCCTTTTTCCGGTTTTGTCGCAGCACGAAACGGTGAGATCGGTGAAATGGCATCTCCTGCAAGCCCCAGACCGATGTTCGAGATAGTCCAGAGCGACAAACTTAAAGTCAACATATTCATAAGTGAACTCGAGATCGGCTCAATTACAAAAGAGACCGTTGCAAAAATTACATTCGATGCCTTTCCTGATAATCCTGTCGAAGCAAAAGTAACTTTAATCAACAGCAAAGTTGATCCTACGACTAAGAGCGTCAAAATAGAGCTGATGATCGATAACTCCGCTATGAAATTCAAGCCCGGAATGACAGTAAGAGTTAATTTTACCTTCCCGGAAAAGGAATATCTCGTTATTCCGAGAAATGCCGTATTTACAAGAGATAACGAAGCGGGTGTCGTTTATGTAAAAAATGAGGCGGAAAGAGTTTTCACCAAAGAAATATTCATGGGGGGAAATGTTGAAGGATATGTAATTATTGAAAGCGGTCTTGAAGGCAATGAAGACATCGTTGTCGGAGGAGGAAGACGACTTGAAGAAGGTCAGAAGGTAACTGTTGTTGAATCTCAAGATCTGAAAAAGTGAGGTGACCTATGAATTTCCCGAAATTTGCAGTCAAAAGACCCGTAATGGTCTCTGTTATATTTATAATAATGGGACTTTTCGGAATATATTCCCTTTTCGACCTTCCCATTGATCTTATGCCTGAAATTGAGGCCCCGTATATTTCAGTTATTACTGTATACAAAGGTGCTGGTTCTGAGGAAGTCGAAGAAAAAATAACAAAAGTTGTTGAATCCGCCCTTTCATCAACATCCGGAATGAAAAACATTTACAGCCGTTCAATGGAAAATGTCTCAACTGTCACATGCGAGTTCGAATACGGTACAGATCTTAGTGAGGCGACAAATGATATAAGAGACATTCTGAATCTTGCAAAAGGATTTCTTCCTGACGATGCAGAAGATCCGCTGATATTCAAATTTGATACCAGTATGATGCCGATAATGTTTCTTTCAGTAACTTCAAAAAAAGAGGATATCAGATTTAAAACGGAAGAGATCGAAGACACACTTACCGATCCGATAAAAAGAATCCCAGGGGTCGGTTCTGTTATGAACTTCAATCAAATGGAAAAAAAGATCATTATTTCCGCAGACAAACAGCGTCTGGCAGGGCTTAATCTATCGGTTTCAGATATAACTAACACCGTCAGAGCTGAAAACATATCTCTCCCCGCAGGCAACATCGAGATCGGTGATTTTGACTATACGATCAGAGTTCCGGGAGAATACAGCAATATAGACGAAGTTGCTGAAACGATCGTTGCAAGCACACCTTCAGGATTGATACGGATAAAAGATGTTGCACGGGTTTTCTGGGGAAGTGAAGACAGCAGGCAGTTCGGCTTGAAAAACGGTGAGTATATGGCATTTCTTATGGTACAGAAACAATCAGGTGCCAATACTGTTGCCATCGCTGAATCAGTCAAAGAAAAAATTAAAGAGATAACACCCCGGCTTCCAGATGGATTTGAAGTCGATGTATTGCTTGATACATCCGATTTCATTGTTAACATGGTTGGCAATCTTTCCGATTCTGTTTTTACAGCAGGTTTTTTTGTAATCCTTGTAGTTGTTTTCTTCTTGCGGAGATTCCGTTCCAGCTTTATAGTACTCCTTTCCATACCGGCATCGCTCATAATTGCTTTCGCATTCCTCTACGGATTCGGATATACGCTCAATATGGTTTCGCTGATGTCCCTTTCACTTGCCATAGGGATGGTTGTCGATAACTCGATCGTCGTTCTTGACAACATTACCAGACATCTTGAGAGTGGAAAAAGCAAGGTCGATTCTGCCGTTGACGGAACGGTTGAAGTTGGCGGAGCTATCCTTGCTTCGACACTCACGACCATTGTAATATTTGCACCCCTTTTCTTCATATCAGGGCTTGTCGGCATCCTTTTCGGACAGCTTGCAGGGGTTGTCATCCTTACCCTTTCAGCATCTCTGCTTGCCGCAATGCTTTTAACGCCGATGGTTAGTTCAAGGATCCTTACGCTTGAAAAAGATAAAAAACATGATAACTGGTTTTTCCGCATTGGTGAAAGATTTCTCTATACAATAGAATCAGGTTATACCTCAATTATTCAATTAACACTGAAACATCAGAAGAAAACAATTTTTTCTGCCATGATGATCTTTTTTGTTTCGCTTATACTTATACCATTCATAGGTCTTGACTTCATTCCTGAAGGTGATGAAGGAATGATACAGGTTGAATATGAACTTCCCCTGGGAACAAAAGTTGATAAGACTATGGAGACTGGACAGCACATCGAAAGAATAATCAGAGAGGAAGTACCGGCAAAATACCTTCTGAGAACTTTTATGCGTGGCGGACCGGACAGTTCCGGCTTTTCACAAAAAGTTCAGGACACAAACAGCGGAACTACCGGAGCCAAGCTTATTTCCCAGAATTTTAGAGAAGTCAGCGTAAAATATTATGTCAATAAAATAAGGGCAAGGGTTATAAAAGAAGTCCCCGGTATAGAAAGAATGGATATCAAGACATCTTCAGGAGGTCTCACCGGAAGCAATGAAAAACCGGTTACTGTAAAATTTGCCAACAAGGATTTTAAGAAATCGGCCGCCGCCGCTGAAAGATTTCAAAGAGAACTTGAGAAAATTGAAGGTCTTAGCGATATATCCAACGATGCTGATTCGCTGAAACCTGAGATCGAGGTAAAAATAGACCGCATAAGGGCAAGTCAGGTCGGTTTGAAAACGGCAATGATAGCATCAGCCGTAAGAAGTGCTTTTTACGGTGACACTGCATCGGTTTACAGAAAGGACGGTGATGAATTTGAAATAATGGTAAAATATAAAAAATCAGATCGATCAAACCTTGAACAGCTCAAGGAACTTCAATTGAAAACGATGTACGGAACCACTGTTAAGCTGAAAGATGTGGCAGAAGTGAAAGAAGGACTGACAGCACTGGCAGTAAACAGACAGAACCGTGAAAGGATAGTAACCGTAGGAGCACGGCTCACCGATAACACTGCAATAGGAAAAGTAGGCGTTGAGGTCGAGAAAGCACTTAAAAATGCAGAAATACCGACTGATATTGAAATCATCTACGGAGGCAGTTTAAAAGATCAGAAAGAGACAACTGTTGATCTTGTAAAACTTCTCCTTCTTGGAATAATCCTCGTTTATCTTGTTATGGCGGCGCAGTTTGAATCTTTTGTCGATCCTTTTGTCATAATCTTTTCAATACCTTTTGCCATCAGCGGAGTTTTGATGGGACTTCTTATCACCGGACACACACTGTCTGTTCCTGCATTCTTAGGAATGATAATTCTTGTCGGAGTAGTTGTAAACAATGCCATAGTTCTTATTGATTATACAAAGATCCAGAAGGAAAATCTCAAAATTTCAACTGACGAGGCGTTGATATATTCAGGATCAAGAAGGTTGCGACCGATTCTGATGACAGCTCTGACAACTATTTTCGGAATGATACCTCTTACATTGATGAGCGGAGAAGCTCACGAAATATTCAACCCCATGGGAGTTGCTGTTGTTTTCGGACTCACATTCTCAACACTTGTAACACTTATACTTATACCCTGCATGTATTCAGCAGTTGATTCATTCTTAAGGAAACATCATCTAAGAAAGGTCTGATCAATTATCTTTGGGATTTATTACCGTTCTGGGCTTCGCTCCGTCAGCTTGAGATACTATCCCCTCGGCTTCAAGCACTTCGACTGCCCTTGCGGCTCTGTTGTAACCTATTTTAAACTTCCTCTGAAGCATGCTGGCACTGCACTTGCCGGTAGAAAGAACATAGGCAAGTATTTCATCATACATCGGATCTTTTTCACTCTCACCGCCATATCCCCCGTCGCTTTCATCTTCAAGAAAATCAACAGGTGAAGACCCGAGAATTGAATCATCAGTTACCACCTCGTCACCGAACTGATCCTTTATATATTTTACAATTTTCTTAATTTCATCCGTGCTGATAAAAGCTCCGTGAACTCTTTCAGCTTCAGAAGATCCCGGCGGGATATAAAGCATATCACCGTTCCCAAGAAGCATTTCGGCACCGTTTGAATCAAGTATGGTTCTTGAATCAAGGGCTGAAGCAACCCTGAAAGCAATTCTTACCGGCAGATTTCCTTTGATAAGCCCTGTTACGACATCTCTTGTCGGTCTCTGTGTCGCTATAATAAGATGTATTCCGACAGCTCTCGCCTTCTGTGCGATTCTTGAAACCGCGATCTCTACATCCTTTCCGGCAACCATCATGAGGTCGGCAAACTCATCAATTACAACAACAATATAAGGCATTTTCTTCATATGGTGTTCGACATTGGCAAGATTCTTGTTTATATTATCAACTTTTTCGTTATACGCTTCAATGTCTCTGACCATATTCTCTGCAAGACGGTGGAATCTCTCTTCCATTTCATTTACAGCCCATTGAAGTGCCTTTGCCGCCTTTTTGCTGTCAACAACTACAGGAAGAAGAAGGTGCGGAATTCCTTCGTAGATATTGAACTCATTACCTTTCGGATCGACCATTATGAACTTAACTTCGTCGGGCTTCAGACTGAAAAGGAGTGAAACAATAAAAGTGTTGATACCGACTGATTTACCGCTCCCTGTCGTACCTGCAACAAGAAGATGGGGCATTTTTACCAGATTAGCCGCAAAAGGCTTGCCTGCCACATCCTGACCAAGAGCAATAGGAAGTCCTGTTTTGCTCTGCTTTACGAACATATCGCTTCTTAATATCGTTTTGAGCCTGATCATCAGCCGCTCATCATTTGGAACTTCTATGCCGATATAAGGCTTTCCTGGAAGGCTTGAAACCACCCTTATTTTTTTCCCTCCGACAGCAACACCGAGATCTGTCTCCATTGCCGCGACCTGATTGACCCTGACTCCCTCGCCAAGCTCAACTTCGTACATAGTGACAACAGGACCTACCGTTGCTCCCTGAACAGCAACTTTAAGTCTGTGCTCAAGAAGTTTCCTTTCAAGAAGCAGTGCTCTTTCTCTCACCTTTTTTTCTCTGTCATTTTCGGCCTTCACCTTCTCTTCGCCTTTGAGAAGATCAAGCGGCGGGAATTTATAGCCGGTGTAATCAACATGTGTTCTTACTGTCTTCCTTTCTTTTCCTGTTCCGTCCTGCTCTGCAATACTTATTGAAATATCATCTTTCTTTTTAGTGATCTTCTTTTCCTCAACAACTTTCTCTACCGCTGCTTCTTCAACATCTTCAGGAACAGGCGGCGGCTGTAAACTGAATTTATTGTTATCATTCAAGTTTTCCGGCTGGACTTCAGGTGCATCAGAAATCTCTTCTTCATCATCTTTTTCAAACAGTTTTGTATCTTTAACTTTTTCAAAGAAACGGCTCCATATCGAACCGAGCTTCCTGAAAATGAAGAAATAGCTGACATTAAAGGACAGAATGGAGAAAAAGACAAGCCAGCATGTAACGACAAGAATAAAGCCTGTTTTTCCGAAATATATCAGAAAAAGGTTCTCATATATAACCCTGCCCAGAAAATTCTCATTTCTGATGCCGTAAAAAGTGCCGTATTCCGAGATCATCGAAAAAAGGGGCAGAAGAAAGAAAAAGTTCAGATAGTTCAGAACAGCATGTCTTATAAAACCCTTATTTATGAAGCACAGAAGGGTCAAGCCTAAGAGCAGTGGAATGTAGTAAGCCGTTATGCCGAAGAAATTTATCATCGAGTGAGCGGAATCGTATCCGACAGTTCCTGTGAAAAAACCGCTTCTGACCGACTTTGCCGAAAAATTTGCAAGAGAAAGCCATAGAAATGTAGTAAAAAGAAAAACAAAAGCGGCAGCTATTTCAATTATGATCAGTCTTTTCTCCCCTGTATCTGTATCAACGGAGCCATTCTTTTTCTTTTTAACTGTATCATTCTTCTTTTGCGACACGGTAAACTCCGATTGACATTGTGTTATTTAATAATTTAAACTTTTTCTCATACAGGTCAAGAATCTTCTTTTCACTGTTCCTGTCAACAGAAATGGATACAGCACCCCAGGCATCGTTGAGAGAAACCTGTTCGAACAGCACCTGGAAAGGGATGAATCCCTCTTCCTTAAGCCCGTTGCTCACCTTTTCGGTAAGAACTTCAGCATTCGCCGATCTGACAACAAATGAAATTATAGAACGGTCAATATTTTCAGGTGAACCGAAAACAGCCTTAACGCCTGGTGATCTATCAATTTCCAGGAGATTTGCAAACTCACTTATTATATCTCCGTCATAAAGATAGAGCGAGCTGCTGATGGAACCGAAAACAGTAACATTACCTTTATGAAAAAGCATTTTTGCAATGTTTTCAAAAGGGACAGCCGTCGTTTTATTTACAAGCTCGGCTCCTCCCAGGAAAGACGGATTTCCGGTATAGAGCTTTTTTGCAATTTTCAGCGAAAGAAGATTTGCATAGAAGGCGTCAGGGAATTCTTCGAGTTGCATTTTTACTGAAGAGATCCACATATATATCATCTCAGGTGAAATAATATATTCCCCTGATATTGCAAGCTCCGATGAAAAAAGTAGAACTGTCGGCCTTACATTCGAACCTTTGAAATTCGGTGAATAATAAAGGCCGCTCGAAGGAGGGAGAATATAGCTCTTTGAAATCGAGTAAAAATATTTAAGCAGTATCTCCTCGTCAAATGGCAATGACATGACACTAACTGAAAAAACCAGAGCATCTTCATTTATGACACCCTTGTCTTTTGCGACAGGCACTGAATAAATGGACCATGCAGGTATACTCAGTTTAAGAGAGACTTTTTCCTCCCTGCATTCGTTCAGAACCGCATAATCACCGGGAAGAAGCGACACAAATTCATCAAGATTAAGAAGATCAAAAAGGAATGGGATCATCTTCCATCTTTCTGATTCATCTGGTCTGACATTAATGACCATTCTCCCTTTGTCATTGAAACCGAATTCATTTCCTATCTCAAGAACATCCAGATACCTCGCGACGAAAAGCATTTTTCTGTTAGTACCTGATATTACAAGCCCTTCCTGTTTCTCAATATAGATAGGAAGCTTCCTTAAAAAAGGGACATTATCAACTATCTTTTCAGATCTCCTCTTCCCCGGGAAAACTCCGTAAACAGAACTGTATTCGCTGTTGAAATATGCGGCAAGCAAATATTGAGCGATATTGTTTTCAAGTTCCGTCCGGGGAAGAGAGATCTCTTTTATAGAATCTGTAAAATAACATGCAGAGTCAGCTGTATGCCTTCTTTTTAAAACAGTAATGCCGTTGCGGCTTAAATGATCTTCATATGCGGCTGACGCTGTTTTAATATCATTTTCAGTTGTGTTCTCGGGCAATTTAGGGAAACTGTAGCACAATTCATAAAAACCGGGCTTGAGATGCTCCTTTTTTATAATGGTATCACTGCATCCGCTTATAACAGCCGGTATAAAAAAGAAAAATAATAAAGATTTATACATAATCTCTAACAGTTATCTCTCCTTTTATGCCGTAATAGCAACCTTCCGCAAGAGCTGTCATTTCATCTTCACCGGGATACACTATCACTTCAGCGATGAAACTTACATGCTCCTTTATCCATGCAACGAAACCTTTGTCATATGCAACACCGCCTGTAAGAATTATTGCATCGACTTCACCTTTCAGAACCGCCGCAAGAAGTCCTATCTCCTTTGAGATCTGATATGCCATCGCACGGTAAATAAGTTCAGCATGTTTATCACCTGCAGCAACTCTTTTTTCAACTTCATAGGCATTATTTGTTCCAAGATATGCGACAAGGCCGCCTTCACCTTTTATCTTCTTGTGTATTTCTGCTGAGGTGAATTTTCCTGAGAAACAGAGTTTTGTAAGCTGTCCTGAAGGAATTCCGCCGCTTCTTTCGGGAGAGAAAGGGCCTTCTCCGTTCAGAGCATTGTTTACATCCACAACCTTACCTTTTTTGTGTGCACCGACTGAAATGCCTCCGCCAAGATGTGCAATTATCAGATTAAAATCTTCATATTTCTTACCTTTTTCTCTTGCATATTTTCTTCCGACAGCCTTCTGGTTCAAGGCGTGGAATATGCTGATCCTCGATATTTCCGGCATTCCTGAAATACGGGCGATATCATCCATTTCATCAACAACAACCGGATCAACGATATATGCACAGGTCTGTTCACCAGCCGCTTTTGCGATCTCCATTGCGATAGGTGCGCCGAGGTTTGAAGCGTGGTCGCCCATTTTTGCCTCTTTGAGCTCATCTATCATTTTCTGATTAACCTTGTAAACACCTCCTGGAAGAGGATTAAGAAGGCCGCCTCTGCCTACAACTGCATCAAATGAGCTGATGTCAAAACCTTTTTTATTAAGCTCATCAATAATGACGCTCTTTCTGAAATCAAACTGTTCAAAAATATGGGAAAAATCCTTCAGCTCCTCAGTTGAGTGCTTTATGTTCTGGGTCATGATCTCTTTCGTATCTTCAAAAACTGCTATTTTTGTTGATGTTGAGCCCGGGTTTATTGCAAGTATTTTCATTACGAACCTCCCTATTTCATTGCCGCGGCAAGCGCGATCGAATTAAGTTTGCTCTTTTCGCTATCGGCTCTGCTTGTAAGAACGATCGGAACACTGGCACCCATGATAACTGCTGCTGATTCAGCTCCGCCGAGAAAATTAAGAGATTTATAAAGAACATTCGCCGCTTCGATATCCGGACACATGAGAATATCGGCATCACCGCCCACTTCTGTTTCAATCTTTTTGTGATGACAGGCTTCTTTTGAAACTGCATTATCAAGAGCGAACGGACCGTCAATTATGCAACCTTTTATCTGCCCCCTTCTGTTCATCATTGTAAGCATTCCGGCATGTACAGTCGCTTCCATTTTCTCATTTATAACCTCTACTGCACCTATTACTGCAACTTTCGGTTTTTCAAGTCCGAGACGGTGACAGGCATCTACTGCATTTTCTATCATTGCAACCTTTTCCTTGAACTCAGGAGCCACATTCATCGCCGCATCGGTAACAATAAAAACCTTGTGGTAATGAGGACTTTCAAAAAATGCGATATGACTTATGACAGATCCTTTTCTAAGGCCGTTCTCCTTATCAAGAACTGCTTTAAGAAGATCCGCCGTACCTACAAGACCTTTCATAAGAATGCCCGCCTTCTTTTCTCTGATAAGCGACACAGCTTTTTTACACGCTAAAGCCGGATTTACTTCATTGATGATCTCTATTCCGTCAAGTGAAAAACCTATTTTTGCGGAGATCTCCCTGATCTGTTTTTCGTCTCCGACAAGGATCGGCTCAACAATCCCTTCGGCAATGGCGTTTTTTACCGCCATCAATACCGGTTCGTCTTCTGCGGCTGCAACAGCAATTTTTCTTTTTGCACCGGCTTTTGCCATTTCAATAAAACTGGAAATCGATTTGAATGTCATTTCTGCCTCCTTTTTAATTGTTGTTCCATGTTTCTGTAAATATATTTGGATATCTGTCAACCATAAAATCTCTAAGAATTTTAATTACCTGACTGTTCTTTTTGGCTACAAGCATTTTTTTCAACATCACATCACCTTCTTTGATGTACCCGCATTTAATGATCTTTTTTATTATCGGAATTGAAATGGGACTCATACTCAGAGACGATATCCCCATTGCAAGAAACACTAGGGGAAAATATCTGTCAGCAGCCATTTCTCCGCAGATTGAGATCTCTTTTCCCTGCTCTTTTGCAATATGGGCCAGATTAAAAAGAACCCTGATAACAGAAGGATGAAAATGGGAAAAATAATTTGATGAATACTGATCCTTTCTTTCAACAGCCATCAGATACTGAATAAGATCATTAGTCCCGACGCTGAAAAAACTGACCTCTTTTGCGATCTGTTCGGCAATGAATATGGCGGAAGGGACTTCTATCATCGCACCAAGCTCGACATTGTCAAGATTCCGGCTAAGCCCCATCTTTGCAGCTTCCTTAAAAAGAAGCTCCTTAAAATCATCCACTTCGTGCACATTGCTTACAAACGGAAGAAGAATATTAAGATTGCCCTGTTCCGCCGCCCTGATAAGCCCTCTTATCTGCGGAATAAACACATCAGGTCTTCTTTTACAGAGCCGGATGCCCCTCATCCCCATAAAACCTTTATGGACTATCGCCCCCTCTTTGTCCTCTCCGAAATCAAATATCCTTATGGTCGCCCGCAACGGGTTTGCAAAATGAAGTACCTGAGAATATATTTCATAGTGTCTATCCTCGCTAGGAACCACTTGTTTTTCAGGGAACATTAACTCAGTTCTGAACAGTCCGATGAACTCGCCTCCGTATTTTTTTACAAACGGAACTTCTCCAGGCTGATCTATATTTCCACCGACTTTGAGTACATGTCCATCCCTTGAAACTGAGGGTGTTTCAACATTTTCAAGGAATCTGGCAAAATATTTTTCAAACCGCTTGTTTTTTCTTATAGCATCTTTGATCTCACTTCTGTCAGGCCTCAGTACAACTTCCCCGTTAACTCCGTCCACAATAACAATATCACCGTAATCTATATTGGATATAAGCGAAGGGACTCCCATTACGGCAGGAATTTCAAGTGCCCTGAGAACCACGGTAAGATGGCTGACACCTCCGGGAGACTCAAGAACAATCCCTTTGACATTTGGAAATTGAGAAAAATAGTTGAGTTCACTTACAGTAAGAGAGTGTGAACAGATAACAAGATCTTCTTCCGGTATCTCCAGAAGAGTGGAGGAAACACCGCCGGCAAGCTTTGATATCAACTTGTCTCTGACAACTTCCATATCAACTATTTTTGCTTTTATGTAGTACCCCGAATTGTTCCCCTCAAGCATTCTGGTCAGCTCATCAAAAACATCAAGTACTGCCCATTCAGCATTTATCTTCTTTTCTGTCACAGTCTTAAGAACAAGTTCCGAAACCGTGGGATCTGTGAGCATCATTCTGTGAACTTCAAGAATTGACCTCGTCTGATCAGGCGTCTTTTTATCAGATATTATTCTGACAAGCTCTTGTTCTGAATCTGAAACAGCTTTTTTGAACCTTTCAATTTCGTTAAGCACCGCCTCTTTGCCGCCTGTAAGTGAAATGTGCGGAATCGAAACAAATTTTCTGTCGATGAAAAAAAGTCTTCCTACACCGATACCGCTTGAGATCTTCTCACCTTTCAGCAGAACCCGTTCTCTCAAATTACTCCCCTTCGCCGAATTTATTCACAATAAGATCTGCCAGCTCTTTCAGACATTCTGCTTCTTTTTCACCTTCTGTGATAAGCCGGATAACACTCCCGACAGGGGCAGCCAGCATCAAAATTCCCATTATGCTTTTTGCATTGACCCTTACCCCGTCCTTTTCCATCTCAACTCTGCATTTATATTTTTCAGCAGTTTTCACAAATACGCTTGCCGCTCTGGCATGCATTCCGAGTTTGTTTGTTATTTTAAGTTCAATGTCTTTCATTTCTTTTCCCTTGATTCAAGAAGTTTTTTTGCACTGGTAATATTCTGCAAGCCGCTTTTCATGATCCCTTCAACCATGACAGGAAGTGTTTTTCCGCTGTTCCTGTGTTCTATTGCATACATTACCATAGGAAGATTTACACCGCTTAATACATCAACATTTTCATTCTTTGCGATCGTGAAAGCGATATTTGAAGGACTGCCTCCGAAGAGGTCAACAAAAACAATTACTTTCATGCCCTCAGCAATGAATTTCTCAGCCGTTGTCTTTATATTGTCTTTGATCTCCTCCAGTTCAGTCACCATCGTAAAATCTATCGTAAAAAGACGACACTTGTCGGAAACATCCTCGTCCATTATCCGGGAAGCAATGTCAAGCATTGTCCTGCCAAGGTCGCCATGAGTGATAAAAATAAAAGAATACATCAGTTTCCTCCGATCTTCTTAAGTTTTTCGGAAAGTTTTTTTTCAAACTGCTCTGCAGCATTGATCCCCATTTTTTTCAAAAGATAGTCTCTTGCTACAGCTTCCATTATTGAACTGAGGTTAGACCCGTTCCTTACCGGAATAACATAATACGGTTTTTTTACCCCGAGTATTTCATAATAATTCGCAGTACTTCCTACCCGCTCATATTCAAAGTGGTGCTTTTCATCCCATAGTGCCAGCCGCACTATGCAGTCTATCTCTTTTTCAGCGGCGACAGAGGTTATGCCGAACATCTGCTGGAGGTCCACAATTCCGATGCCTCTTATTTCGATAAGACTTTTCATCATCTCGTTGCACGCCCCAAGAAGCCGGTCGGGCGGAATATGCTTTATTTCAACGACATCATCTGCTATCAGTTTGTGTCCTCTCATGACAAGATCAAGACTCGTTTCACTTTTTCCCACCCCGCTCTCACCCATTATAAGCATTCCGACACCGAGAACATCAATAAGCTGGGCATGTAAAGTAGTATATACTGACAATTTTCTTACAAGGAACCCTCTTATGTAGTCAACGAAAATACTTGATGTCATCGATGTGGACATGAGCGGAACTTTATATTTTAAAGCGGCTTTTCTGAAATAATCAGGCGGTTTTATAGGGTGCGTAAATATTACAAGTATCGGTTTTTCTTTAAGAAAAGTATCGGACATTTTCAAACGGTCTTTCGGTTTGAGGTGTTCCAGATAGTCCATTTCGCTCTTTCCGAACAGCTGTATCCTGTCCTTATAGAGATGGTCGACAAATCCGGCTATTGAAAGACCGACAACCTGAACCCTGTTGTCGTGTACTTCAATATTTCGCAACTTCTCACCGTCCATATTCTCAATCGCCAGTTCGAGCTCAGGACTCTTGAGGAGCTCGAAAAGGTTAAGCGAACCGGATGTAGACATCACGGCACCTCCTTGATTATCCTTATCATTTCTTCCTGACTTCTTGCATTTACAAGACTGTTTCTCACCGTACTGTCATTACATATAATAGATATTCTGCTTAGAAGTTTGAGATAAAGCAGGTTGTTTCCTTCAGGTACAGCCAGCATAAAAACAAGCTGAACCCCTTCTTTATCAATGCTTCCGTAAGGTATTTTTCCGCTTAATGTCAACATGTGTATTACAACATCTTTACAACCGGGAATTCTTCCGTGGGGTATTGCGACACCGTTACCTATTCCGGTAGAGCCGAAAGATTCCCTTTCCTGAAGGCTTTTAAGAACTTTTTGTGAAGGAACACCGGCAACTTCCTCAACAATATCAGACAGATACCTAAACAGGCCCTCTTTTGTTTTTATGGGAACCTTGCAATGTACAAGTTCTTTTTTTATGTAAGTTTCAATTCTGCACAAATTCAGCTCCCTTTAAAAAACTGATAGTTTCTCTTTCTTTCTCTTGCAAGCGGTATATTAAGCTTGGATCTGTATTTTGCAACAGTTCTCCTTGCCACATCAACCCCGTCTCTTGAAAGAAGATTTGTTATGTCATCATCGCTTAGAGGATTGTTCCTGTCCTCTTTTTCGACTATTTCGGTTATCATCTGTTCAAGGCGCTTATTGGTTGTGAGATTGTCATTGACCTGTTTGACGAAAAAATACTTCAGTTCGTATATTCCGTGAGGAGTTTCGGCATATTTTCCATTAGTAAGTCTTGAAACAGTGGCTGGATGGCGGTCTATGTCATCGGAAACATCTTTAAGTGTAAGCGGTTTAAGAAAATTCTCTCCCAGTTCAAGAAATGATTTCTGATAATTGAAAATGCTTGAGGCAACCTGATATAAAGTCCTGTTCCTCTCGCTTATACTTTTAATTATCCATTCGGCATTTCTATATTTTTCCTTCATAAATCTACGGTCTTCGCGTGTTTTTGCAGTCTTGAGCTTTTCAAGAAACACCTCTGTTTTCAAAACAACAGATGGGAGCATTTTGTCTTCGATCTGAATAACAGGTTCTCCGTTCACCATAAACACTTTAAGATCCGGCCTCACAAATTCAGTGCTTATTTTTTCATATCCGAATGAGGGATAAGGGGAAATCCCTTTTCTGAAGAACTGTAGAAGCTCCGTAAGATCTTCTGTGCTCAGAGAAAGCTTTTCGCACAGAGCATTAAAATTCTTACTGATAAGAAGCCCCAGCATATCTTCATCATGAAAAAGCTTCTGGACTGAAAGAGAGAACCGGTCAGGAAAATCGTCTTTCATAACTTCAGTGAACATAAACCTCAGATAGTCGACAAGATCAAAACATCCGCATCCTTTCGGATCCATTAATTTAAGAAGCTTTCTTGCTTTTTCCACATCAGCTGCTTCTGCTCCTGTCATTTCAGCGATACTTGCATCACTATCTTCAAGGAATCCTTTTTCATTAAGGTTGTAAGTCATGTATATCATTATGTCTTTCATTTCAGCCGGCACTTGAAGAGAACATATCTGAAAATCAAGAAACTGATTGAAGCTTTCACTTGCCGGGACAAAATCTTCAAAACTGAAATCATCGCTGCTGTCGTTCTTCTTCCTGACTATAGTTTCCCCGAAGCTGTTAGATGAACTCTCTCTTACCTGTTCCCAGTCAAACTCGGCAAGAATATCGCTCATATCGGCATTTTCATCCCCGATCTTTAAAGGCGAAGGGTCCCCGTTTTCCTGAAAAGTCTCTTCAACCGCTTCAACCGGTCCATGGACAACATCATCATCGTTTCCATCACCCCACTCCTCGATCTCAAGGAACGGGTTTTCTTCCGCCTCTGCAAGTATCATGTCTCTGAGTTCAAATGCCGGTTTGAGCAGCATTTCGATGCTCTGCCTCATTTGAACGGTCATTTTCAGTTCCTGTTTCTGAACCAGATTCTGCTGAAGTTTTATCGAAGGCACCATCTTTCCACCAAAGAAATTTCGAAGGCATTATAAACAATAAAAAAAGGGTTGGCAAGATATTTGCTTACAATAAATAAAATAAAAAACTTCTTTACTTTACAGTATCATATGAATATACTTTAACCCGTTTTTTTGTTCAAACCTAATTTAGAGAGATTGTTAAAAATGTTTAAGATCGACAATTTATTATCAATATTTACAAACGATATCGCAATTGATCTTGGAACAGCAAACACACTGATCTATGTAAAAGGGATCGGTATCGTTGCAAATGAGCCGAGCGTTGTAGCTGTTCAGGAAAAAGACTCAAGAGGGGCAAAATCAGTCCGTGCTGTCGGAAAAGAGGCAAAGGAAATGATCGGTAAAGCCCCTGTTAATATCACTGTAATAAGACCTCTTAAGGACGGTGTTATTGCAGATTTTGAAGTTGCTCACCAGATGCTCAAGTATTTCATCAGGCACGCCTACAAAAATGGCAGTTTTATAAAACCGAGGATAGCAATCGGTGTTCCTTACGGCATCACTGAAGTTGAAAAAAGAACTGTGAAGGAAGCGGCACTGGGAGCAGGTGCAAGAGAGGTTTTCCTTATTGAGCAGCCGATGGCTGCCGCAGTGGGAGCGAATATGCCTGTAACCGAACCGACAGGGAACATGATCGTTGATATCGGTGGAGGAACAACAGAGGTAGCTGTAATTTCACTTGCCGGCATAGTATATTCGAAATCTGTCAAATCGGCCGGAGATAAGATGGATGAAAGCATTATAGACTATATAAAAAAGAAATATAATCTCGCCATCGGTGAAAGAATGGCTGAGCAGATCAAGTGGACGATCGGCAACGCATATCCTGATGAAACCAAAGAGTTCATGGAAGTTAAGGGGCTTGACCTTGTTGCCGGAGTACCTAAGACAATTGAGATAAACAGTGATGAAATAAGAGAGGCGCTTGAAGAGGTCGTTAAAGCTATCGTTTCAGCCGTAAAAACCGTTCTTGAGAACACTCCTCCGGAACTTGCAGCTGACATTGTGGACAAAGGGATCGTCCTTGCCGGTGGAGGTGCTCTTCTAAAAAATCTCGACATTCTTTTAAGGGAAGAGACCAACCTTCCTGTAATAATTGCCGAAGATCCTCTGAAATCAGTTGTTATGGGAACCGGCAAAATACTTGAAAATATTTCACTTTTGAAAACCATTTCACTGTATTGATTTGAACAGAAAAAAAATCTTTCTATATATTGTAGCAGTTTCAATCGTACTTGCTTTTGCAATACCGAATTTTATTCTTGAATATACTCCCAGATCAGTTGTTGCTGACAGTATGAAGTCGTTCTTTCAGGACCAGATCGAAAACATCAGAAATACTGTGCAGATAATCATCGGTCTAAAAGATGTGGGGAAAAAAAACATCGAACTGGAGCGTGAGATCTCCGAACTCAAAGTCCGCCTGATAATGAATGAAGCTATCAAAAGAGAGAACGAAGAACTTTCAAAACTTTTAAAACTGAAGGACAGTTACGGTAAATATACAATAATTCCCGCCAGAATACTCAACTTCTCTGACATAAATCCCAACAGAATTGTAGTCGGGTTTCCCGAGGAATATTCAAAACTTATGGCCGAAAAAGCAACAGTGGTCTCAAGCATGGGACTTGTGGGACTTGTTTCAACTTTCCACACATCAAGAGCCGAAGTTGAGCTTATTACATCAAAACAGTTCACTATACCGGCAGTTCTTGAAAACAGAGAGGAGTGTACCGCGATTCTAAAAGGCAACGGTCAGTCACTTTCAATACTTTTCCTTGACAAGGTCTGCAATATTCCGCCTGCCGATGGAAAGAAACTCTTAAGTGCTAACTTGAGTGAAAATTACAGCATCCCCTATCTGCCGATAGGAATAATCAGCAGTCTTAAAGAGGATGAAGGAAACATACTTTTTTCCAAGGGGGAAGCAATTCCTCTTTTCAAAAAAGGGAAACTGAACCATATTTTTATTATTGTCGGAACAAACACAAAAGATGAAAAACCTCTCTTTTAAATTTGTAACTCTTTCCCTGATAACATTTCTTTTAATCTCTTCCGCCACCTATATTTTAAATCTTCAGTTCATTCATGTCACACTTTTTTCAGTCATTTTTACTCTGTTTTATTCTGAGAAAAAAGTCCGGTACAGGATAACATATATTATTCTCTCACTCCTGATATATTCCCAGTTTGCAACACCGGTGCCTGCAATATTCATCCTGTTCGTTTCGATACAGCTTTACTTCATAACAGTTTCATTTTTTGAATCCACAGCTTTTGATTTTTCACTTACCGCCCTGATAAATTCAATCCTTTCGGCTATTGTCATCAACATTAACAGGCTCGCATATCTCTATGTTTTTACTGGTGATTTCAAAATAATCTCCACTTCGGTGAACAGTGCTGTCTCGGCAGTTATCCTCATACTTGCATACAACCTTTTTAAACCGTCTATTGACCAACTCTTTATAAAGGATTCCTGGCTATGAGGATCCTTAAACAGTCTGAAGAAGTAAAAAGCATATTTGAAAGGACAAGACTTCTGCTGTATGTAGTAATTTTTTCATTTACTATTCTCATTGGAAGAGTGTTTTATCTTCAGGTTATAAAAGGCCATGAATTCATTGAAAGATCCCGTGACAACTTCATTCTGGGCGAAAAGATATTTCCTGCAAGGGGGGAAATAATCTCCTTTGACGGCAAAATTCTTGCAACAACGGAACCGTCATTTCGAATTTCAGCAGTTCCTGTCTTTTTTCTTAAACCGGACAGGAAAGAAGAACAGATCGACAGGATCAGCACAGTACTTGAACTTTCTAAAAATGAAAAACAAAGATTCAGCGAACAGATACTCGGTTGTTACGGAAGGTGCAGATACCTCCCCATGCTGATAAAAGATGAAATATCAAAAGAAAAAATACTTAGTTATTCAGGATACTTGACAAATTTTCCCGGCATCATCATATCATCATCATATAAGAGGGTCTATCCTCTAAAAGAAAAAGCATCACATATAACTGGATATGTTTCAAAGATCAACCAGAATGAAGCGAAGGTCCTTACAGATTATGACATTGAAGATTTTACAGGCAAAACCGGTCTTGAAAAAAGCTATGAGGAATATCTTCACGGTCAATACGGCGAAACATTTCATATTATAGATCATATGGGCAGGAAGATAGAAGTGCCTGAAAACATTGACAGTTCTATCCCGTCATCAAAACATGCGGTCAAAGGGAGCTCTATAAAGACCACCGTGTTGAGCTATCTTCAGGAAACCGCCGCCGCCGCTCTGGGCGATATGAGCGGAGCTGTAATGATCATGGAAATATCAAGCGGAAGAATTCTTGGAATGTATTCAAGCCCGTCATTTGACTCCAACCTCCTTTCAAGAAAAAGGATCCCTGAAAAAATATGGAGGGAATACAGCCAGAGTATTTTAAATCCGCTCGTCAATAAAGTCATCCGGCAGACATATTTCCCGGGATCCACATTCAAACCTGTACCGGCAATAGCAGGACTTCACTACAGGAAGATAACTCCTTCATCGACATATTTGTGTGAGGGATGCCTTATGTTCGGAACTGATACCAAATGCTGCTGGAACAAAGGTGGACACGGTTATGCGAATCTATACAGGTCACTCAAGGAAAGCTGTGATATTTATTACTACAAACTTTCTGAAGAGATCGGTCTTGAAGGATTGACCCATTTTTCAAACCTATTCGGTGTAGGTCACCTGACAGGTATCGATCTTCCGGGTGAAGAAAGAGGTGTTCTGCCCGAAAGGACATGGTTCAACCTCAACTATCCCGGGATGAGAATAGGCAAAGGGATAATAATGAACCTTTCGATCGGACAGGGTGATATAAGAATGACACCTTTGCAGATAGCTGTTCTGTATGCCGCACTTGCAAATCACGGTGTGATAATTAAACCCAGAATCGTTGAAAGCATCATTTCTCCTGAAGGTAAAGAGACAAAAATTGACAACGAGATCATCCGGGTCCTTGACATTGATAAAAAACATTTCGAGTCGATAAACAAAGCTCTCTGGAGTGTCACAAACGAACCGGGAGGCACTGCATATTTTTATTCTGACAGGACAATAAAAGATGCCGCAGGAAAAACCGGAACGAGTCAGGTCATATCCAACATTGACAGAAAAAATATCGATTACACCGATGATGAAAGAAGACACATGACACAGGATGACGCCCTTTTTGCGGCGTTTTACCCTTATAAAAATCCCGAAGTTGTTGCCGTGGCAGTTATCGAAGGGGGAGGACATGGAGGAAGTGTCGCGGCTCCGGTCGTATATAAAATGCTTAAGGCCTATCACTTCGGAAGGAGCGTTACAGAATGATCCCAAGGCAGAAAATGGATCTGATGATCGTGATCCCTATCGTGATAATTCTGACAATGGGGCTCTTCTCACTTAACAGTGCACTGAGTTACAATATTTCAAAATTTCATATTCAACTTGTCTGGGTTGGACTATCAATCGGGGTATTCGCCTTTTTTTCATATTCCGATATCCGCTTTGTTGAAAGATCTGCCGTCCCTCTGTTCGTCGCAAACACTGTGCTTCTCTTTCTGGTTCTGATAATCGGCAAAAAGATCGGCGGGTCACAACGATGGCTCGATCTGGGGTTCATGAACTTTCAGGTGAGCGAACTGTCAAAGGTTTCGATCATCCTTTTCATTGCCTACCGGCTTAACATGAAGCCGACTCTTGAAGACGGATACAATCTTTTTGACATTCTTCCTGAATTTATTGCCGCTCTTCTGCCGGCATATTTAATATACAAGGAACCTGATCTTGGAACAGCAATCCTGATAATAATGATCTCAATGATAATGTTCCTTTCGACAAAGATAAACAGAAAGTGGCTGACCGGACTCATAATTCTCATTGTAATATCTTCCCCTTTCATCTGGCAGTACGGATTGAAGAAATATCAGCAGGACAGGGTCATAGCGCTTCTCAGTTTTGTCTTACCGGAAAGCGCTGATCTGAGCTTGACGACACAGTATCATACAAATCAGTCAGTTATTGCAGTCGGAAGCGGACAGATCTACGGCAAAGGGTACAAGAAGGGAACTCAGAACATGCTCCGCTTTATCCCTGAACACCACACCGATTTCATCTTCTCTGTCTTTGCTGAAGAATTCGGATTTACAGGTGTCTCTTTTCTGCTGATGCTGTATCTGCTTCTTCTTGTGAAAATACTCAATCTTATCGGATCAGTAAAGGACAAATTCTCTTCACTGATTCTTGTCGGAGGGGTTGCTCACATTTGGCTTCAGGTTTTAATAAATATAGGGATGGTGACAGGAATAATGCCTGTAGTAGGAATTCCCCTACCCTGGTTTTCATACGGGGGGAGCTCTCTCATTTTCAACGCAATCCTTTTCGGAATGATCCACAATATAAGCATAAACAGAAGATATTCATTATAAGAGCTGAATGGACAACTGGTTTCTGATAGCAAATCCCGTCTCAGGCGGAAACAGGTGCAAAAGAGAACTTGCCGATATAATCAGGATTCTCAACAACCACAAAGTTCCTTTCACCAAAGCTCTGACAAAAAAACGGGGGCATGCGACACATCTTGCAATCAGAGCGATACTTGAAGGATACAGAAAAATAATATGTGCAGGAGGAGACGGAACGGCAAATGAGATCATCAACGGAATACTGACTCAGAAAACAGTATTATCCACAGAGATAACTCTTGCCGTCATTCCTTTGGGGACAGGCAACGACTGGGGTCTTTCCGCAGGATTCACAAAAGACCGTGAACAGATGGTAAAAGCTATCAGGAAAGGGTCCTGCATACTTCATGATGTCTGCCGCACCTCTTATCTTGGAACTGACCGGAGACCCTGTGAAAGATATTTCATGAATGTTGCCGGGACCGGATATGATGCTGAAGTCCTTTTTAAAACTGAAAGGATGAAAGAAGCCGGCAAACGAGGCAAATGGCTATATTCATTGAATATTTTCACATCACTCTTTTCATTCATTCCGACACTTACCAATATATCCATTGACGGAACTGAAGTGATAAACGAAAAAGCACTCTCAATAAACATCGGAATCGGAAAATATAATGGCGGAGGGCTGATGCAGGTTCCCCATGCAGTTCTTGACGGAGGAGAGCTTGCACTCACATTCATAGGTGACATCGGACGGCTTGGAATAATCAGACACTCAGGAAAACTCAAAACAGGCGACATCGGAAAAGTTCAGAAAGTTCAATTACTTAAAGGCAGAAACATATCAATAACATCCGACAGACCTATGCTTTTTGAAGCAGACGGAGAAGCACTCGGCACCACTCCCCTCACCTTTGAAGTTGTACCAAAAACTCTGAAAGTTGTGAGCGTCAATCCATCAGCTTATCAAATTCTTTTCTGACTTTTTCAAAAGATGGGATTTCGGTTTCGGGGAGTTTCCAGTCGGTTGTTCCGTGGAATTTTATTGGATCGAGTATGGCTCTTGTTTTTCCGGGTTCTTTCTGGAGCTGATAGTGAAGATGCGGTGCGAACGATCTGCCTGTATTGCCGACATCGGCTATGTGATCTCCGGCTTTGAATGTGTCTCCGGGTTTGACGAGAACTTTGTCAAGATGGAGAAGTATCATTATAACTTTCGGATTGGTGTTCACTTCGGCTTCGATCGAAAATCCATTGTATCTTTTTTTCCAGTTGGTTCTGAGAACTTTTCCGCTCCACGGTGCATAAACGGGTGTTCCGGCAAGTGCCTTGAAATCAATTCCGTCATGTTTGGGGCGGCGGTCTTTAAGAACTGAAGTGATCTGTATCCATTCTTTAAGTGGTGAATTTTTCAGCGGTTTTTCTATAGCAAAGCCCGATTCGTCAAAAAAAGCTGGAAACTTTCTTTCAGATGGTTTGAATGAGTAGAATGAGAAAGTCTTTTTCAGTTTTTTTGAATGATATTTCATTGCAAGGATCTCAATATCATCCGGCATATCCGCTCTTGTTCTCTTCTCTTCATCAGGAACGATCCTGAAAACTGCACTTATATGATCTCCCGGATAGAGATCTCTCCTTATATCAAGCGAAAATACCAGATTCCTTGCAATGTGAGCCGACAGAAGTTCACTGAGTCTTTTGTTCCCGGTTTTCTGTGCAAGACCGGCAATTACGGAACTGTCGCCGAAAGTGTTGTAAAAACTTGCAGTTACAGGTATCGAAAATGAATATTTATTGTTGTCTGATATGTTTGTCTCAACAGGTTTTGCGATCATCTGTTCCGTCTGCGCTGCATCTTCATCGGGGACATCTTCGTCATCGTTCATTTCAGCATTGTGCTCATCACACTCTTTGACAGAAAGACACTCCCTGCTTTGACACTCAAGTAGAGCATTTGAAAGCTCCCTTTCAACCAATACCGATCTGACAACAACAGCAATAAAAACGACAAGAAAAGAGAAAAAAAGAATCGCCATCTTCGATTTTAAGATTTCACTCATAATTTACACCATCTCAGTTTTCAACAGGAATGAATATATTTGAATGGATTAAATATGGCAATAAAAAAGAGAGTCGCCTTAATTGACCATTTTAAGAGCGTCGTCAATACTCGGAGTTATGTAATCGGCACCAATCTCTTTATCAAGTCCGTATTTGATCAGTGCATTCATGACCTGACTCCCTGGCTGAACCCCAGAGAGAATAAGTTTCACTTTGACCCTTGTACATTTTTCCTGAAGCTCAAAAAGTGCGTTTATGCCGGTTGCATCAATTGCAGGCACATGTCTCATTCTCAGTATGAATGCTCTAGGAGCAACTTCTATCGATGCGATCGTATCTTTAAGCTTGTCAGCTATTGCAAAAAAGAAAGGTCCGTTTATCTCATATACTTCGACATCTTTTGGAACAACCTTGTTTTTAATCGCATCTTTGTCGTAACCATCATCGACATTTTTATCAAAAAGCCATTCACACGAGGAAATGTTTGTGACTTCGCCCATTCTTTTCATAAAAAGTACAGCTGCAAGAACAACACCGACCTGCACCGCAACTGTAAGATCAATGAGCACAGTAAGTCCGAAAGTGAGAACCATAACGATCGCATCACTTTTGGGTGCCTTGAAAAGTCTTTTGAACCTGTGAATTTCACTCATATCGAAAGAAACAACAATGAGAACTCCGGCAAGAGCAGTCAGCGGAATCTTTACCGCAACCGGTGCAAGAAGAAGCATGAACATGAAAAGTGTCGCCGCATGAATTATTCCTGAAACAGGTGAAACTGCACCCGATTTGATATTAGTCGCTGTTCTTGCAATGGCTCCTGTCGCAGGAATGCCACCGAAAAAGACAGAAGCAATATTTGCAACACCCTGTGCCGCAAGCTCCGTGTTAGAGTCATGCCTGTCACCTGTCATTCCGTCTGCAACAACAGCGGAAAGAAGAGACTCTATTCCGGCAAGAAGAGCAATCGTAATCGCATCAGGCATCACCGCCCTGACTTTTGCAAGAGTAAATGCCGGGAAAGAAGGAACCGGAAGCATTGAAGGGATGGAACCGAACTTCGATCCGATCGTTTCGACATCCATGCCGGCAAAAAAGGCGATAAGCGTAACAACCGTGACAGCGGTAAAAGCGGCAGGAACACGGGGAATCTTCTTTCTGATGATTAAAATAATGGCGACTGTCAGAAAACCTGCAGCAAGCGCCTGTAAATTCGCTGTTGAAATATTTTGGAATATTACCTGCCATTTTCCGACAAATTCAGGTGGGTTCTTTCCTGCCGTTATCCCCATAAAATCTTTTACCTGACTTGAGAAAATAAGCAGCCCTATACCTGTAGTAAACCCAGTTGTGACAGGATAAGGTATATATTTTATTACTGTTCCCAGTTTTGCAAGACCCATGACAAGAAGCATTATGCCGGCAAGAAGTGTTGCAAGAAGAAGTCCGTCATAACCGTGTTTTGAAATAACATTGAACACTATGACAATGAATGCTCCGGTCGGTCCGCCTATCTGGTATCTGCTTCCTCCGAGAAATGAGATAAGAAATCCTCCGATTATAGCAGTGTATAAACCTTTTTCAGGAGTCGCCCCTGAAGCTATAGCAAACGCCATTGCAAGAGGTAGTGCGACAACACCGACAGTAAGGCCGCTGAAAAGGTCTTTTGAAAACATTTTTGAAGTGTACCCTTCCTTCAAAACCTTAAACAGTTTCGGATACATGTAGAAAGAAATAAAACCAATTACTTTTTGCATTTCAACCTCAATTTTTACAGGAACAAATTAACTGCTGGAAAGTATTCTTTTAAACTTTAAAGTCAAATGATTTTTAAAGAATTGTTCAAAATTTTTAGAAAGTGAACTTTAGATTGCCAAGGAATATATTTCCTGTTTTCTTAACATCGGTCTTTTCTGTTGTGATCTGTTCCCACGAGAAACCGGGGGTAATGTGATCAAAGAAAGTCCAGAATACTGAAACCCAGACCGCATCGTTCTGATCATATACCGCAGAATCATGATCCGTATATTCACCGCTGAGACCGACAGAAAGTTTAAGTCCTTTGTAAGGTTTAAGTGAAAGTTCAGCCCAGTAACCCTGTGCTTTCAATGAGTCAACAACATATCCGTCAGAATCTTTGATCAAACTGCCGCCAAAGAAACCGAACATGTCCATATTAGCACCCGTAAAATATTTCCCCTGAATTTCTGCATACTTATGTGCAACTTTCAGCGCTGCGTTGAACATCCACACTTCAACTTCGTCACCGTAAACCTTCACATCCTCTTTTTTGATCTTGCCGGTTTCATCATCAATGACATATGTTTCGGCATTACCTGTTTTGATACCGTCAACATAGTTCTCTCTTCCGTAAGCTCCGCCTGCCGCTAAAAGAAGGTCAACACCTGCGAACTTTGCTTTCAGATAAATCTGACCCTGAAGATTCGGCCAGTTGGAAGAATCTCCTGCATCAAGATTCATTTCAAGGAAATTTCCACTGTTTGCACTTGCACCTGTCATCGGCTTTGCAACTGCGAACTTTATTCCCATATCAACCGGACCGGCTTTCTGAGCGACTTCTATTTCAGCAAGAGGATGTCTTGACCAGAGATTTCCTTTACCCCAGCCGAGACTCGTGGTGATGAGACTGGGAAAAATAGTAATAATAGCGGTTGACCAGGTCTGGCCGGCTAATAAAGAAAGGGTTGTTCCTGTTTTAAAAGTATGCCCGATTTTTAAATAAGCATGTCTCATCCGAAGAGCGACATTTGATTCAGCCATTCCCGATTTTGCAAGATTTCCAAGAAAATCAACTTCGACCTTTCCTGAAATATCAACCATTGTGATATATGGAACTGTTATATCAAGTCCGAATCTTGTTTTTCTGGCTGAAATATTTGATGTTGACCCTTTTTCGTTTTCAACAGAAAGAACCAGATCGTTATATTTAAAAAGAGCATCCGTGCCATATCCATAAAGCTCAAAAAAACCGTAAGGCTTGAATTTAATTGCTTTTTCATCTTTCTTTTCCGGAACTTTAGCTTCTTCTTTCTTTTCAGCAGCTTTCTCTTCAACTTTCGGGGTTTCCACTTTAACTTTCAGGTTATTTAATTCCTTTTTGAGAAGTTCTAACTCTGCATCTTTCTTCTCAAGACCTTTTTTAAGCTCTTCAAGATCTTTTGTAAGGGTCACTACCTGTTCCTGAACTGGCTCCTGTGCAGTTAAAACAATAACTGCAAATAAAGAGATCATTAAAATCCAGAATTTTTTCATTTTATTCCTCCGGAAAAATCAGCACATATGATCTAGAGCGAATGTAAACTGCTGGAAAGTATTCTTTTAAACTTTAAAGTCAAATGATTTTTAAAGAATTCTTGAAATTGCTTAGAAAGTGAACTTTACATTGCCGAAGAATACATTTCCTGTTTTCTTAACATCGGTCTTTTCTGTTATGATCTGTTCCCACTGGAAACCGGGTGTGAAATGATCAAAGAATGTCCAGAACACTGAAACCCATACTGCATCGTTCTGATCGTAAACAGCAGAATCATGGTTAGTATATTCACCGCTGAGACCGACAGAAAGTTTAAGTCCTTTGTAAGGTTTAAGTGAAAGTTCAGCCCAGTAACCCTGTGCTTTCAATGAGTCAACAACATATCCGTCAGAATCTTTGATCAAACTGCCGCCAAAGAAACCGAACATGTCCATATTAGCACCCGTAAAATATTTCCCCTGAATTTCTGCATACTTATGTGCAACTTTCAGCGCTGCGTTGAACATCCACACTTCAACTTCGTCACCGTAAACCTTCACATCCTCTTTTTTGATCTTGCCGGTTTCATCATCAATGACATATGTTTCAGCATTATTTATTTTGATACCGTCAACATAATTCTCTCTTCCGTAAGCTCCACCTGCCGCTGCAAGAAGATCAATACCTGCAAAATTTGCTTTAAGGTAAAGCTGACCCTGAAGACTCGGCCAGTTGGAAACATCACCAGCGTCAAGATTCATTTCAAGAAAATTTCCGTTATTTGCACTTGCACCCGTGATAGGCTTTGCAACTCCGAATTTCAGCCCGACACAAGTTGGACCCGCTTTCTGAGCAATTTCTATTTCAGCAAGAGGAAGTCTTGACCACAGGTTGCCTTTGCCCCAGCCGTAACTTGGATTGATCATGTTGGGGAAAATAGGAATAATCGCTGTCGCCCAGGTCTGACCGGCTAATAAAGAAAGGGTTGTCCCTGTTTTAAAGGTTTTCCCGATTTTTAAGTAAGCATGTCTCATCCGAAGACCGACATTTGATTCAGCCATTCCCGATTTTGCAAGACCGCCGAGGAAGTCAACTTCAAATTTTCCTGAAAGATCAACTGCAGTAACATAAGGAATAGAAACATCAAGACCGAGCCTTGTGTTTCTTGCCGAAATATTTGATGTTGTGCCGTTCTCGTCTTTTACAAAAAGAACAAGGTCATTATATGTGAAAAGTGCATCGGTTGCATATCCTGCAAGCTCAAAAAAACCATAAGGTTTGAATTTAACGATCTTTTCTTCTTTCTTTTCCGGAGCTTTGACTTCTTCCTTCTTTTCAGCAGCTTTTTCTTCAACTTTAGGAGTTTCCACTTTAGCTTTCAAGTTGTTGAATTCCTTTTTGAGAAGTTCGAGTTCAGCATCTCTCTTCTCAAGACCTTTTTTAAGCTCTTCCAGATCTTTCGTTAAAGTGACCACCTGTTCTTCAGGATCCACTTCATCTGCCTGTGCTTTTGTTTCTTCAGCTTTTGTTTCTTCAGCTTTTGTTTCTTCAGCTTTTGTTTCTTCAGCTTTTGTTT
>CAZVWR010000007.1:0-12079 GCA_964630905.1 uncultured Spirochaetales bacterium | reverse complement strand
CAACTTTAACAGGCTCCTGTGCCGTCAAAGCAACAACTGCAAACAAAGAAACCATTAAAATCCAAAATCTTTTCATTTTTTCCCTCCTACAAAAGAACATATCAATAAAATAGGAACGCTAACCATTCTGGTTTTTTCCGGTGCATAATATTTTTTCATATATAGTCCGTCAATTTTTTTCAAAGCTTACTCTTTGCGGGTTACAGTAAATATTGAAATTCCCGGCCCTTGCAAAGCCGATAAGTGTCATTCCGTTCTCATTTGCAAGCTCAACAGCTCTCAAAGTGGGAGCACTTCTGGAAATTATCACCTGAATATCACAGTTTGCTATTTTCATCACAATTTCTGAAGAAATTCTGCCGCTTGTAAAAAGAATTTTATCATTTACAGCCTGTTTTGAAAGATACCTGTTCCCGATAACTTTATCAACCGCATTATGACGGCCTATATCCTCCCTGAAAACGAGTATAGAATTCCCGTCTGAGATCGCGGCACTGTGAACTCCGCCCGTAGTCTTGAAAACAGAGCTTTCAGAGTTGAATTCATTCATCAGGACACCGATTCTTTCAGCATTGACAGTAACTTCAGGGAGTTCTGATCTCTTTTTATCATTTTTAAAAAAGACAATTTTTCCGCCACCGCAACCGACAGGTTCAAGCCTAGAAAGAATCATCTCCTTTATCGGGGCATCATCTGTCAGATCAAACTGAACAACCCCTTTTTCACTGTTAAATTCAATATTTGTGATATCTGTCCTTGAAAGAAGACCTGAAGTATAAAGGTAGCCTGCCGCAAGATCATTAATGTCAGACGGTGAACAGAGAACTGTCGTGAGTTCCCTTTTCTGATATGCAATAGTGAGCTTAAGTTCCGTCACCAGATCATCAATTACTGTCTGTCTGACCCCGTTTTTATATTTGACTATCTCCATTTTTGAGATCATCATCCTTTCATTGCCTCCTGCGCATAGAACATATCATGCCGGGTATTGATATTCGTAAAAGCTTTTCTATTGCGGGCATTATCAGCAATATCCCAGTATTTCAAAATTGTTAAATGGAAGAAACTTCTGACAGAATAGCTTTCGCCCGACATAATGTGCTTTTCAATGACATCTGCAACAACTTTTGAATATACGGCATGAAGCGGTTCAATGTAATCACCTATCCTCGGAACAAGAACTTTGCACTGCGATCTTTTGAATTCAGCTATTTCATCCAGGATGATCTCTCTATCAAGAAACGGCATATCGCATGAAAAGCAGAGTACTGCGTCACATGATGAATTTCTCAAAGCAGCATGAATTCCTCCGAGAGGCCCGATATTTTTAAAGATATCTGTCACCACTTTAACATTTTCAAAACCGCAGTAATGTTCCGGCTCCCTTGCAACAACTATCGTTTCGCCAAAGATCCCCGCTGTAACAGAAAGGAATTTTTCTATATTGGTCTTCCCTCCGACCTTGAGAAAAGCCTTGTTTTCTCCGTTAAGACGGGTCGCCTTTCCTCCGGCAAGCACAGCACATGAAATATTTTCATAACGATCTGTCATCTAAAACCTTAAAAAAACAAACAGGCAGAAACCCTCCTCCAGTGGAAGAAGGTCTCTGCCCGTTCTGATCATTGTATAAACCCGTTATTTGTTATCAGTGATCGACTTGTTGTTAAGTGTGAAGGCAACAAGAAGACCGATACCAAGCATTATAGCACCCGCTATGAAAGTATAAGTTGCGGCTTTTTCCGCGAAGTTATCTTTCAGGTATGCAGCTATCTGAGGACCTACGATACCTGCTGTTGACCATGCTGTAAGAATTATGCCGTAAACGATAGGCATAAGCTTAGCGTGGAAAACATCAAGAACAAATGAAGGCATCGTGCCGAATCCGCCACCGTAGCAAAGCAGTACATAACATACGAGAATTCCGAATATCCATGCATTTGTTACAACTGTGAGTGACAGGAAAACAACAAGCTGTGTTCCGAGAATAAGCCTGAAAGCCTGTGTTCTGCCGATCTTATCAGACAAGCCGCCCCAGAAGAAACGACCGATACCGTTGAAAAGAGAACTGATACCGATAAGGGTTGCACCTGCCGCTGCAAGAGCCGCTGTGTCCATTGAAGCATCGCTTAATTTAAGAAGATCCTGAAGCATCGGAGACTGAAGACCGATGAACATGATACCTGCAGAAATATTAAGGAAGAATATTATCCACATTCTGATAAATTTGCTTGATGTGATGCATGATTTAACTGTAAGACTATCCTGATGACCCTGAGCCGCCGCTGTAGCAACAGGAGGAGTATATCCTTCCGGAACATATCCTGCCGGAGGGTTCTTCATGATGAGACCTGCAGGAATACCTATTACAAGGAAAACAATGCCTGAATATGAGAAAACCTGAATAAGGTTTCCGCCGGTCATAGCCATAAGAGCCGGAGCAACTGCTTTGGACATAAGAAGAGCACCCAGACCGAATCCCATAACAACCATTCCTGTGATGAATCCTTTTTTATCCGGGAACCATTTTGCCGCTGTAGCAACCGGAGTAACATATCCAAGACCGAGACCCAGACCGCCGATCACACCGTAACCGATGTAGAAAAGAGGAAGGTTCTGAATAGACATGGCATACGCACCGATAAGCCAGCCTGCACCCCAGAGAATTGCACCGCTTGTAGCAAGTTTTGTAGGCCCGAATTTTGCAAGGTTCATGCCGCCGATCGTTGCTCCGATTCCAAGGAAGCAGATCGCGATACTGAAGATCCACATAACCTGAACATTGTTCCAACCGTAAGCAGACATGATGGGTTTCTGGAAAAAGCTCCACGCATAAACTGTACCGAGAACCAACTGAAGAGTTGTTCCCATGATAGCGATAAGCCATCTGTTACCAGCACTTTTCGACATTTTTACCTCCATAAAAAAATTAACTGCGAGCTATACCTTCAAAAAATTCAAAAACATATCTTTTTTTTTAAAGAAAAAACTCTCGCCTAGCCGGGGGACTTTAATATACTTGAAGAGGCAATGTCAAATTTTTTGATCATTTTATTGAGATTTTTAGACACTCGAGTTCAAAATAACATGTAACAATTTGTTATCACTATTATTTTCCAGCACTCTACCCACTATAGAACTTTTATGATATCCCGAATCTGAGAGATCTTTAAGGATATTTTCAGAAATATCTTTTGTGCAGCTTATGAGCAAGCCGCCCGAAGTCTGAGGATCGAGCATGAGCATTTTGAGGTTATAATCAAGATCGTCTTCAAATTGCACATATTTTTCAACAAATTTCAGATTCCTGAACGATGCTCCGGGAATGCAGCCGGCATCAATAAGTTCATACGCACCACAAAGTTGAGGAACTTTTGAAGCATCAATTTCTATTGACACTCCACTCCCTTTTGCCATTTCAAGTGCATGCCCCAAAAGACTGAATCCTGTAATGTCAGTTGCACACTTCACATTGTATTTCTGCATTATTTCAGCACCGGCTTTGTTCAACTGTTTCATTGTGTCAAGTGCTGACTGATAATCCTCTTTTGAACACATCCCTATTCTCTGCCCGGCAACGATCGCTCCTGTTCCTAACGGTTTTGTGAGGATGAGAACATCGCCCGGAAGTGCTGAACAGTTTCTGATAATTCTATCCGGATGAACTATTCCAGTAACTGCAAGCCCGTATTTTGGAGGATAGTCATCGATCGTGTGACCGCCGCAGATCACAGCACCTGCTTCTTTCACTTTATCTGCGCCACCTCTGAGAATTTCCTTTAACACCGAAATATCAATTTTTGTTGAGGGAAACATCACAAGATTAAGTGCCGTGAGCGGCTTTCCACCCATTGCAAAAACATCGCTTAATGCGTTTGCCGCGGCGATAGCACCAAATTCGTAAGGGTCTGAACATATTGGAGGAAAGAAATCTGTTGTGTGGATGATCGCACTGTTTTCATCAATTTTCCAAACCGCCGCATCGTCACTTGTTTCAGCGCCGACAAGCAGTTCAGCAGGTCTGTCAAACTGAATTTCCTTTAATATCGCTTCAAGCACTTGCGGAGGAAGTTTCGCTGAACATCCGCCGTATTCAACGGTTGAGAGAAGATCAAACGGTTTTTTCATAATTCCTCATTTTTTATACTCTCTGTAAATATCGAATTTAATTTGTTTTTCTGTCAAAATTCCCGAAATCTGGATTTCACTGTCAAGTTCTGCTTCAATAGCAAGTCCGCACTGGGATGATATTGATCTCGGTACTGGAATTATCCTGCATTTTACCTTTTTCTTTAATATCTCTTCTTCAGCAACAATGACTGAGCGGGTGTTTTCAAAAAGAAAAAGTATCATAATTTTGAGATCTCTATTAACGAATTCAGTAAATATTCAATATCTTCATTCGTGTGGTAAGGGGAAAAACTGATTCTTACTGTCCCTTGCGGAAAAGTTCCAAGATGCTTATGCGCCAACGGTGCACAGTGAAGTCCTATCCTTGTTTCAATGCCGTATTTTTCAAACAGTTTCATCCCAAGAACTGAGGGATCCATGACACTGCTCAAAATGGAAAAAAGCGCTCCCTGATTGTTTATATCATTTGCACGAACAACATTAAACCCATCTATCTCTTCAATATTTTCAATCAGTTGAGCAAGCTCTTTGAATGAATGAGCCGGAACAGGTCTGTTCATCAAAGCCGCTCTCAATCCGAAAATTCCTGCGATATTGGGAGTACCTGCTTCAAACTTGTCCGGCATGAACTGCGGCATTTCAACACTTTCAGATCTGCTTCCCGTTCCCCCTTCAATGAATGAGTTAAGCATTTCAGGGTTTCTGATATAAAGGATTCCTGTTCCGGTCGGGCCTAAAAGCCCTTTGTGACCGGTAAAGGCAACAAAATCAAACCCTTTCGAAACATCTATTTTTATGTGACCTCCGCTCTGGGCGGCATCAACAAGCATTGGAATACTGCCAACGATCTCTTTAATTTTCTCAACAGGCTGGATCAATCCGTTCACATTGCTCATGTGGTTGACAACTACAAGCGCCGTTTTTTCTGTTATCACTTCAGAAACTTTTGAAACATCGATCAACCCGTCAGAAAATGAAGGAAAAAATCTTATTTTTATGCTGTTCTGCTCAGCAATTGCAGTCAAAGGTCTCATTACCGCATTATGTTCAAGAACTGAAACTGCAACTTCACAGTTTTTCAAGTTCAGACCTTTTATCACTGTGTTTATTCCATGGGTTGCATTGTGAGTGAAAACCACATTTGACGAATTTTGAGCGTTGATCATACTAGCAAAAATATTTCTAGTTTCTTCAACAATTTTAGAAACTTGAATCGCTTTAGAATGATAACTCCGGCCGTAAGTCCCGCCGATCTCATTTAAATATTTTGAAATCTCTTCTGCAACTTCTGGAGGTTTGGGAAAAGAGGTCGCCCCATTATCAAAGTATTTATTGATCTTTTTCATGGAACTATTATTTTCCCTGCATTTGTTAATGTTTCCAGAATGTTGTACATATTTGAAATTGTTCCTGTTTTTATCTTTTCCTTAATTTTGAAAAAATCGGCGCAGGTTCCGCAGATCATGATATCGACACCTGAATCCTGAAGTTCTCTGATCGAATCGGCAAGAGGCGAATCTTCAACGGCAAGTTTCACTCCGCTGTTGTAAAAAACCAGTTTTGAAGGGAGAGGACTTACCTCTTTCAATGTGTTTATAAAGCCTTTAATGAGTATTCTGCCCAGATCGTCATCCCCTATCCCCATTTTATCGCTTTTTATGCAGACCACATGATCTGATGAAGGTCTCTTTTCCTTTGGCAGATCGCAATATTCATCAACTTTGCCACTTAGCTTTTCTCCGGATTTCAAGACATGTATTGAAAAACATTCATCTTTCTTTGTTGTCTGAAATTTGACTTTGTTGTCTTTCAAAAACCTTTCTACATTTTCCTTTGATGTTTCGTTATCTATCAGAAGGATGAATTCATTTGCAATTTTTTCATCATTTATCGCTTTTTTTGCCATTATGAGCGGCTTTGGACAAAGTTCACCTCTTGCATCAACTATAAACTGAGACATTATTTCACTCCTTCAAATTTAGGGTTTAAAAATCTGTAATCACCATCTCTGACCGTAATTTTCTCGCTGTCGTACTGGGATATCAACAGAAGGCACATCTTTCTGTTGCCTCCTACAAGATCGCGGAACTGCGCAACGGTAATCCCTTCATTATGGGTTGAAAGATAGTCAACAAGCTTGTTTCTGCAGCCGTCAACGACATCTTTATGGACATATTCTTCAGAAATCCTGTATAAAACTCCTGTAACTGTGAGATGATGAAGTATCTGTTTTAACGCTTTTTCAGTAATTTTCATTTTTTGCGCCATTTCAAGCATGACGCTCATTAAAGGAACCTGCATTCCGCAATCTAATGTGTATTTTGATATTTCATTGATATTATTGACTGTTTTTGTGTCAAACTCGCTAAGATCGTTGGCAATTGTCCATGTTCTTTCCTTTTCTTTGAGCTTTTCTTTTTCTGTCAGATTTTTTAAGATCTGCCGCAAAACCTCTTCGTCGGGAGAGTTCTTTTCAAACTTTAGAAATCCTCTGATCTCATCAAAGTTCGCCCCTCTTGAAGCAAGCGGATTTTTCTTCTTGAAATCAGCTATCGCTTTCAATATCCCTTTTCTGACATTGTCCATTCCACTCTTTGTGTAAAGAATGAATCCCTCTTTTGTCTCAAATCTCACAATTTCATTTGGAAGTTTTCTGCTCACAAGATCGTTGATATCATCATCTGAAACATTGAGCATTGAACCAAGCTGCGAAGTTGATACTGCTCTGTTGAATTTGCCAATGTGCACTGCCATTTTTTCGGCAACACTGCCATTTGCCAACTTTGCGATATCACTGATCATTTTTGGCTTTCTTCTTTTGTGGTGAAGAGGTGAAACATCAATTATCTCTCCACCGCCCAAGGTCATGTCGCCCGAAGTATTTCTGATGACAAATCTGTCTCCGGGCTTAAGAACACACGGCTCACTCAAATGGATCTGAACCAGTGCAGATTCGCCCGATTTTACAGAATCTTTATCAAGCAGATGCACCCTTGCCTGATGTTCATAAGTCCCTGCATAGAAAATAACATCCGACCACACTTTAAGCCGCGCAGATTCATCAAAGACATCAAGAACTCCGTCAGCCATCGAGGTTTCGCGAAGCAATCTGTCAGATATAACCATTCCCCGCCTGAATGCGCTTTTTTCAAGTCCTGCAATATTTATTGAGCACCTGTCGCCCGCAACAGAGGTCGTTACTTCCGCTCCGTGTTTTTCGATCCTTCTGACTCTGAGTTCATCTCCTTTTCCCGGGATAAGATAAACCTTATCTCCTGTCTGCACACAACCGCTTAAAACCGAGCCGGTCACGACCGTTCCGAAGCCGCTTACAGAAAATATTCTGTCAACAAACATTCTGAAAACCCCTTTTTCCAGTCTGTTCTCAACTCTTTCAACTGTTTCAAATATTAAATTCCTAAGCTCTTCAATCCCTGCTCCCGTTTTTGCTGATACCGGAATGACCGGAGCATTTTCAAGAAAACTTTCCTTAACAAATTCAGCTACATCCTCTTTCACAAGCTCGATCATTTCTTCATCGACAAGGTCTGATTTTGTTATCGCGATTATCCCCTTTTTTATTTTCAGGATATTCATTATTCTTATGTGCTCTCTGGTTTGGGGCATTATTCCGCTGTCTGCGGCAACTGTCAGAAGAACAAAGTCTATTCCGCTTGCTCCGCCGACCATTGTGTGAATAAAATCCTTGTGTCCTGGAACATCAACTACTCCGAGAGTTCCTCCATCTGGAAGTGCCATGTGTGCAAAACCGAGATGAATCGTTATTCCCCTTTTTTTTTCTTCGCTGTGAGTGTCACATTCAATATTAGTGAGAGCTTTAACAAGAGCAGTTTTACCGTGGTCAATGTGTCCTGCCGTTCCCATGATAAGATGCTTCATCGCTGTTCTCCGACTATCTGAGAAACATTTTCCGCGATATATTCAAACTCTTTATGATCAAGTGTCAGGACATCAAAAATGATCTCGCCCTGTTTTAGAATTCCGACAACCGGTCTTTCAAGTTCATGGAGAGAACGGAATATTTTCTCAGCAAATTCAGACTTTTCCTTCTGATTTCCTTTGTTTGAAACTATTACTGCTCCGTAACTTTCTATTTTAACTCCGGGAAGTGTTCCTCCTCCGCATTTTCCTTCAGTTCTGACCACCTTTGCAGATACATTGAACGAATTGAACTTTCTGACAAGTTCTTCCGCTTTCTTTTTCAACTGTTCAGGGGTCTGCTCAATTATTGAAAAAAGAGGAATGTTCTCAACAAGAGTTTTATCGTTAAAATAGCTTCTTATAACGCTTGACAATGTTGCAAGTGTAAGTTTGTCAACCCGGAGCGCCCTCATCATCGGAGCAGTTTTCAGCTTTGAAATGAACTCTTTTCTTCCTGCGACCACACCTGCTTGAGAACCGCCGAGCAGTTTGTCTCCGCTGAATGCTACAAGATCGGCTCCGTCAAGAATTGCCGATTCGACATCGGGTTCACTTTCAAGATTGAGATTTTTCGGTTTTCTTATAAGCCCCGAGCCTATGTCATATAAAAACGGCAACCCTTTTTTATGAGAAAATTCAGCAAGTTCATGCACACTGACTTCCTCGGTGAACCCCACAATATCAAAATTTGAACGGTGTGCCTTGAATATCATTGCAGTATTTTGTGTGATCGCTTTTTCGTAATCACTCAGCCTGGTCTTATTTGTCGTACCCACTTCGACCATGATTGCACCTGAAGCCGCAAGTATCTCAGGAATCCGGAACGATCCGCCTATTTCGATAAGTTCTCCGCGACTGATTATCACTTCTTTACCTTTTGCAAAAGTGCCGAGAGCCAGCATTATCCCTGCCGCATTGTTATTCACGATCACTGCATCTTCTGCTTTTGTGATATATTTTAAAAGCGGCACAATGTGATCATTCCTGTGTCCCCTTTCACCGGTTTTAAGATCATATTCAAGGTTTGAGTACCCCGAAATGACCCCTTTAATGTCTTCAAGAACCTTTTTTCCAAGCGGAGCCCTGCCAAGATTTGTATGAATTATGACCCCTGTCGCATTGAGAACTTCTTTTAATATCGGCTTTCTTATGAAATCTGCCGCTTCATCACATTTAGCAATAATTTCATCCGCTTCAGGACAAATTCCACCGTTTAGAACAGAATGCCTCACATTTTCCACAACAGATCTCACCACAAATGTGACAAAATCAGCTCCATTGCGCTCGATCTGCTTTCTGATGACCGGCTGGTTTAAAACAGAATCAACTGAAGGAAGCTTTCTGAGTTCTGACTGCATTGATCTTTTTTCCATGGGTTCTCCTGATTAAATCTGACTATCCTGCACTCAGCAGTGCGGCACCGACCGCCCCTGTAAATTCAGGATGTGCACTCACAAAAATATCTCTATTTAATTTTTTGGCAAGTAACTGAACAAAAAGACGGTCATAGGCACATCCGCCGGCAAAAGAAACAGTGCCGTCAACTCCGACCCTGTTGGTTAGAGAACATACCCGTTCCACCGCCATTTCGTGGAGAGCATAACCGATGTTTTCCTTCGATTCACCTTTTCCGACCATTGATATCACTTCAGATTCTGCAAAAACTGTGCATATTGAACTGATCTTTATCAATTTGCTGTTTGACGGTTTTATGTTTCCAAACTCAGTTTGTGTCATTTCGAGAGCTTTTGCCATTATCTCGAGAAACTTGCCTGTTCCGGCCGCACATTTATCGTTCATTTCAAAAGAAAGCACTTCTCCAGATCTGTTGCATCTTATCACTTTACTGTCCTGTCCGCCTACATCAACAACCGTTCTCACTTCAGGATTAAAAAAAACGGCTCCTTTTGCAAATGCCGATATTTCACTCACCGTGCCGCAGTTGAAAGCTTTCTGAGCAAGGTGTCTTCCGTAACCTGTCGCTTTTACTGTGCCATTGATATTGTCACCGAGAAGTTCCCGGCACTTCTCAACGGGGTTGAAACCGGTTGAAGTTTTTTTAAGATCAATGATCAGTCCGTTTTCAATGACTGCGATCTTGATATTGCTCGAACCGATGTCAATCCCCGTTGAAAGCATGTGATTCTCCTTTTATTTTGGCTATTTTCCTGTGTTTATCATTTCGAGGAACGCTTCTATCCTTGTCTTGATCTGACCGGCATCTTCCATGTTGTAGTCGGTCTCGATGCGCAGGAACGGAAAATCTTTCATTTTATTTGCCGCCTTAAAACCTTCTGTCATGTAGAGAGTACAGAACTGAAGAGAATAGTGAACAATGCCGTCAGCTTTGAGCTCATCTTTCATTTTTTCGATATTTTCCATTCTTTCAATGTTTGGAGTAAAACATGCACAGTCAATTGTGAGATACCGGCTTGCGATCTTTTCAACTGCACCATCAAGTGAAGCTGCCGATTCATCGGTTAGAGCACGGTAATTCCTTGCACCGACACATGATTCTTCACCAACGACAACTGCTCCTGAAGTTTCAATTATGTGGTGAAGCTTCCAGTTCGGTATCGCCATCGGAGAACCCGAAACAAGGATTCTGGGAGCATTTTCCGCACAAACACCAGTACCTTCATTCACCCTTTCTTCAAGTTCGTCACAAAGTTTATTTACCATTGATGTGAATCTCAGCGGATCATCATAAAAAGAGATCTGGTTGATGAGCAGTGCATCAAGTCCTGAGATCGGTGAAGGATTGGCTTCTCTTAATTTTGCGAGGCGTTGCAGGGCTCTTCTTTTGTCATTTACTATTTTTGTCGCTTCAGCAAGATTTTCAGCAGTTATCTTATTTCCTGTAACTGCTTCGAGTTTATCTTTCAACTTCTTCACTTCTGCAAGCCACAACTTTTTCCCTTCCTCAGATTTTGTGTTCGGGAGGTCCATTATGTGCATTTTCCCAGTGATCTCATCAAATGCCTCATACGCTTTCTTCTTTCCGTCACAAGTCGTTTCGCCGACTATCAGATCGGTCACTTCGCCGTATGGGCAGAGATTTGCAAGTTTAAAACCGACAAACGCTTTAATAAGAGCGCATGTGTTTCTTGGAAGATACTGCTCCGCCTGAGGAGTTCCCACTTCTGCTCCGGCACAAAGACCGATGTAGATTCCGCCTGCGGCAAGGACAAGTTCTTCAGGAACATAGACACAGAAAGTCCCTATTCCCTTTTTGCCCGCTTTTCTTGCGTCAATTATCTCTTTAACTCTGAGCCCGTGTATCTCTGAAATGACAAAATCGAAATAATCCATAGACTTAGGACGATTCTGCTGAGAAAGATAGATCCCCTGATAAGCTTCTCCAAGAAAATTGAGCAACCCTTCGTGATTCGGAAGATCAAGCCCGAGATCTTTCCACATTTGATTGTAATCAGACATTTTTCACTCCGTAATTTTTAAAAATTTTAAATCAAATCAAAACATCAATCGAGGGCAGGAATCGAACCTGCTTGGTAAAACCGGCTGAGAAACACAGCCTGAAGCACCAGCTCCACCTGAAAAAGCAAAAAAGTTGGCAGAGAGGGCAGGAATCGAACCTGCCACGGACGGTTTTATCCGCCCGCTACTGGTTTTGAAGACCAGTTGAGCCACCAGAGTCGTCCTCTCCACATGTGATTAAAATATAAAGGGCTGTTAGTGAAGTCAAATTTTTTCAAGAGTTGAGTTCTACAGTAAGGTTTTAACTGACTCATAAACTTTTGAGTGCACTTTCGCTTTATTCCTTTCAATTTCAAAAAAAGCCGTTTCTTTGAATAAGGCATAAATTTCAATTCTTTTCAATATGTCCCGTCCCGACATTTTTCCATTTTCTATTTTGTTCAAAGTAGCATATGAAAAATCAAAAAGTATTGCGAAATCACGGATTGAAAGTTTCAGTTTTTTTCTAAATGCAGCAAGGTCAACAGCCGTAAATTCAGAATCAAATACCGGTTCAAATACAAAACTAGAA
>CAZVWR010000006.1:0-101440 GCA_964630905.1 uncultured Spirochaetales bacterium | reverse complement strand
TTCTAAATGCAGCAAGGTCAACAGCCGTAAATTCCGAATCAAAGACCGGTTCGAATACAAAACTTGACGGACCTCGGCTTCCTATTGTCGCAAGAAGGATAAGTTCGTTATTTTCATCAGAAGAAACTCCGAATTTTTCACAATATTCGCTGTATGCAGGGTTTTCTTTTGAAGGAATCCTGTCCTTAAAGCTGTTAAAAAGTGAATCCGAAAAAAACCGTATTTTTGTCATGGGAAATTCAGGTCCTAATGAAAGTTTTTTTTCACTTTTAAGATATTTTCTGTCATATGTAAACTGAAATTTGTCTTTTATTTTGTTTAATCGTCCAACCAGTATTCTGCTTTTCCCAAATTCAGCATAAACATCAATAGCAGTTATCTTATCAATTTTTAAGAACATTTCTCATCTCCATTGTTCTTTCAGAAATAATTTTCATCAACGCCGTCTTCCTTTTTGGGGAAATAAACGATTCTGAAACAATTATCCCCAGCTTATCCAGATCAATATCATTCATAAACTCTTCAACCGGAATTCTGTGACCGGTTTCAATAAATTCAGTGGCATAATCCTTCATCGTCGGCTCATTTGTAAGTCTCGTCGCAATTTTTCCTTTTGGATCATGCTGTGCACCTAACAACATCTCTTCTTCAACTCCAATGTAAGTCGGATTGTCATAAAATGGTGAAAGCACAGTATGACCTTTTGCTTCTTCAATAAAAGCCAGATTTCTGCCATGTCTGTCATGATTTCCTATTAATGCGTCAAACAGGCAAAGTTTAACAAATCTCTCAACTTCTGAAACCTGCCCTGTCTGTTTTTCGATAATTTTGATCAATGTCTCTACATCAAATAATTCATCTTTCTGGAAATAGTGATAAATGTGGTGAAGTGCCATGATCTTATTTTTGTTGATGAAATTCTTACTCACGAAAGTCTTTCTGCCGTGGAAATCAATCAGGTAGAACTCAGGCACTTCTATTTTAAAAAATCTTGCAATTTCATTACAGAGAAATTCTGTCGCAGGAAGTTCCGGATATTCTTTCTCTTCAACTTTCAGAATGTAGTCAACACCATTTAAAGAGGCAGAATATTTTCGAAACTTGCCTTGAAAAAAACTTGAATTGAATTGTGAAAAAGGCTCAGTTCTTTCTTTGTCAGAATCTGTTTCTTTTCGTGCCACTCCGGTAAATTCTATTGCTTCAGAAAGTCTGAACCACTTCTCAAAACACTCTTTATGCAGACCATACACAGCACTTTTTTCATCTACAACTACCTTGAGACATTTAAAACATATCATAAATTCCTCCATAAACTCAAGACATTATAACAAATATTATGCTGTTGTCAAGAGACAACACTAATTTTCTGTTGCCATAAAACAACATTTCGGAAAATCGGAACCGATGTTCTTTTATGTCAGAGATTTTCAGCAGTAAAGGTCTGTAGCGCCTGCTTCGATATCGGTGAGAGCTTTTTTTGTCCTTTCTCTTAAATCACTGTTGGGAATGTCATTCATCATCCTGTCGATAAGCTCGCGTCCCATTGATTTTGTTTCCGGTTTTGCATAGTTGACAAGATACTCGTAAAAACTGGTCATCGCATTCGGGAGACAGTAATGTTTTATAAGCCCCGGTTTTGCAAGATCCATGAAATCCTGACCCACTCTGCCCAGACGGTAACAACCGGTGCAGAAACTCGGGACATATCCCATTTTAACAATATCGAGAATCACTTCTTCAAGCGAGCGGTGGTCGCCAAGCGAGAACTGTTCTGCAGAATTTTCGTCTGAATAACCGCCCGGATTTGTCCTTGAGCCGGCACTTATCTGCGAAATACCCATTTCGATTGCATTTCTCCTTGTTTCCGCAGTCTCTCTTGTGGAAAGAATTATCCCGGTATATGGAACGGTTATCCTCAATATCGCAATTATTTTCTTGAATGTAGTGTCATCAATGTCATACGGCGGGTGGACTGAAATGTCAGAACCCGTTGCCGGTTCAAGACGGGGAACGGAAATCGTGTGGACTCCGAAACCGAACCTTTCTTCAAGATGGGCAATGTGCTGAAGGAGCGCCATAACTTCAAAACGGTAATCTTCAAGCCCGAAAAGGATTCCGACACCGACATCCTGAATACCAGCTTCCATCGCTCTGTCCATCGCTCCCAGATGATATGCATAATCAGATTTAGGGCCTGCGACATGCATCTTTTTATAGGTGTTTATGTTGTAAGTTTCCTGAAAAAGCTGATATGTACCGATCTTTGCATCTTTAAGTTTTCTGAAATCATCAACTTCAAGAGCGGCTATGTTCACATTTATCCTTCTGATCTCACCTTTGCCGACTTTTGTTGAATAGATCGTGTCAATTGCCTGAAGTGTGTAATCAAGAGCACTTCTGCCAAGCCCTTCACCCGAAACGAGCAGAACCCTTTTGTGACCCTGACTCACGAGCGCTTCAACTTCGTGCCTTATCTCTTCCTGAGTAAGTGTCCTTCTTGTTATTTCTCTGTTGCTTCTCTTGAAAGCACAGTAAAGACACTCGTTGTTACACATGTTACTGACATAAAGAGGCGCAAAAAGGACAAGCCGGCAGCCGTATATCTCGTTCTTAATGAAGCTTGCCGTCTCAAATATCTTTTCAAGATGTTCGGGTTTTTCAACCATCAGAAGCCGCTCCGCGGCGGCGTAACTTATCCCTTTGAGTTCCCTTGCACGGTCAAGGATCTCATTCAGTTCGGCTGAATCCGGTTCACTGGTGTTTTTAAGATAATCATAAATTCTTCCGTGATCAATAAAAGAAGTATTCATAACAGATCTCCGCAAAAAGAAAAGTGATAAAAAGTAAGGAGCCTTAAATTAAATTGAAGATAGCACTTTCTGATTTATTTTGCAAGATGTGATTTTGATTTGTAGTGAGTATGAAGGAGTTCGTGAGCTTTATGACTGTTCGGCTTGCCGAGGAATTCTTTATAAATCTGTGCAACTGCCGGACTTTCATGAGATTTTCTGAGCTCTCTGCTTTCATCTTCCCTATAAATTGCAGCCGCTCTCTTTGCCTTGATCTCCCATGATGTCGGTTTTGCCTGTCCGCCGCCACCGATACAACCACCCGGACAGCACATGATCTCAACGAAATGATAAGTCTTGTCCCCAGCTTTAACTGCATCAAGAAGCTTCCTTGCAAGACCTGTCGAACTTGCAACTGCGACTTTTACTGTAACACCTTTAAGAAATTCATATCCGGGAGCAGTCTTTGTAATCGTTATATCTGCTTCCTTGATCCCTTTCAATCCGCGGACAGGAGTGAAATTAAGTGTGAGCGGGTCACCTGTTACAAGTTCATAAACTGTTCTAAGAGCCGCTTCCATAACTCCGCCTGTATTTGCGAAAATGTCTGCCGCACCTGTAGAAATACCCATCGGATCATCCGGCTTTATCTCAGCAAGCTTATCAAAATCGATATTTGCAGTCTTGATCATTTTTGCAAACTCTCTTGTTGTAAGAACTACATCAACATCCTGATAACCGCTTGCATTCATTTCAGGTCTTGCACATTCCAGCTTTTTAGCAGTACATGGCATCATTGAGATGACTCTGATCTTTGAAGGGTCTATTCCTGCCTTTTCAGCATAGTATGTCTTTGCGAGAGGACCGAACATCTGCTGAGGAGACTTGCATGTTGAAAGGTTCGGAAGAAGTTCGGGATAGAAAGTTTCCATGAAATTGATCCAGCCCGGTGAACATGATGTGAACATCGGAAAAGCAACATCGGTCGCACCGTCTTTTACTGCTCTTGTAACTCTGCCTAAGAATTCTGTCCCTTCTTCAAGAATTGTAAGATCGGCTGTGAAATCGGTATCCATCGCTTTGTCGAATCCCACTTTCTTTATTGCTGCGAACATTTTTCCTGCACTCAGGTGACCCTGTTCAAGTCCGCAAGCTTCACCAAGACCCGCTCTGATAGCAGGAGCAGTCTGAACAACTGTGTGAATTTCAGGATCGTCAATGAACGACCACGCAATTTCTGTGTCATCTCTTTCAGTGAGAGCACCGACAGGACATACATTTATGCACTGACCACAGGAAATACATGCAGTTTCTGCAAGCGGTTTTTCCATTGTTGTCATTGCCATTTTGTGGTATCCGCGACCTGCCCATTCAAGAGCATTAACAGTCTGGATCTCGTTGCACATTCTGATGCATCTGCCGCAGTTGACACATTTTGAAGGATCTCTCTGTACGATATTTGAATTATCCATCGGATGTTCAAAATCGGGCTGGATCTCGAAACGGATGTTCTTAATGTTCATTTTATCTGTAAGCTTCTGCAGTTCACAATTAAGATTGCTGTCACATCTGAGACAATCTGTGTTGTGACGGCTTGCAATAAGCTCAACTATCATTTTTCTTGCTTTTCTAAGCTCAGGTGTGTTCGTCTTAACTTTCATGTTGCTGTAAACTTTGAAAGCACATGACGGCTGGAAAAGGGGCATCCCTTCGATCTCAACGATGCACACACGGCAGTTTCCGCTGTTTCTAAGATCCGGGTGATAGCAAAGTGTCGGGATATCAACACCGGCAAGCTGAGCCGCCTGAAGCACTGTAAAATCAGCAGGAACACTCACTTCGATCCCGTCAATCGTAACTTTTATTTTATCTGACATTTTTTACTCCTTTTTCTGATCAGTTAGCCAAAATTTCATTCTTGTAGTATTCTATCGCGTCAAGAACAGGGTTTATACAAGCCTGTCCAAGACCGCAGATAGGACTTCTCTTCATGACAAGACAAAGCTCTTTAAGCAGTTCAAGATCACTCACAGTTCCTTCGCCGTAAGCGAATTTTTCAAGTATCTCTCTGACTCTGTGCGTCCCTTCTCTGCATGGAGTACATTTTCCGCAGGACTCATGCTCAAAGAATTCAGCAACAGTGAGAAGATGATCAACAACTCCCCTCTCTTCATTGCAGACGAATATTGAACCTGTTCCGTAACTTACCTTGAATTCGCAGCATCTTTCATACGTCCATACTTTTTTAAGCATTTCAGGAGTGAATATGTTCCCAGAACTGCCGCCGATCTGTGCAAACTTTACTTTTCCACCGGTTACTCCTTTTCCAAACTTTTGAATCACTTCATCAAAAGAAAGGTCTATCGGGGTTTCAACTATTCCAGGCTCATTAATATCGCCGGAAAGCATGAAAAGCTTTGTTCCCGGACTGCATGAAGCGCCAAGAGATCTGAACCATTCGCCTCCCTTTGCAATTATGTGAGGAACATTAGCTATAGTTTCTACATTGTTGACTATTGTCGGTTTCCCGAAAAGACCTTCCACAGGAGGATAAGGCGGTTTAAGTCTCGGTTCGCCTCTTTTTCCTTCCATTGAATCAATGAGAGCCGTCTCTTCACCGCAGATATATGCTCCGCCACCCATTGCAACGCTCATCTCAAAATCAAATCCGCTGTTAAGGATGTTTTTGCCGAGCATCCCTTTTTCAGTCGCCTGTTTTATTGCGGCATTCATTGTTTTAACTGAATCGCAGTATTCACCTCTGATATAGATAAAACCTTTTGTAGCACCGATAGCGTAAGCTGCAATCACCATCCCTTCAATGATCTGATGCGGGTCGCCTTCCATGAGTATTCTGTCCTTTATGGTTCCCGGCTCGCCTTCGTCTGCATTGATGATAAGATATTTCTGATCGGCATTTGCATTATAGGTGAAAAGCCATTTTCTCCCTGTCGGGAAATTTGCTCCGCCTCTACCGCGAAGACCTGAATCACTTACAACATCAATGATCTCCTTTCTGTCCATTTTTACGGCTTTTTTAAGTGCTTCATATCCGCCGGCTGCAATGTAATCGTCGATTTTCAAAGGATCTATTGAACCGATGTTTTTTAAAAGAACATTATCGGTTGAAAGGATTTTTGTGTTAAATTTCATATTATCCTCCTTATCTGTACTTTTTCAGTATTGTGTTCAGAGATTCAGGAGTGACATTCCCGTAAACCTCATCATCGATCATCATTGCCGGAGCGGCAGTGCATGTTCCGATACAGGCGGTCTGCTCAAGTGTGAACTTTCCGTCTTCGGTTGTTTCATCAACATCAACATCAAGCTCTTTCATCAGAAGTTCAGCAAGCATTATGGAACCTTTTACTGCACAAGGACCGTCCTTGCAAACCCTGATGATATGTTTTCCACGCGGATGTGTGGAAAACATTGAATAAAAAGAGACAAAACCGTAAACCTTGTTAAGCGGTTTTCCGCTAAGTCTCGCAACTTCTTTCAATGCTTCTTCAGGAAGCCAGTTGCCGCATGCTTTCTGCACTTCATGCAGCAATACCATGAAATTCCCCTTTTCAGCAACATAATCCGCGAAAATCTCGCGAATTCTTTCAACATTAACGCTCATTAACTCCTCCTAATCTCTAATAACAATTCAATATGACCTAATCTCAAGAAAAAACAGCCAGTTGTATTTGTATATATAAAATTTCCAACTCTTTCAACATTTTTTTAATATTTTTTTCATTACTTATTTTTTTTATACATCTTGTCATCTATGGTTGTTTTTGTGGTCTAGAGGGAAAGTGATCTCTGCCGCTGTTTTTTCTAATGACCTATTCCGTGAAGCATTAATATGAGGTGCTCAAAATTTTTCTGAAGTTCCTGCGTGTATTCTCTGACAGCTTTTACGCTTCCGGGAAGGGTGAACACAATCGTTTTTCCCATCACTGCCGCAACAGAACGGGAAATCAGTGCAGATGGATGATCTTTGCCGTAAACAAGCCGGATATGGTCCATAATGCCGGGGATCGTCATGTCCGCAAGGGAAACAACAACTTCCGGGGTTATATCTCTGGGTCCTATTCCTGTTCCGCCTGTCGTAATAACAAAGTCGATCTGATCCTCTTTATCTTTAATGAGCATCATCTTTAAAAGTTCGGATTCATCAGGAATGATGCTCTTTTCAATCTGGAGATGCCATCTGAGGTTTGAAAAATATTCTGTCACCATTTTTTCGATCATTGGACCGCTCTCATCGGGATATTCTCCGGCAGAAGCTCTGTCAGAAAGAGTTATTATGTGAAATCTCAGCTTTCTTTCCACAAGTTCAACACTCTGACCTTTATAAATATCTCCTTCTTTTATGACCCTTGTAAAAAGACCGACTTTCGGCATTATGCACTCGCCCGTTCTTCTGAATATGGAACATGCATCGCCATGACACTTTTTTCCTATCTGGGTCACTTCAAGTTCGACATCACCCATCAGAAATCTGTCAAGAATTGACACTTTTGAAAGATCTATCCCTTCAATAACGATATTTTCACCGAAAGCACCGGGATCAAGATCAATATCGGCAGATTGTGCAAAATTATCAATGGAATCAGCCCCCAGAATGCTCACCTGTCTGTGCCATTTTCCGGCATGAGCATCATTTTCAAGACCTGTCAGTGTCACCCTGCATGAAGGGATTTCTTTCTTTTCGGTCCCTTTTTTTTCAGAAATGTTTATCGACCTGATAATTCCCATTTTACAGGTCCTCCTTTTTTTTACTGACCAATTTAATTTCTTTTATGACCATCGTCTTATCAACTGCTTTGCACATATCATAAACGCCCAGCAGCGCTCCGTTTACAGCACTTAACGCCTCCATTTCAATCCCGGTCTTTCCGATGCACTTTACAGTTGACACAGCTTTCACACCGTTATCGCTCAACGAAAGATCTACATCAATTGAAGTTATTAAAAGCGGATGACACAGCGGAATTATCTGATGTGTCAATTTTGCCGACTGAATACCTGCGATTTGTGCAACAGTAAGAACATCCCCTTTTTTCATGATATTTTTCCGGATCATCTCAGCTGTTTCCGGTTTTAACGCTATAAACCCTTCCGCCACTGCGGTTCTCAACTGGTCGGGCTTGTCTGCGACATCAACCATTTTTGCTTTTCCTCTTGAATCAACATGTGTCAGTTTCTTAAGTGTCAAACTACCCTCCGATATTATAAAATTTATGCGTTCTGCTCATCACCCCTTTTTCCGGTTTGGAGTTTATTGCCTGAATAAATGCCTCTTTTATTCCAAATTCCCTGACATTAAAACCTTTATCGCTGAAAAGACAGGGAGTTACCGTACCGTTAGCCGAAATCCTAAGCCGGTTGCAAGTACCGCATTTTCCTCCTTCTCCGCCTGTAACCTCCCAGAATGTCCCTTTTTCAAGGTCCATTTTGCGTATAAATCTTATCTGGAAACCGTTCTTTTTTGCGAACTCTGAAACACCTCTTGCATTTTCTTCATCAGGGGATGAATCAATGACCGTGTTCAGCTTTATATTGTCAAAACCTGCTCTTACTGCGGTTTCAATACCTTTGAAAACAGCGCTTATATCCCCTCCTCGGGTTATATAGGCAAATTCGGCTGGATCCATAGTGTCAAGACTGATATTTAATCTGTGGATCCCGGCATTTTTAAGCGGCAGAGCAAATTCTTCAAGCAGTATCCCGTTCGTAGTAAGACCGAAATCCCTTACTCCTTCTATCTGAGAAATCTTTTCGACAAGAGTAACGATCCCTTTTCTCACAAGAGGCTCTCCTCCTGTTATTCTCACTTTATCTATCCCGAGATCAACTGCCGTTTCAACTACTTCCACTATTTCATCAAAAGAAAGGATCTCCTCATGTTTCATGAGCCTCACCCCTTCTTCCGGCATGCAGTATCTGCATCTGAGGTTGCATCTGTCTGTAACAGAAACCCTTAAGTAACTGATATTTCTTTCAAATCCGTCTAACATTAACTTTCTCACCTTTTTTTAATGAAAGTATTCCTGAATCTATTCTGAAAATGGCATCTGCCTTTGAAAGTATGTGAAAATGACCTGAACCATGATATTTGAGCGGCATCAATGAACCGTCACTTTCCATTTTTGCCGGAACCCATTCATCTCTTTCACCTTTTCTGCGGTTGAAATCATCGGATAGAGGAGCTGTCGCATTTTCCTGCAAGTCAAATCCTGTCATTTTTTCGATACACGGTCTTGCCACCACCTCAAACATTACAAAAACTGAAAACGGGTTCCCCGGAAGACCGAGAACAACATCTTTTTTCCCATTTGATCCGTCTCTTACTGCAAGGGTCAATGGTTTTCCCGGCTTAACTGCGACAGAATCAAACTTTATTTCAAAACCGGCATTCCTGAGTGCTTTTCCTGCCAAATCGTAATCCCCCATGCTGACTCCGCCTGTAACAAGGACCATGTCGCATTCTGATGAGGCTTCATCAACAACATTTTTTATTTTCTCAAGATCATCTTTAACTATTCCTTTATAAACCGGCTCTCCTCCTGCCCTGTTGATCTGAGAAATAAGCTGCCATCCGTTTGAATTCCTTATTTTTTCTTCATCGGGCGATTCCCACGGTTCAACTATCTCATCACCGGTTGCAATTATTCCTATCAATGGTTTTCTAACAACTTTGACCTTGTATTTTCCAAGTGAAGCGAGTGTCGAAATGATCCCCGGAGTTATGACGGTCCCTGATGCAATGGCAAGATCACCTTTTTTCATATCTTCACCGCGACAGGAGAAATTTGCCCCCTTACTCTCTTTTTCAGGAATATTAAATGTCACATATCCATCTGATTCATTTGAATATTCTACCATGACAACTTTCTGTGCCCCTTCAGGTAATGGTGCCCCTGTCATTATCCTGATGCATGTTCCGCTCACGACCATATTTTGAGCTTTAGCACCTGCCGCAAGAACTTCCGCAAGCTTAAGTCTTTTGTTCTGATCATCATTTCTTATGGCATAACCGTCAACCGCCGACCTGTTAAAAGGAGGAATATCTCTATCTGCATATATGTTCTCAGCAAGTATTCTTTCAGTGCAATTTTCAAGTGTCACTTCCTCAAAAACACTTATTCCATGAATATTTTCAAGCACTGTCTCCAATGCTTTTGAAAAAGATATCATCGGTCTGCCTGTTTCCATTTTCATGCCTCCATACTTCAGTGATGAAAAACCCTTACGGCACTGCTTTTGAAAGTTATGAAAACTTTCCTGCCGACACTCAGTTTCATATTCTCAAAAGAAGCGGCTGTTATTGTAGAATGGAGTTCAAATCCTGCATTAACAACAACAGAGTATCCATTGAGCTTTTTTTCAATATCAGTGATCTCCCCCTCAAAAGAGTTTTTTGCTGAACTGTCGATCCGGTCTGAGGAAATAACTGTATCATCAGCTTTTATTGCTACATATACCTTTTCCATGTTTTCAGATTCAAGATATATTTTCATCTTTCCACTAACGAAATGATTGTCTTTAATCCGGCCTGAATAAACATTCCGGTATCCTACAAAATCTGCAACGAAACTGTTCACAGGAGTATTGAATATTTCTTCAGGAGACCCGTATTGCACCAGTGTGCCGTTATTCAGAACAGCTATTTTATCTGCAACAGACAGGGCTTCGTTAAAATCGTGAGTAACATGTATTACCGTGGCTTTTGTTCTTTTATGTACTTTTCTAAATATGGTGTGTATTTCACTTTTCATTTTCTGATCAAGGGATGCGGTCGGTTCATCAATTAAAAGAAGCTGCGGTTCAAAAACTATTGCTCTTGCAATCGCGACTCTCTGTTTTTCTCCTCCGCTCAATGTCCTTACCGATCTGTCAAGAAGAGTGTCAATGTTGAGATCTTTTGAGAACTGAAGAACTTTTTCTTTAATTTTTGAAGTTTCCATCCCCCTCATTTTCAAACCGTAGGCAATATTGTCAAAAACAGAAAGATGTGGAAACAGCATAAGATCCTGATAAATAAAGCCTATTTTTGAGCTATCCGCTCCCTCCACAGTGCCCGTATGGGGTTTTTCAAGGGATGCGATTATTTCAAGAAGGAGTGTTTTACCGCTCCCGCTTGGACCCAGTATCACAAGATATTCACCTTTTTGAATTTCAAGAGATATATTTTTCAAACTGAAGTTTTTATAGTTTTTTGATATTTCTGAAAGCTTAATCATATCTGCTCCTTTCACCAATAATTCTAAGAACGGTAAAAATAAGAAGACAGACTGAAATAAGCAGTACTGCCACCGGTTTTGCGTGACTTAGTCCGAATGATTCATACCTGTCATATATTAAAACCGGAGCTATCATCGGGTGGTATGCAAGGACAACCACCGCACCAAATTCAGATATTCCCCTCGCCCACATCATTATCGAGCCGCTTAATAGATGTCTTTTCAGCATCGGGAGCGTTACTGTCATAAATGCTTTGAAAGGTGTCGCTCCAAGTGTGCAGGCAACTTTTTCATATTTAGGGTCAATAAGCTTCAGACCGCTTTTAAGACTGTTTATGAGAAAAGGGACTGAGACAAAAAACATTGCGACAGATATTGCGATTTCAGTTCCGATGATAGATATTCCGGTCGTTCTGCCGAAAAATGAGTGTCTGCCCCATACAGAAAGAAGTGCGATACCGGCGGCAGTATGGGGAATGATTACCGGGATGTCGATTATTCCTTCGATCAGCTTTTTTCCTTTAAAATCAAGCCTTACCAAAACCCATGACAAGGGAAGTCCGAGAATCATCGCAGCAACAGTAGCCCATAAAGATGCCCTTAAAGTAAGAAATATTGAGCTTACAACCTCAGGATCTAACGCTGCTTCAAAAAGCTCTCGGGGTGATACAGAAAAGAACATTCCGACAAGTGGAAAGAGGATAAAAAACACTATAACTGCACCCAGAATAATGAATATGTTTTTCATCTTGACTTTTCCGCACTCAGTTTCTTAAGTTTTTCCGGCAACTTATCAAAATCTGAAGATTCAGCCGGATATATGACAGGATGTCCGTTGTCTGCCATTATTTTCCGCCCTGCCGGAGAAATGATGAATTCAACCAGCTTTATCCCCCACTCTTTCTGTAATCCGTTTTTGGGAACAGTTATTCCATATATCATCGGTTCCCCGGTTATTTTGGTCTTTTCCTGCGGAGTTCTTCCTGAAAGCGTTACAGTTGCATTCCTGTAAAAGTCGCTCTGATCGGCAGAACCGAGATTTATCTCTTTTGGCAGTTCAATGAACTCAAAGCCATGCTGTCTGGCAACAGAAAGATACATAAAAACATAGTCAAGCTCACCGAATTCAACAAGCGACAGAAGATCGGTCTCTTTAGGCCGGATATGTTTTCTTGGTCTTTTTGCATCAAGTTTTTTATAAAGACCTTTTTCATTATAATATATCTCGGCAAGCTGCCAGACAAGAAGAGTTCTATATCCGCAAGGGTCAAGCTCAGGCTCAGAGTGGCCGTAATTCACACCATCACGAAGCAGAATTTCAAACCAGTTCTCTTTTGTTATTTCTTTACGGTATTTAGATCTTTCACTGAATATCAGAACCATTTCATTTGTTACAAATTTTATAGCCCACTCTGCGTGTTCAGGCATCAGAAGAGTTCTTATTACGAGTTCATCGGCACTTGCCATAACATCTGCATTCCTTTTCATATCAGTTATTTTTCTTGCACTCGCTCTGCTTCCCGCCGCCTCAAGAAGAACTGATGCATTCGGATTTTCCTTTTCAAAAGCATCCTTTATATCTTTAAAAGGTTTTGCAAGAGAACCTGCATGAAAAACTGTGATCTCTGTTACAGACCTGTCTTGGCAACCGGATAAGAGCACTGCCTGAATAAAAACTATTAAAAGGATGAGTTTTTCCAAGTTCCTCCCTCCACATATAAAAGTCTTGTAACATCAGGTTCATAGACGATCTGACCATTCAGAATGCTTGATATTGTTATAATATCTGCATATTTTTCAACTGATTCTGCCGTTTCTTTCGGAACACCGGGAACATCTCTTCTGACCATTATGAAAAGAGCTGGCTCCAGATATTTTCTTGCCGTATTTGATTCACAAACGACCATAACATCCTTGGGGATCATATCAAAAAGCTCAGTTATGGCTTTTTTTGATGAAAAAGAGTTGCATCTTATCCAGAAAACCTTTACTGCACCTGCAAGTTTATATCTTCCGGTATCCTTCTTTGAGTTTTTTTCAGTTTCTTCCGTTATTGAATATCTTTCTATCTGTTCATCACTGCGTGACACTGTTATTTTTACAGCATATATTCCTGTTTCTTTAAAGTCAGAGATTATCTTTTCACAAAGAGAAGTTTTCCCGGAATCCTTTTCAAAGGCACCTATCAGAAAAACATTCGGGAGAAACAATGTCAACCTCCTTTTCAAGTTTGGAAGGAAAGCACTTTTCAATGCAAACCCTGTCGGTGCAGAATCCATAGCCCTATTGCCTTAGGAAAGAGCACTCGGAGAATTGTTAAAAAAATATTTAAAAACAGGATGTTGTCAAGTTTATAAAGCTTTATTTATATTCGCAAAGATATGCCGTATCAACTTTGACTTTGAGCTGAAATTTTGAATCTTTTGGAACTATGAATGTTGTTCCTGCTTTGTAATCCTTCCATTCTTCAGAACCGGGAAGTTTCACTGTAAGCATTCCGGCAACAACTGTCATATATTCAACTGTTGAAGTTCCAAACTCATATTCTCCCGGAGCCATGACTCCGACTGTGGCATTGCCGTTGCCGGGATTGAAACCGAGTGACGCAACTTTTCCTTCAAAATACTGATTTACCTTGAACATTTTATCCTCCGCTCATAAGATGAATGACCTTGACTTCGGCTCCTTGCGGAATCAGAGTTGAAGGCCATTCTTCCCGTTTAATTATTTCATCGTTCACATGGATAACAAGCAGTTTGAAAGTATATTTCATCACTGACAGAACATCAGTTACAGTCATCCCTTCAAACCATTCGATGACATTTCCGTTGACTGTTATTGCTTTTTCCATCTTTCTTACTGTAACGGTTTTACAACTTCGATTACTTCAGGAAGATCCATTCCTATTTCTTTAAGATGCTCAATTTTAGGAACACCGTTACTTGTCCAGCCACGGCGTTTGTAAACTGCATCAAGAAGCTGTTCATATCTGTTTTCTCTGTATTTTCTCATAACAGCCATTCTTTCTTCGACAGATTTTCCTGTCGGGTCAAAATTCACAAGTTCTTTAAGCTGTTTGTCATAGAAAGCTTCACGGCTCAGATATTCTTCTTTTGTAACAGGACCGGCAGCTCTGTATGGCTGTGCATCGTGTTTTCTAAGACCGTATCCCCTTCTGATATTGAAAATTCTCTGGAAATTGTAAACTCTTTCCGATTGTCTGATAAGTTCGTGCTTATCAATGTTGTTGCCTGTTACAGCATTATAAATAATCACATAGCTTTCAACATGTTCCGGAACTTTTGCCGGCTCAGCTGTCTGACGGTTGTTCTCAGGTTCAATGTCATTCCACGGAAGTTTGCAGAATCCCTGAAGTCCGAACCATGTCCTGAACATCGGGAAATAGTGAAGTGCCTCAGCTTTATTTTCAAAAGTCGGGATCTGGTTATTGACCATGTCCATGAAAATAAGCCATGCTTCGTCGTGCTGAGGACCTTTGTTGGTCATAGCATATCCACCCTGCTGGGCGAGAGATTCCTTTGAAACATACTGGGAATATTCAAGACCTTTATTCTCCATTCCGATATCATTCATAAAATTGATATCACCCCATCCTTTTTCAGCAAAGTAGTTTTTCATATATCTGACACCCTTGCCTGCTATCAGACCGAAACCCTCACCTCTTGCCATCTGGTGAAGCAGTTCAAGAGCGGCATCTTTGTTCCCGAAATTAAGCTCAAGACCGCCTGTCCTTTCTTTATTGAGAATACCGTTTTCATAGCATTCCATTACGAAAGCCGTGATCGTTCCGACAGTGATGGTGCAGACGCCATAAGTATCACAATAGAAATTAACTTCAATAATGTGATCTGCGTCAAAAATTCCGCAACATGAACCGACACCTGCCGCAGTTTCATATTCCGGGCCGTCAACAATAACTTTTTCGCCTTTATAAGGGCCTGTCCTCAGTTCGAATTTGTCAACAGCTTTTGCACATGAAAGTGCACAGCCGAACCAGCATCCTTCAAGATCTTTCCACGTCTGTGTGAACTTCGATTTGAACACTTCGGAATGAATGTTCGCGATCTGGGAATCATCTCTTCCGAATTTAAAATTCTTTGTCGGAAGAAGATCATAATTGTTCATGATCTCCATGAGATGTGCGGTTCCTTTTGTTCTCATTTCACACTGGGTATCATCAAACTGCTTGATCTCTTTTATCAGTCTCTGTCCCCGTTCTGAGATAGCTTTAGGATCGGCAGCATGATTGAGGTCTCCTTTTACACCGGTTCCTATTGCAACAAGCGCTTTGATCTTTTTATCTCTGAAAACAGTTCCGATACCACCGCGACCTGCCTGTTTAAGACGGCAGAGTTTTCTTCTGGGGTCATAAAAACTGAAGTTGAGCATCCCGATCAGTGAATGGTCTGCGGCACTTCCGGCCGAAACGACGGCAACATTCATTTTATCTCTTTCATCCAGCGCATACATTTCTGTAAGCTGTTCGGCAAGAATGTGACTGTCCATCGCTTCCGCCGGAGCCTCTTCAATGGTTACTTTGTTAGTTCTTCCGTCAATTATTATTATCACATCTTTCTGTGCTTTTCCCTGAAGTTCAAGAGCATCAAATCCGCAGAATTTCATATACGGACCGAAATATCCGCCGACATTGCTGTCCATTATCGAATCGGTCTGGGGGGAAATTGAAACAACCAGGGATTTTCCAGCACCGCTGTACTGAGTAATACCGGCACATGGTCCGGGGCTGATTACGATCTCGTTTTCAGGATCGTTCCATTTTGTCTGAGGCTTTGTGGCATCCCACAGAAGTTTAAGCCCGAAACCCTTGCCGCCTACAAACTTGTCTTTCATAAGCTGAGTTACAGGTTTTTCTGAAATTGTGTTGTCAGTAAGATTGACATAGAGTGTTCTGTTGTTGTAGCCGCGAAAGATCTCACCCGGCTTGTAGTTCCATTCCTTGATCAATTTGTGTTTTGATTTCAAATCCGCAATGCTCATAATGCCTCCTAATTTAAATAAACGGTTAATATAACCCTATAACAATAAATAATTAGCACAGATATTTTTAAAAGTAAAGCATTAAAAGTGCTGCTGAAACCATTTTTTTTGACAATATTTGTTTAAAAAGTTAAAAATAGGATGTCTTTGCTTTATTTACACTTTTTTGGAGGATACCATGGATTTTGAAATTTACAAAAACACTCTTCTTTCAGCGGTTAAAAACGAGATCGAGGCTTATGAATTCTATCGTGATGCCGCCGCAAAGACAAAAAATGCAAGCTTGAAATCAATTTTCAACGAGTTGGCAAGAGAGGAGATGGGACACAAAGACCTTCTTGAGACCTACGCTTTTGATGAACTTAGAACAATTAAGTTCAAAGAAGTTAAAGACTACAAGATTACTGAATCTGTCGAACTTCCTAAACTTACAGCAGAAATGAGCTTTGTTGACGGTATCGTTCTTGCAATGAAAAAAGAAGAGGACGCAATGAACATGTACAGAAACTTTGCAAATGTCTGTGCTGACGATGCCCAGAAAAACATATTCCTCGAACTTGCGAAAATGGAACAGGGACATAAAGCAAAACTCGAAAACATCTATAACGACACAGCATTCGGCGAAAGCTGGTAAACAGCATTTCAAATAAATTTTTTCTGACAGATTAAATTCAGATTTTATTGAATTTTAGATTAATGCTATAGAACTATTAAGCTTTTTCGATCTTGCAGGCACAGACTTTGTATTCAGGGATTTTTGCGACAGGGTCAAGCGCATTGTTTGTGAGCTTGTTTGCCGGAGCCTCCCAGAAGTGGAAAGGAACATAAACTGTCCCTTTCGGGCATCTTTTTGTTATGAACGCTTTTGTGGTTATTGTTCCTCTTCTTGTTGAAACAGACACCTGTTCACCATTCTTAACTCCTATTGCTTCAGCATCTTCAACAGATATCATTGCGTGAGGACCGGCAAGATTGTTAAGACCTTCTGACTTCCTTGACATCGTTCCTGTGTGGAAATGCTGAAGGATCCTGCCTGTTGTAAGATAAAGCGGATATTCGGCATCCGGCATTTCAGCAGGAGCTCTGAATGGAACTGCCGTCATAAGTCCGAGACCTCTTGTAAACTTACCAATGTGGAGAACAGGCGTTCCCGGATGTTCTTCATTAGGACAAGGCCAGTGCATTCCGTTGAATCCAAGCCGCTTATATGTAAGTCCTGCATAACTCGGAGTACACTTTCTGATCTCTTCAAAAATATCTTCTGCACATTTGTAATTCCAGTTCTGTCCCATTTTATTCGCAAGCATCTGGTGAATTTCCCAGTCATGTTTAGCAGTACCCGGGGCTTTAACCGCTTCAAAAAGGAGCTGAACTCTTCTTTCGGTGTTGGAGAAAGTTCCGCTCTTTTCAGCATAAGTTGATGCCGGAAGGATAACATGGGCAAATTTTGCAGTTTCTGTCATGAAAATATCTTCGACAACGAGGAACTCCAGTTTTTTGAGCGCTTCCTCAGCGTGGTGAAGATCGGGGTCTGATATCATCGGGTTCTCACCCATGATGTAGAAAGCTTTCATCTGACCTTCATAAGCTTTGTCAAATGCAACAGTCATAGGCATACCTATTTTGTTATCAAGCTTAACTCCCCAGAATTTCTCGAACTTTTCCTGAACTGCATCGTCGCCTACTTTCTGATATGCAGGGAAAACATTGGGAAGTCCGCCCATATCACAGGCACCCTGAACATTGGACTGACCTCTGAGAGGATTGACGCCGCCGCCGACTTTGCCCATATTTCCGCAGAGCATCTGGAGATTTGCAGTTGACTTTACATTGTCAACACCTGTTGTATGCTGAGTTATACCCATTGCGTAGTAAACAGCCGCTGTTTCAGCTTTTCCGAAAAGTTCAGCTATCTTTTCAAGGGTAGCCGCAGGAATTCCCGATATCTTTTCAACATATTCAGGAGTAAATTTAGCCACTTCCTCTTTAAGCGCTTCGTAACCCTCAACTCTCTCTTCAATAAATTTCTTATCTTCCCAGCCGTTCTTAATGATCAGATGCATCATACCGTTCATAACGGCAACATCTGTTCCGGGCCTCTGACATGCATAAATTTCAGCATAGTCAGCCATTCTTATCTCTTTCGGGTCTATAACTATTATTTTCAACTTTCCTTTTCTTGCCGCCTTTTTGAGACGGGCGGAAATTACAGGGTGTGCTTCTGAAGTGTCGGAACCGATTATCAGAGCGACATCACTTTTATCCATACCGGCAATGTCATTTGTCATTGCACCTGAGCCGAATGTAGCAGCCAGACCGGCCACTGTTGAGCTGTGTCAAAGTCGGGCGCAATGGTCAATGTTGTTGGTACCTATCACCTGTCTGAAAAATTTCTGGAATGTGTAATTCTCCTCGTTTGTGACTTTTGCCGAGCAGAGTCCCAGTATTTTGTCAGCACCGTGTTTCTCCTTGATCTCAAAAAGCTTTCTGGCAACTACATCTATCGCTTCATCCCATGATGCTTCTCTAAAATTTCCGTCAGGATTTTTAATAAGAGGAGTTGTAAGACGATCAGGATGATTTACGAAATCGTATCCGTATCTACCCTTCACGCAAAGCATTCCATCATTTGCAGAAGCACCTTCAGCACCTTTAACCCTTATTATTTTATTTGCTTTTCTGTCAACATGAAGCTCAAGTTTGCAACCTACTCCGCAGTAGGGACAGACTGAATAAACCTTTTCAACATCCCAGTACCTTGCAAGGCCCTTTGATTTCTTATCGGTGATCGCTCCCACCGGACAGATCTGCGAACATTCACCGCACTGAACACATGATGATGTTCCCATCGGAAGATCTGCATCAAATGCTATGTCCGCCTTGCTGCCTCTGTATTTGAAATCGAGAACTTCATTAACAACTGTTCCGTTACAAGCCGCAACACACCTTCCGCAGGAGATGCATTTGTTTCTGTCAACATAGACAAATTCTGAACTTTCATCGATGTTCTTTTCAACGGTTCCGTAATTGAAAGAGCCTCTTTCTATACCGAGATAGTAGGCAACGCTCTGCAGTTCACAGCTTCCATTCTGATCACAGGAGATACAATCGTGCGTTCCTGTTGAAAGGAGAAGATCAACAATGAGTTTCTGGGAATTAACAACTTTTTCTGTTTTTGTCTGGACTTTCATCCCGTCTCTGACTTGTACAGAGCAGGATGTCTGGAGACCGTTCATCCCTTCGATCTCAACCACACACACACGGCATTTGCCTGCTGCACCGACCTTGTCATGGTAGCAGAGTGTCGGAATATAGATCCCTGAATCTCTTGCCGCCTGATGGATAGTCTGTCCCGGTTTTGCTTCAACCGCAATTCCGTTAATAAAAATCTGCATCAAAACCTCCAATTATTTTATAAGTGCTTCAAATTCTGGTCTGAATTTCTCAACCATTGCTCTGATGGGGGTCGAGAATGCCTCTCCGACCGGACAGAGTGTAAGTCCTTTAATGGTTCCTACAAGCTTTTCAACATTTGCAAGATCTTCTTTTGTTCCCTGACCTTTAACGATCTTTTCAAGAATCCTGACCGTCATTTTTGATCCTTCTTTGCAGGGAGTACATTTTCCGCAAGATTCATGCGCATAGAATTTCATCGTACGGAGAGCAAGTTCAGGAATTGACCACTCGTCGCTTATCACCATTATTCCGCCTGAACCGAGTGCAGTTCCTTTAGCGGCACATGATGTATAGTCCATTTTAAGGTCTTCAAGTTCTTCGGCTTTGAGTATCGCAACTGAGAGCCCGCCCACTATTGCCGCTTTAAGCTTTCCGTCAACTCCGCCTGCCGCTTCGATAAGCTCTTTAAAAGTTGTACCGATCGGATATTCGTAACATCCCGGTCTTTTCACATTTCCGCTGATTCCGAATATTTTGAAATCAACTTTCCTGAAAGCATCAGCACCGTTTTCGATGATGTATGGAACGCTCGCAAGAGTTTCGACATTGTTAACGATTGTCGGACATCCGTAAAGACCCTGAACCGCAGGGAAAGGTGGTTTTATTCTGGGTTGTCCCCTCTTACCTTCTATTGATTCAATGAGTGCTGTCTCTTCTCCGCAGACATAGGCACCGGCTCCGCGATGAACAATAATATCAAGGTCTTTCAACTGACCGTTCTTTTTTGCTTCCTCTATCGCCCTGTCAAGAATGTCTGCTATCCAGTCAAACTCTCCACGGATATAGATGAATGCGAGTTTTGAACCGAGTGCCAGCATTGAAATAGCCATCCCTTCGATGAGAAGGTGCGGATCGTACTCCATGATCTGCCTGTCCTTGAAAGTTCCCGGTTCACCTTCATCCGCATTACAGACAAGATAGACCGGTTTTCCTGTATCTTTCGGCAGAAAACCCCATTTAAGACCTGTCGGGAAACCCGCACCGCCTCTACCTTTGATGCCTGAATCCTTAACTGCAAGGACTATATCTGCCGGAGCCATTGTTCTTGCCTTTTCGAGTGCTTTGTACCCGCCGCCGTTCTTATAACTTCTTATCGATTTTGCATTTTTTGAGCCTCTGTTCTTCAAAAGCACATTGCATACCGTTCCGTAGTTGTACTTTGTCTTACTTTCAGGCATTACACCGTTCTTAAGTGATTCGATAAGTGCCTCGGTCTTCTTTTTTGTCATATTCTCATAATAAACATCGTTGACCTGAATCACAGGGCATGTTCCGCATGAAGCGAGACATTCAACTTCATTAAGTGTGAACATTCCGTCAGGAGTTGTCTGTCCCGGTTTAATGCCGAGCATCTTCTCAAGGTGTGCAAGAATTTTGCCTGCACCCATCAAAGTTGCAGGAATGTTTGTATCGACCTGAACATGGTACTTGCCGATCTTCTCTTTTACATTGTACATTGTGTAGAATGTTGCAACTCCGAATGCCTTCGAATGTGTGACACCTAAAATTTCAGCTACACCCTCAATATCCATTTTTGAAAGAACATTGCCGTTTTCTTTCTGCACGATCATCAATGCAGGAAGTATGGCCGATTCCTTTTTCGGATAGCGTGAAGCTAAACCTTTAATTTTGTTAAGAGAATTTTCAGAAATCATTAATCACCTCACTAAAAAAATAAAAGTCGGAAGCTCAGTATCGACCGAGTATATTTAAAAAATAATGCCTTTTCAACCTTTTATATAAATATTTTATAATATATCTGAGTTTATTGACTTAACCTTTTTTTTCCTTTGAATGAGACCATTTTTTTCAAAAAGTCTGTATATCTCGGGGAACGGTTTGAGCGCTCTGGGGAAAACTCCGTGAAGATAACTTATCAGAACGCCGTAATTGGTCATGGGGATCTGTGCTTTTGCAGGGATTGACTGCCTTCTGAGCATTTCCTTTCGATTGAGCGTGCAGGCTCCGCAGTGGATAACAAGCTTATATTCCTCAAGATTATCGGGATATTCACAGCCGGGAACTGTTTCGATCTTCAATCCGCCGCCGACATGGGCATTGAGCCATCTGGGGATTTTCACTCTTCCGATATCATCTTCCAGCGGATGGTGTGAACAGCTTTCCGCAATCAGAACTTTATCTCCGGGTTTCAGATTTTCCACAGCAAGTACCGATTTCACCATCTCGGCAAGATCACCTTTCTGTCTGATCGAAAGTATGGAAAATGAAGTAAGAAAAACACTTTCCGGAACATCTGCTGAAACCTGTGAAAAAACTTGAGAATCTGTGACAACAAGTGCCGGGTGATTCTTCAATGAATTCAGTGTAGTAAGCAGTTCTCTCTCCTTACACATAACGGCAACACCATCACCATCAAGTATGTCGCGGATCGCTTTTACCTGCGGCATTATCAACCGCCCTTTCGGTGCGCCAAGATCAATAGGGGTGACCAGAACGACCGTTTCTCCCGGATGAATGAGATCTCTTAAAAAAGGCGGTTCCCATTCTGAGGGCGCCACTTCAATTATTCTGCTTTTAAGCTCGGCAATTCCTGTGTTTTCCTTGGCACTTACCCTTATAAAACTTTTCTCAGTTATCCAGTTTTTGACTGATTCCGACAGACCTTTATCAATTTTATTAAGAACTATTATCACTGAACTTTTGTTTTCAGTACACTGCCGGATAAGATCATCTTCCAGATCTCCCGCCGTTCCTGCTGAATCGACGACAATTATGGCAAGATCTGTCTTTGACAGGACCTTTTCCGACCTTTTGACCCTTTCTTCACCAAGAGCATCCTCAAGATCATCCATTCCGGCAGTATCAATGAGCACAACAGGGCCGACAGGCATGAGCTCCATCGACTTAAAGACCGGATCAGTAGTAGTTCCGGGAGTCTCAGAAACAATTGAAACCTGCTGATTGGTAAGTGCGTTAATTAATGACGATTTCCCTGCATTTCTTCTGCCGAAAAATGCAATGTGAAGCCTGTCACCGCGAATCGTTTTATTTATCATATCTATTCCTCCACAACAGGCATTCCGGGGCTTGCCATGACTTCTGGTGTCAGGAGTTTGTCAAGCTTGGCTTTTGAAAGTATTTTCCTTTCGATGATGAGGTCATAAATTTTCGCCCCTTTTTTTCTTGCTTCAATAACGAGTTCAGCCGTTCTTTCATGCCCGATCGTGGGGGCAAGAAGTGTTGCAACGACCGTTGAAGATTCCACATAACTCCTTATTTTTTCAACATTTGCTGTTATCCCTGAGATCATTTTCGTGAAGCTTTTCAACATTCCTGAAAATAACGATATTGAATGAACGGTCTTGTGGGCGATGAAAGGCATGAACTGCTGCAGCTCAAGATTTCCCTGAGAAACTGCATGTGCAATTGAATTGTCTGATGCCATTATTTCAAGACACACCTGTTCCGCCGCTTCTGCCATTACCGGATTGACTTTTGCCGGCATTATCGAAGAACCCTGCTGAAAAGCCGGGATGGTCAATTCTCCTATTCCGCATTCAGGACCACTCGACAATATCCTGATATCACTTGCAATTTTCTTGATGACTACTGCACCTGTTTTCATTATTCCCATGATCTCAACGATTTGATCACAGTTTTGAGTGCCATCAACGCCGTTCCTTGAGATCGAAAGAGGTTCTTCAACAATTCTTCTGAGCTCATCAGGCAGTATTCTCAGATAATCGATGTCTGCATTTATTCCTGTGCCAACAGCCGTTCCTCCGATATTGACCTCTCTAATCCAGTCAAGCGCTTTTGAAAGTCTCCATCTGAACCTTGAAACTCCTTCCGCCCACGCTCCGAATTCCTGACCCAGAGATACAGGCATAGCATCCTGCATTTCAGTTCTGCCGATCTTCAAAACACCTGAGAACTGATGTTCTTTTTCCTGAAGTTCATGCAGAAGTTTCTCAATATTTTCATGAAGTTGTCTAATGTTTCTAATTATCGCAACTTTTACAGCAGTCGGAAACACATCGTTTGTCGATTGTGACAGATTCACATGGTCAAGCGGACTTATAAACTCGTACTCACCATAGTTTTTCCCAATGATCTTAAGAGCATAGTTGGCGATCAGTTCATTAGCCGCCATATTCATCGAAGTTCCCGCTCCCCCCTGATAAGGATTGAGGCGCGGATATATCAATTCTGCGATCGCACGGTCACAAGCCGCTTCTATTGCAATTGCAATATCTTCATCAAGAATTCCGGCAAGCCTGTTTGAAACAGCACACGCCTTTTTCACCTCCAGAAGAGCCTTGAAAATAGAAGGATGCATCACATCATTATTAAAATTAAAATTCTGCATCGCTCTCATTGTGTTTATACCAAAAGGAAAACTGTCATCCAGCTCCACAACACCCAGAAAATCTTTCTCTTTCCTCATTTTATGTCCCTAAATCTAAAATCCATCAATGATCATCTTTATAGTTGTATAAGGTATTACCAAACAAAGAAAAAATAAAGATTTTAAATATTGTCTCAAACCTTTTTACTTGACAAAGAGTGCCTGTAAATGTTAAAAAGAATCGTTGACTAGTCCATTATTAACTTAAGTTTAGGAGAAAAAAATGCACAAGATCAATGCCAGCCTTTGCACCAATTGCGGGCTTTGCGCTTCAGAATGTCCGGTTGAAGCAATCAGCGAAAACGGCGGTGTCCATGTGATTTCAGATGCATGTGTTGACTGCGGCGCATGTGTTCCTGTCTGTCCGGTAGAAGCAATCAGCGGCTAATCATAGTTTCTGATCCTTAAGTTTTTACAGACCTCCGTCAAGGGGGTCTTTTTTTTTGCTTGAATTTTTACTCTGATTTTAAGATTTCAGGCTCTTCCCTGCTTTTAAGCTCTTTCAACTCCTGCTCCCTTTTCCGTTTCTGAGTTTCAAGATAATATCTCTCTCCGTCAGTCGTTGTCTTTACTTTTCCATCCTTGTCATCAAAGAAATATTTTCCTCCGAAAACATCTGCAGGAATATTTTTAACTATCTTCTTCTTTACCAGTTCAGTAAGGTCATTATCCGGAGATTTCTCATATTTACGGATATATTCATCAACAGCTTCAGTAAGATATATCAGATTTTCAAAGTGCTTAAGCTCTTTTTCAAGCTGATCTTTCATATATTTATCTTTTGCCTGTGAAAGCTTTTCTTTTGTATATTCATATCCCAGACGGTATCCGCCACCCATCGTAGTGACACGGCTCACCATCCAGAAAAGCTGCTCTGGAGCACCTTCCATTCTCGCCCCTTTATACATCAATGGATATGCCTTTTCCATTTCTCCGAGGTAAATGTAATAGTTATAGCCCTGATTGAAAACGAACTCATAATCATCAGGATAAAGTTCTGCACCCAGACGCAAAAGAGAATTTGCAGACTCAATTGCTTCCGGAGTCCTCATTGATGAAATTGCGGCTTCGGCAAACCTGATGACAAATTTAAGATCGGGATTTAAAGCCATTATAACTTTGGCCATCTGCTCTAAAAGAGGATAAGTTCTATCAGTCACATAATGACTTCCGTAATAATATTGAGATTTTGTGAAAAGAAGATCTGCCGCGAAAGCATTCAGGCCAAGGAACATCACCCTTGCAAAATCGGGCTCAGGATAAGCTTCAATGGTTTCAACTAAAGGTTTGTCATTTTCCATAAGGTGCTTTCTCACATGATAAAAAGGATAGATCACTCCTATCAACAGGAGAAATGCAATAAGTGTCGAAAGTTTCTTCATTTTTCACTCCTTCATTTTTCTTATTTCATCTCTCAGACTGACAATAAGTTCAGCCAGAAAACCCATGAATACAAATATAAGCCCCGAAAGAAATAAGGCAATACTGAAATATAATAAAGGTCTTATCCTGAAAACAGGTTGTCCCAGAACAAACTGAGCATAAAGCATCCAGCTCACAATAACAATAGATACAATAAGTTGCAGAAAACCAAATGCCCCGAAAATTCTCATTGGAGCTTTCGTAAAAGTAAGAACAAATTTCACAGCTATCGAATCAAAAAATGAGATCGGGATCCTTCTGAAACCGAAATGGCTTTTTCCGCTTTTTCTTCTATACCAGTTTACAGGCACTTCAACTGCTTTGTATCCCTTTTCATGAAGGATCTGAACAAGGAATCTGTGCCAGTCACTCCTGAGTTCAAGATCGTTAAGACACTCTCTTCTAAATGCCTTTATCCAGTTCATATCATTGAGTTTTATCCCGAAAAGAAAATTGCTTATCTGGTTGTACAGCATCGAAAGGAATATCTTGATCTCCCTTCTTTTCTTTCTGTTGCCGCAAACAATATCGACACCCGGTTCAAATCCATTTAAAAGTGCAGGAATGTCTTCATCGGGATGACTTTCAAGGTCAGAGGGAAGAAAAATTATTATATCCCCTCTACACTCCTTGAATCCTGTTATCATCGCTTCGGTAAGCCCTTTGTTGCGCTGATGTCTGAAAACCTTGATCCAGTGTCTGTTTTGTGCCTCCTTCATTACAACATCGTAACTGTCATCCTTTGACCCGTCATCAACCATGATCAGTTCAAGGTCAACACCTGCCGCAATGCCACCTTTCTCAATTCTTTCAATGAGTTCGGCAAGATTGTTCTCCTCATTTGCAAAAGGGACAAATACCGAAACAAGCATCATTTACTCCAGTGATTTAAAGTTTTATCTTTCTTTTTTCCGGCTCTTCATTCTGCCTGAAAAAAACAAAAACATGACCTACTGAACCGCAGCTTTCACATTTAAGCTTTTTTTCTATTTCTGCTGCAATTTCTTTTTTTTCGTCAATAAAATCAATGAATTTTATCTTTATCAGTTCATGTATGCTTAATGCATCATCAATCTGTTTAAGAACTGGATCAGCAAGTCCGTTCTTTCCGATATGTACCACCGGATTTAACGAATGGGCTATCCCTCTTAAATATTTTCTCTGTTTTCCTGTCAACTTTTCCATTCCAACCTCCTAATACCTTGCGTAATTCTATTTATATTAAGCCAGTTCTCAAGTTTTTGCAGTGCCTCCTGAGTTCCTAGATTCCAAATTGGTGCAACAAGATATTCTTCAGGAGCTGTGGTAAAAAGCCGGAAAAGGACTTTATCCTGCGGAATAACTGCAATAATTTCACCCATTATCTTTATATATTCATCACTTGTCAGCAAATTAAACGGTTTTTCCTGATACATTTTTTCAAGAACAGTTCCCCTGTGGATCTGGAGATGATGAAGCTTCAGCCCTTTCACAACCGGGTTTTCTATACTTTTCAGGACCGTATTTATCATATCCTCAATTGTTTCACCGGGAATGCCAAGAATTATGTGGGGAGCGACCTTAATCCTCCCTTTGCCGATTTTACTAATTATTTCAACAGCTTTAAAGTAATCCTCAACTGAATGTCCCCTGTCTATCCATTTCAAGGACTCCTCTTTTACCGACTGCAGACCGAGCTCGATCCATATCTCGTCAATGTGGGTGGGAACAGATTCAAGGATCATTTTTATCTTTTCTTCATCAATGTGATCAGGTCTTGTGGAAACTATGAATGCGACAACCCCTTCAACTGATGCAGCCGACCTATAAAACTCTCTCAGCTTTTCATCGGGGCCGAAAGTTGAAGTGCCACTTTGGAAATATGCGGCAAAGAACTTGTTATTGTAACGGTTTTTTAGAAATGTCATGCTTTTTTCAAGTGTTTCATTCCTGTTATCTTTCTGCATATTGACAGATACAATCGGTAAGAACGAATCATTCCGGCAGAAAACACATTTTCCCCATGGACATTCAAAACCTGTGTCGAATGAGACCCTTGCAACTCTCCCACCGAATTTTTCCTTCATGTAGCGGTTGAAAGTAAAGATCATCTCATCTATTTTTGAAGACAATTCTTTCCTCCGGGGAATACAGTTTTATCAAGCGGCAGATCCATATCTTTCCACATGAACGATTTTTCCATGCACATGTAAAGCGGCGGATTTCCATTGAAATGTTTTGATATCCGGTCAATGAAAGCTTTATAAAATTCTCTTCTGACTGGTGCTAAATATCTGAGTTTATTATCTTTTTCTCCTGGAAACATTTCGCCTAGAAGCAGTGAACTTTTTGGGAATCTTTTTGTAATAGTTTCAGTCAGGGACAGAGTGTGTCTGAATCCACCCATGCTTATCCAGACAATTTTTGAGCAATCAAGATTTGAAAAAATGTGATCTATTGTTTTCATATATTCATCATGGAAAGAATCGATCATGACAACCGGATCAAAGTGGATCGCCACATTAATCCCTTCTTTTATCAGCAACTTAGCTGCGTTAATTCTATTATCGATTGATTCAGCTCCCGGCTCCTCTTTTTCCTGAAACTGCGGAATGTTCACTGAAAAACCGGCAACTGTGTTAACGCTTTTATGCTGCTTAAAAACTTCAATGAGCCGTTCAACTTCCGCTGATTTTGTCTTGAACTCGAACTGAATTTTATTCTGAAGTCCCCTTTTTTCTATCTCACTAAGAAAAAAACCGCTTTCATCAAGGAGGTGATCAAGGGCAAGAGAATCTGCAAGTTCACCTGTGCCTACTCTCAACAGACTGTTTTCTTTCAGGAATTCTTCGATCTCATCCATTGCCTTTTCACGATTGAGGAACACCGTGATAAAAGGATTATTCTCAATGTAATGCTGTAAAATACAGTAAGAACAGTCGTAAGGACACCCGGTTACACTATTTATCGTATAGTAATCACAGCACACTACGCCTTTGCTCCCCGGACATTTTTTGAGGAATTTTCCCTTGTTTTCAGTAAAGAACAGGATCTTTTTCGCAGTTTTAAAAATGTCATCACCCGGATTATCTTTCACAAAAGCGACAAGCTCATCCTTAGACATGAATTCAGGATTAATATCAAGTGTTTTAGCGATGTTATGAGGCAAAACTGCATCAGTAAACTTTGGATCAACAACAATTCTCTCTATCTGCGGACGCATTGATACTACCCTGCCTGAACAGCGGTGACGGCAACTACATTGACTATATCTTCAACTGAACAGCCCCTTGAAAGGTCATTGACCGGTTTTGCTATTCCCTGAAGAAAAGGGCCGACCGCTTCGGCATGTGCAAGCCGTTGAACAAGTTTATATCCGATGTTTCCGCTCTGAAGGTCAGGGAAAACAAGGACATTCGCCTCTCCTGCTATCGGGCTTCCGGGACATTTTGTCTTGCCGATACTTGCAACAAGTGCCGCATCTGCCTGAATTTCTCCATCAACTTTGAGCTCAGGAAACCTTTCTTTCACTATTTTTGTTGCGGCAGTCACTTTATCTACAAAAGGATGCTTAGCACTTCCTTTGGTTGAAAAACTGAGCATTGCCACTTTCGGCTCTATTCCGCAGATAACTTTTGCAGTTTCGGCACTTGAAACAGCAATTTCAGCAAGCTGATCTGCATCCGGATCAATATTCACAGCACAGTCTGCAAAAACGAACATTCCGCCGCATCCCATGTCACATTCAGGAACTATCATCACAAAAGAGCTTGAAACAACTTTGATTCCCGGCATTGTCTTTATTATCTGCAGAGCAGGCCTTATCGTATCGGCCGTTGAATGAATAGCTCCGCTAACAAGACCGTCGGCATATCCTTTCTGCACCATCATTGTTGCAAAATAGACTTCATCTTTCATTGTCTGCGCGGCTTTATCCATATCAACACCTTTGTCCTTTCTCATCTCATGAAAGGTTGAAACAAAATCCTGATACCATTCACTTTTCAACGGCTCGACAATTTTGATCCCGTCAAGAGAAACATTCTCTTTCTGTGCCGCTTTCAGTATATCCGCTTCATTTCCTACAAGAATTACTTTTGCAAGTTTATCTTTTGTAATGATAGCAGCGGCTTTCACAGTTCTTGGCTCGCAACCCTCAGGAAGCACAATAGTTTTCCCGGCTTTCACAGCTTTTTCATGCACCATTTTTACAAAATCCATGACTCAATCTCCAGAATGAAAAGTTGAACAACACAGTTTGAATATATGCTCTGATTTCAAGCGTTGTCAAATAAATCGCGGATTATCTCACACAGCGGGCAAAACCGGTATTAATTGAATTTGTAGAAGAGGCCGGAACTATTGCAGGATCCGAAAAATCAATCTGAAAAACTTTTTCGTCAACTGTTCCGGCAATTTTTGATGAAGACCAGTAGTTTCCACAGTATGTCCTCCAGACATCATCGAAATAACATCCTTCAGGCCCCGGACCCTGAAGAAGTTCCTGCTCTTCATAATTTGAACACGGATAATCGGCACTGTTTTTCTGACCCTGAGTAAGGCAGGCCATGGGAAGACATTTTGATGAAACTTCGCATCTGCCGCCGGGCTCAATATCTTTAAAACCGGTAACCAGAGTTCTCAATTCATCAATTGTTGGAAGCCGCCAGTCTGTAAAACCTGCCCATTCAAGGTCGCTGCAGCTTTTTAAAGCTTTTTCATAATTCATCATGTTGAGCTTAGTGTTGGCATTATCAGGATCATCAATATACCATATAAGCCCATTTTCAGAACCTTTTACAACAGGATGACCGCCGGTCTCTTCAAGTACATAGACATTTTCAGCTCCATTGTCACAGGAAACTGCCAGAAACAGAACTGAAACAGCAAAAATAAATCTCTTCATTATTTCCTCTTTAAAAATATTTCTGATATGTAATCAACAGAATCTGTGAACTTGTCAAAATCGAGTTCAAACACAGCGTTAAGAACAGGATATGCCCTGATCTTTTCCATTAAGGGGGCAAAATCAATATTTCCTTTTCCGGGTGCAAGATGTGAATCCTCAATCCCGTCATTATCGTGAAGATGAATGTGTATCACCCTCTCTTTATACCTTTCAAGGAATTCAATTGCAGAGAATTCGGCAAAGCAGTTACAGTGACCGATATCCAGACAGAATTTTGTGCAGGGGTGGACCTTGATCATTTCGTCAAAAAGGGACATATCCTTTTCATACGTGTTCTCCCAGACGACTGCAACGCATTTGTCTGCCGCATATTTTTCAAGCAGCACTTTTTTCTCAATGAACCTTTCAAACCATTTTGCAGATGAACTCTTTGAAGAAAGAACATTATATCCAAGATGGGCGACAGCTATTTGAGCACCCAGACTTGAAGCAATGTCTATCCCATGCACCATAGATCTAAGACTGTATTCTGAAATATTTCTGTCAATTGACCCGAGATTCAGATCATAGAACGGAAGATGTACCGAAATATCCCTGCTCATGCAGAAATCTGATATTTTTTTTATTTTCTTTGAATAATCGTTCTTGGAGGAAAACGGCTCAGTTATTACAACCTCTATTCCATCGACAAGATTTCTAATCATCTCAGGCAGTTGCATATCATGAACAATAATATCTTCGACTTTCTTATGGATGAAGAATTTCATGGATCAGACCGGTTCGCCTTCGTTATCCTTTTCGTTATAGAATGTAGATTCCTTGTATCTTTTCAATATGTCATCACCCATAAGCTTGAGTATGGCAAATGTAGGAACAGCGATGAGAACACCGAGAAATCCACCGATCTCCGCTCCCGCAAAGATAGCGATTATAACAAAAACAGGGCTCATTCCTACTCCACTTCCCATAATATTCGGGGTTATCATTACTGTATCAAATGCCTGAATTATAAGGAAGATCGTGACCACTTTAAACAGAGCTACAACGCCTCCCGAAACCAGAGCAAGAAGGATCGTGACTATTATGCCTGCAAAAAGTCCGACATAGGGAACAATGCAGAGCATCCCTATCATCGCTCCGAGACTTCCGGCATTTTCAATTCCCGCAACGGTAAATGAACCCGCATAAAGACAGCCCAGAACGAAACAGACTGTAAGCTGTCCCCTTATAAAACCCGACAGGACTCTGTCGAATTTGCAGAGCCATCCTTTTATATATTCCTGTTTTGCAGGTGGAAAAAGCTCAAATATTGAAGCTCTTATTTTGGGGTATCTGGAGCTTGTGAAAAAAGTTATAACTATAAAAATTATAAAACTGAAAAGGAGGGAAAGAAGCCCGAAAGTCTTGCTGAACACCACCCCGACGGTATTGGTTGCAGATTTCAAAACAGGCTCCGAGAAAGCTGTCAACCTGCCGACAAGATCATCCTTTTTAAAATGTTCATCAAGGTCTATCCCGAAACCGGCGGCAAAATTGTTCATCCAGTCCCAAAGAGCGGCCACTATCGAATCAAAGTTGGCAAAAATTCTATAAAGCTGTCTAACTATTCCGGGAAGCACGATCAGCAGAAGGAGAAGAACTGTGAGGACTATGAAAAAGATCACAAGTCCGCTGGCAAAAGAACGGGGAAGTTTAAGCTTTTCCGACATGAAAATAACAAGAGGATCTATGGCGTATGCAGCAAAAAATGATGCGATAAGGATTGTCGTAATTGTAGGAGCAAACAACACGCAGAAAAAGAATACTGCGGCAAAAAGTACAGGTATCCACCCCTTTTTGTCGAAAATGAATCTGTTTATTTTTGCTTTAGAGATCATTTCCCCTCCTTGTTTCTGATCAGGAATATTACTTTACCTTCCTTCAGAGAACCTTGTTTCATTTCATTTAATATCTTTTCGGAATCGGTGTTCTTTATCACGACAGTAGAGCCGTTCTTAATTTTAAGAGAATTGACGGTCATAAAACTGTCTTTTGAACTTAATGCATCAAGAAGCCGTCCTGGATCTTTCATTATCATCATTGGAGGCACGGTTTTAGAAATGCACGAACTGTAGACCAGCTCACCTTTTTCATTTTCAATTTTAAGATAAAGAGCAGGATCTAATTTCCCGTTCCTTATCTCGATGACAAGGACATCTTTTCCATCATCAGAAAGATTCCCGGAATTCCCGGAAGATGTTGTTTTTATATCATCGCTCTTACATATATCAGGCATAGTCTTTAACTTTATCTGACCAAGATACTTCGATATCGGGACATTGTACTGAAGGTCCGCTGAACCGTCTGAATAATAATTTGAAGAAACAGGTTCTCCAATGTCCTCTTTCTTTATCAGACCTGTAAAAAATCCGGTCTCTTTTTTTTCTGAAAGATATTTTCCAAGACTGATTCCGTTCTCAAGGATCAGTTTTGAAAGAGCTTTTTCAAGACGGACAGTTAAATTTCTCCGTGCAGTTTTTTCAGCATCTATTCTGGCAGTATTGACATTTGAAATATTAATGCCGGGAGTCCCTGTTGCAGTTATTATGATATATTTTTCTGTAAGATTTATTATCCCTTCATCAATTTTCATAATGATATCGGCATCTTTTTCGCCGACAGCAAATACTTCAGCATTAAAAAGAACCAAAAGAAAAGAAATGCAAAGGAGATTCTTCATACAGACCTGGTATAAAGTTCAAGCATCCTTTTCCCGAGCCTTTCCCCTTTCCAGTCCTCACACGAAAAAGTTCTGCAGGTTTCACAGACCGGGAAAAGTTTTGCTCCGTACTTTCTTAAAATACCGTCAAGCCCGCACCCTTCCAAATCACTGCATATTCTGGTAAGATAATCCGCATTGACCGCAAAAAGAACATCGCTGTAAACAATGCCGCCTTTCAGAAAATTAATGTCGTTATAGAACTCGAGCTTTTCAGGCGAAAAGACCTCCCAACCGAGGTTCAGGATATAGAGATCGTAAAGCCAGAACCTTCCCTGAAATCTTACATCATGAATGAAAAGAGCTGTCTTAACATCTGTCATCTGTCCGTTCTTCTGATACACTTCCTTCATGTAAAGAGGAATCAGTGCCGTCTGCCAGTCATTGCAGTGAATTATGTCCGGCCTTGATATGACATTAGCAAGTTCAAGTACCGCCCTTGAGAAGAAAACGAACCTTTCTGAGTTGTCAGGATAGTCTCCTGTAATATTGCCGTAAAGCCCGTCCCTTTCAAAGTATCTGCTTGCGACGAACCAGACCTTGACACCCGATTCAGGGTGTTTTCCCACCCAGATCTCGGCATTTTCGATCTTATCTGCAACAGGCACCTGGAATCCCTTTCCTGTCGGCTTTATCGCATACTGGTTCTCATCTATCATACTGTAGAGCGGCATTACAAATTCGATATCTAAATAACCTGAGATACTGCAGATCAGACAGTTCAATGTTTCAGAAAGAGCTCCTGACGATGCAAACGGCTGAAGCTCTGAAGCGGCGATAAGGACTTTCATTTTAACACCCTGAAAAAATCAAAACACTCTTTTTCCGGTGGAATGATAACGAACCTGCTTAAACAGTCAATTTTTTATATATTCTGATAATTTAGAAGTATTTTTGTAAATATTATTGAATTAAGCGCCGTTATTAATAAAATGCCTCCGTGTGATCGCTTGTGATATTTGAAATGTTTGGGATATGAGGTTGAAAATGAAAAAACTCCTTGTCAGAGATCTTACTCTCCGTGACGGCCAGCAGTCACAGTTTGCCACAAGAATGAATCAGAAACAGGTGGACAAGGTCCTTAAAATGTATCGGGAAGCTCACTTCTATGCAATGGAAGTGTGGGGCGGAGCTGTTCCGGATTCAATAATGCGTTATCTTAATGAAGATCCCTGGGACCGGCTTGAAAAGATTAAAGAGGGAATCGGTTCTGCGAGCAAGCTCACGGCACTTTCAAGAGGAAGAAATCTCTTCGGATACAATCCCTATCCTGAAGATGTTATTGAAGGGTTCAACCGTAATGCCATCAAGTCCGGTATTGACATAATGAGAATATTTGATGCCCTTAATGACCTTGAAAATATGAAGTCCACCATAAAATATGTGAAGGAGAACAATGGCTTAGCCGACTGCTGTGTCTGTTATACCGTCGATCCGAAATTCTCATTCAAAGACAAAGTAATCGCATTCTTAAAAGGGAAGAAACTTCCTTCAAACCTTTTTTCAGTCGATTACTTTGTGAAAAAGTCCATCGAGCTTGAAAAAATGGGTGCCGACATGATCAGCATAAAGGATATGGCAGGACTGATAGATCCCGAAACCTCATCTCTGCTCATATCGGCGTTGAAAAAAAATGTTTCAATACCGATCGACCTTCACACCCACTGTACCCCGGGATACGGTCTCGGAAGCGTCCTGATGGCTATAGTGAAGGGTGTTGACATTGTTGACACCGTAATTATGCCTTTTGCAGGCGGTCCGGCGGCTCCGGCTTTTGAACTTGTACAGGTCTTTGCAACAAAGCTCGGGATCGATACCGGTGTAAATCTTGATGCAGTAAGAAAGATCAGAAAAGAGCTCTTTGAAATGAGACGGGAATTGTGCGATTTTGATCAGTACAAAATGTTCCCGCTCGATTTCGATCCTGCAAAAGATAAGCTTCCGCCCGAAATAGACAAGCTTTTTGATGATGCAATAGATGCCGCAAAAAAAGATGACACCGACAAAGTCACCGCTCTGACACAGGCGATAGAAAAATATTTCAATTTCCCTGCTCCTGATGAAATTGTCAGGATCGCTCAGATCCCCGGAGGAATGTACACCAACATGCTTTCGCAGCTTCAGGCGGCAAATCTCGGCCATCTTCTGGAAAAAGTTCTCAAGACCGTTCCCATAGTCCGGCTTGATGCAGGCGTTCCTCCTCTTGTAACCCCCACAAGCCAGATAGTCGGTATTCAGGCAGTCAGTTGCGTAATAAACGAAGAACAGAAAAAAGGATTTTATGATAACACTTCGATTCAGTTCGTAAATCTTGTAAAAGGAGTTTATGGTCATACTCCGTGGCCTGTTGATCCCGATTTCAGACAGAAGATCGCAGGACACAGGGAAGAGATCCCGTATGACACATCAAAACATGTAAAACAGGCTAATGAAATACTTAAAGAGTTCGGCGGAAGGAAACTTGCATTAAATGAAAAAGATGCACTCCTTCTTGAACTTTTTCCGGCTGTTGCAAAACCTTTTCTTAAAGGGAGGCGGGAACAGGAATATATGTCTGAATTAAAAGAGATACAGGAAAGAACAGACCGCGAAAGAGGCAGTCTGATGACGGCCCTCGAAGAAAACTTTCTTATGTAAATGTCAAATGAGCGATGTTATAAGCCAGTATATTAATTCAGAAAAACAACTGAAGATCCGTATTGAGAAACTTCTTTCCACCCTTCATCTGGGGAAATTTTCAGGGATAGTCAATGTAATCGGCAGAGAAGACCGTTTCAATATAATCATCACAGGAGGCAAATCCTATTGTGAGCGACCTCTCCTTCAGCTTGCAAAACTCCCGCCGGACACATTTTTCATGCTCAAGACCGAACTCCCTGAGGGATTTAAAATGAATCTTAAGGAATATGACTCACTTGATTTCATCTTCCGCATAGTTGAGAATATCGACCGCTCTTATATTGTCGCCTCCATAAAACCCATTGCCACAGAACACTTCTCGATCAGACCTGATGCGAGCTCAATGAATTTTCTTCATACAGAACTTGAATCGTTCATCGGTCAGAAACGGATCGAGATCTTCTCCAATTTCAAAAAACACTACAGGACAATCTTCTTTCTTCTTCTCACACGATTTGCAAGTGTTGTGAAATCAACGGATGAAGAACGGGCGAACATAGTGGAAATGCTGAATAGAACCAATATGTTCGATGAAAAGGTGGGTGACGATGAAACAGTTGAACAGGTTTTTGAACTTAGTGAAGATCAGAAGCTTGTGAATTTTCTTGATATCAACGAAAAATTCAAGGATGTCTATCATCTGTTCGGGGTTTCATCTGATTTTGATGAAAAAGCACTTCACAACTCATACCTGAAGATCGTACAGAAAATACACCCCGACCGTCTGGGTGATGTTATAGCCATCAACAGGGAACGGGCGGAAAAATTCTTCCGGGTTGTCAGTGAAAATTATGAAATGCTTAGAAATCCTCAGGAGAGAGCTGATATTGATAAGCTTATGAAAAGATACGGGCCCATCAAAAGCAGAACAGATTTTGCCCGTTTGAAGGAATATGACGAAGCCATTTTCAAAGGGACAGCGTTGCTCCGCCTTGGTAACTTTGAAGGTGCGGCAGAGATATTCGGACTCATTTACGATCAGACTAAAAACCCCGACGCACTGGAAAAAAAGGTCCTTGCAATATGGAAAAAATCTCCGCGATGGAACGACTTTGAAAAGAGTGTCAAATATCCTCCGATAAAAGAAGACATTCTTAAACTCACAATGTTAAAGGACCCCGATATCGAAGTTCTTTTTATCCTTGCAGAGATATATGAATTCCAGAAACTTATCCCCGACTGCATGAAGGTTCTTACCATAATAACAAAGCTCCAGCCTGACAACTTCAGGGCAAAAGGGCTGAAAAAACGGCTCATGTACTATGAATCTCTTGAAAAACAGGGTAAAAAATGAAATTTCTTATGAGATCTTCGGTTTTGTTTCTGATAACGACCTCCCTGCTCTACTCCAGCATCAGGATTTATTATTTTTATGATCCAATCAAGGATAGATATACATTCACAAATCAGTGTGTAGATCTCCGCTCATGCAAACCTCTCTACCAGTCAAAAGGTGAAGTTAAACACAAAAAAGGCTATGCACTTAAGCCGGGAAGTGAGTCAAAGTTTGATAATATAATTCAGAAAGCTTCAATTAAACACGGAGTTGACTTTCATCTCATAAAAAGTGTAATTAAGGCTGAATCCCTTTTTGACATAAAAGCTGTCTCTTCCGCCGGTGCAAAGGGGTTGATGCAGCTTATGCCGGGAACTGCGACCGAGGTGGGAGTAAAAGATGTATTCGATCCGGAACAGAATATAATGGGCGGCACACTCTATCTTAAAAAAATGATCAAACGGTTTAAAAACACAAAAAATGCACTTGCCGGATACAATGCAGGGCCAGCCGCTGTCACATATTATAACGGAATACCACCTTTCAACGAAACAGTTGCATATGTTGAAAAGGTGTCAGACTTCTACAAGAATTACACGGGCAGGGAATTATGGTGAAAAAATTCAGAAAAAATAAAAAGAACAATGGTGATTTCGGCAGAAGAAAGGTCATCATTGACAGATTGATAAACTTCAAGAAGGATGTTCTTACGATCCCGAATCTTCTTACTGGGATCAGGATATTTTTCGTCCCCTTCGTCCTCTTCCTGATATGGTATGACACACCGGTTTCAAGATTGTGGTCATGGATATTTTATACAATAGCGACAGTAACAGATTTCTTTGACGGATATATCGCAAGAAAGCACGGAACGGTCACAGTGACAGGCAAGCTTCTTGATCCTCTTGCCGACAAGTTCATTGTAAATCTCACTCTTGTTCTTCTTGTATCGATGGGTGAAATGCATGTTCTTCCAGTCATCATAATCCTTGCGAGGGAGTTTTATATTTTCGGCATCCGTTCTGTAGCCGTTGAAAGAGGAGTTGTCGTAGTCGCAGGTCAGGGTGGCAAAATGAAAACAATGTTCCAAATGTTCGCGCTCCCTTTTTTCATGATTAATCAGAATACATTGAAAGGACTTTTTAATATCGACTGGGATCCGAGATTATGGGGCTATATCCTTATCTGGGGATCGATCTTTTTCAGTGTTACAAGTGCCTACACATATTCAAAGGAAGTAAAAAGGAAGCTTTTCGGAAGCTAGATATTTTTCGATCTTTTCAAATACTTATTAAAGTCTTGAACTGAAACTGAACCGTCAAAATATTTACCAAGCGGTTTAAAAACAGTGCTTTTATCCTTTTTCAGGACAAGCAATGCCGCATTTGCAGCAGTTGAAACTGCGATAGGAACACCTCCGCCCAGAGCAGACCAGTGACCGCACAGGAAAACATTTTCAAGCGGCGTTTTGTAATGTGCTATTTTTGCTTTATAATTTGCCTTTCCCGGTCTTGCACCCATCATTACGCCTTCTCTGTTACCTGTGTAGCGGTGATATGTGACAGGAGTTGCAACATCCATGAACTCAATATGAGATTGGATCTCTTTTGATAATGCCGTTTCAACACGGTCAATGAGAATCCGTGCAAAATCATTTTTGAATTTCACATATTCATCTTTAGATAACTCTTTGAAATCACTGTAATATGCAGGACAGTATATTGTGAGAGTCCCTTTACCGGCAGGAGCCATTGAACTGTCTCTGACTGAAGGAGAAAAAACCGATATGTCGCTTTTCAAAGGATCGCTGCAGATATGGTCAGACCTCTTTATGTTCTCTTTTGATATCAATGTCAGATCATCATTAAATCCAAGCGATTCCGCAGGACAGTCAAGCCCGATCGAGACTGTTACCGCTGAACTGTAAAGCTCTGCATTTCTCAATCTTTTCAGGAACTTGTCTTCAGAAAGTGAAATGTCCATTATTTTTTCATAAAGGGTTTCCACATCCATTGCCGCAACTACAAAACGGGCATCAAATTTAAGTTCAGTTCCATTATTATTTGCAATTACCTGAACTGCTTTTTTCCGGGCATTAACAATTTTCCCTGCTTTTGTTTTATAAAATATATCCCCGCCTGATTTAACAATTGATCCTGAAAGCCAGTTTGCAAAAACCTGTCCGCCACCAGTCGGAGGAAGCTGAAAATCTTTGTTGTAAGCCCATGCGATAGGGATAAGACACGAAAGAAGATCGCTTTCGGCAGACCAGAATTTAAGAAGATCCGGATCGCTGAAATATCTTTTCAGACCTTTAATAACCCCTTCATCCCCACCGTAGAAAGCGTGCGGAATGAATGTCAGCCCGAACTTTGCCATTTTCAATCCGTAATACGGCTTTTCAAAAAGATCCCTTGTCTGCATACTGCGAAAACTGCTTCCGTAATTTTTAAAACCTTTTGCGATCTTCCATGCATCTTTAAAAAACCGCATTATTCCGCTCTTTTCATGAGGGAACTTTTCAATCAGAGCATCTCTCAATTCATCTGGATTGTTTGTAAGAAGATAACTGAACGAATCTGTCACCGTTTTTCTGATGTTTTGCTGCAAAGAAACTTTCGGATGATCAGTATCTATCGCATTAAAAACCCTTGTCACAAGACCGTTTTCACCACATTGATTAAGCCAGTGGATCGAAGAATCAAAACGGAAACCCTTCCTTTCAAAACCCGCAAGATAACCACCGGGTTTCGCATCCATTTCAAGCACAGCAACTTTCATCCCGGCACGACTGAGCAGCGCTCCGCAAGTCAGACCGCTAAGTCCCGCACCTATGATTATTGTGTCGTATTGGGGGTTAATATTATTATTCATAAGTCTTCATAAATTCTTCGCTTAGAGAAAAACCATACTCCTTCGCTATTTCTTTTAAAAGGAATAAATGATTTTTTTTCAGGCTGTCTGGAGACCAATTCGAGTTATCCTTGTATATTCTTATTGAATTGCTAAATAATTCTATGTTTTCTTTAAAGTATTTCTCTTTTTTAAACTTGAAATCATAGTTATTTAGAGAAGAATTCTTTCTCCGGGAGATCAACATTAGGTTGCCAATTTTATCTGTAAGCTCTTCTCGCTCTGACTCATTAAATATTTTTAGCCATTCACTTCCTGGACTTGGATTCCGTGGAAGTATATGTTCAATGCTAACCGTTTCTGGAGGATTAAGCTTTGTGCTACTACCCAAAATAATTTTATCTATTTTTAACATAATATACTTTGCACACCTTCTACCATACATTGGTGAATGTATAGCATCAATTAGTCTATCAATATTGATTTGCAAGGTCTTAGAATTTAAAACTGCCTCCGATTTATCTGAATTGTCTATTTTCCTAATTATAGCATTCACATTTTCTATTCTGGAAGTAGGAGTCAGTCCTATTATCCAGTCTGATGAAAACTTGTTATCAAGCTTTTTTAAAAATTCAACCAAGTTATTTGTTCTGAATTTATCATAATACCGTAAAAGAGGCGCTATCCAAAAATCAGCCTCAAATCCTTTTTTCATAAGAACAATTAGGTTGTGAAACTCAAAATTATTGTTTATCTGGTAATTTTCATCTTCAAAAAGAAATTTGTAGTGCTCATGGTATTTTCCAATAAAATCAAATGTTTCCTTTCCTTTTGTCAACAATGCCGGCTTACTTTTATATTCTTTTATTTCACGGTCAAATTCACGCGGATTATAGATATTTTCTTCGAACTCCTTTAACAAATTATATCCTGCTTTGGATTTAACAAGAATTGTTCTAATATGAGAAAGGAAATTATCAAAATCTTCACCAAAAAACTCTTCAATATTTTCCCATTTTCTAGCGTAAGAAGACCTGTCAACTTCATTCTTAACTAGTGCAAGATTTTCGGCTTTTAAAATATCACTATTTCTCAGCTTAATGCCCCTGTTGTTCATCACTGTAAAGAGATGGAAGGCATCTTCAAGTTCTTCTGCAGCAACATAAATCATCAACACATTAGAACGCAAATACGGGAAAAAATTATCAATAGACTTGCTATTATTGCTAAAGTATTTTCTCATTTCTAAGATTGCATTGGCCATATTTCTTATTGAGATATCTTCGTCTTTTTTTACTGAAAGTGATTTTAATTCATCCTCGTTTTCTGTGCTTTTATCATTTTTAACAAAATTATTTATAAAATCTCGAACCTTATCTCTTATGTCAAAAACGATTCTCATTCTTTCGGGAATGTTGTCATCACTGTTTTCCATCTGGAAAATGCTATTTCTACATGTTTCAATCCTGCTTTTGTTTGTTGATGGGGTTAAATCTCGCACTACAGCAGTAAGAAGAAACAAGGTGGTTAGCCGTTGTTGTCCATCAAGCAAGTCAAACTCTTCATATTCAAGAGAACCTTCTTTTTTTTGTCTTTTTCTCAGAACCATCGAACCAAGAAAATATTGAGATTGGGGATTCGTGCTGCTTGCTTGATACACATCATCCAACAGCTCAATCACTTGATCAGACCCCCAAACATAAGGACGCTGATACTCTGGAATTCTATACCACTTTGTAAAAACATCCTTTACCAGCAGCTTGTCACTTTCAATCTTTTGAGACATACATTTCTCCGTTATTAATTCTAACATCTCTTAATGTTTTATCATTATTAATTCAACCCCAAAACCATCGAAAAAATAAATAAAATAACTCCACGCCAAATTGTCTTTGATTTTTTCTTCTCTTTCCGATCTTTCATCATTTGCCCCATTTCCTCTTCGCACTCCTAACCCTGTAAAGCCGCTCAGTGAAACCACCCTCTTTTTCAAAATCTTCGGCAAGCCGTGAAATCTGCCTGTCCAGAAGAAAACAGGCAACCGAAATCAAAACAAGAATTGAATTCGCTGCAACTGCTTCAACAGTCTGATATTTAAAAGAAGACTCAGCAACTTCAGTCGACTCAATAGACTTAGTGGACTCAATGGACGGTTTATCTATATTTTTCTGTCCACTCTGTCCATTCCGTCCATTTTGTCTATTTACACTGTCTAAACTTTTTTCCTTTATCCACCTGATAACATCATCAGCATTTTCAAACCTTTTATCAACCAACTCTTTTTTCAATGGTTCATCTTTTGTCCAAACTGACAATTTTCTCTGTCTCAAAAAGTCTTCATAATCAAGTTTCAACTCTTCAAGACTGGCTCTTGCAACACTGGTAAGCTTCAATTCAAATTTCTTTGAAGCTCCTGATGCCTGTGAACCTTCCGCAATATTTTGAACGCCACTCCTTGCAGCTTGAACCATCTGATCATGAGTTCTGCTCTTTTTATCAATAAATTTGTCACAGAAACGCACTGTCAAATCATAAACCAGTTGAGAAACCTTAAAACTTTTGAGGTTCCTATAACCGCCATGATTTGGTATTAAGAGTTCAGAGTCAGACAAAACACCTCCTTAAAAAAGTACCTTCCCGGTCATTTCTTTCGGGATCGGGATGTTCATTATTTTGAGGATGGTGGGGGCGATGTCGGCGAGTATGCCAGGATTGAGTTTTTCAACCGGATAATTACAGATAACAAAGGGTACGGGGTTTGTGGTGTGTGCTGTGTGGGGAGCTTTTGTCACTTCATCGATCATCTGTTCGCTGTTGCCGTGATCTGCTGTGACGATCATTACCCGTCCTTCTTCTTTTATTTTCCGGGTTATTCTGCCTACACATTCGTCAACTGCTTCTATGGCTTTGACTGCGGCACTTAATATTCCGGTGTGCCCTACCATGTCGGGGTTTGCGAAATTAAGGATGACAAGATCATATTTCTCAATACAATCAATGAGTTTGTCTGTCACTTCATAGGCACTCATTTCGGGTTTAAGGTCATAAGTTTCAATTTTGGGTGAAGGAACAAGTATCCTCTCCTCACCTTCAAAAACGCTCTCTTTGCCGCCATTGAAAAAGAATGTGACATGGGCATATTTTTCTGTTTCAGCAATTCTGAGTTGTGTTTTGCCGCTTTTACTTATCACTTCACCAAGAATGTTAGTCAACTTCTCAGCATCATAAAGAACTGGAAAAGGAAAATCGGCTCTGTATCTTGTCATTGTGGCATAAACGCAGAATTTTGCTCTCTTTTTTCTTTCAAAGCTATCAAAATCATCAAAGTTAAGAGCAGCAGATATCTCTCTGGCGCGATCAGATCTGAAATTAAAGAATATTACTGCGTCACCGTCATTCATCAACCCTTTCGGACTGCCTGATTCATCAACAATTACAGTCGGTTTCACAAACTCATCGTTTTCGCCGCGCTTATATGACTGTTCAACCGCTTCAAGGCCGCTCTTGGCGTTAAGTCCATCTCCCAGAAGTAGTGCATTATAAGCTTTTTCAACTCTTTCCCAGCGGTTATCTCTGTCCATCGCATAAAATCTGCCTGTTACTGTGCCGATAACGCCAAGATCTTCATCTTTCATCTTTTTTTCAAGTTCGCGGATATAATCAACCGCACTTTGAGGCGGCGTATCACGACCGTCAAGAAAACAGTGCAGAACAACATTAATCTGCTCTTTCTTTCCAAATTCAAGAATGGCGTGGAGATGATCCATCGAACTGTGAACTCCGCCAGGAGAAACAAGTCCCATCAGATGCAGTTTTCCGCCGCATACTTTAAGCTTTTTTGCAACATCCATCAAAACGGAATTCTTAACAAATTCGCCATCTTCTATCGCTTTATCAATTTTTGTCAGATCCTGATATACAACTCTTCCTGCGCCGATATTCATGTGCCCTACTTCGCTGTTACCCATCTGCCCTCTCGGAAGCCCGACAGATAACCCCGAACCGTCAAGAGTAGTTGACGGACACTCTTTTAACAGCCTGTCAATATTCGGCTTTTTTGCAATTTTCACTGCATTGAAATCACTGCTTTCCCTGATCCCGAAACCATCAAGAATCACTAAAATCACTTTTTGAGTATCAGACACTTTGTCCTCCTTATTCTTCCGCAATTACAACATCATCAATATATATTCCGGGAAAACTTCCGCTTCCGCCCTGAATGGTATCAGAATAAAATTTAAACTCTATTGTCACTGTTTTTCCTGAGATCGAAGAGAGATCATAGGAAAACTTTGAATAGGAGTTATTCACACTTGTTCCCCGAACACCTGAGAAAGTTGTATAATTTGTTCCGTCGGTAAGTCCTTTGAAAGATCCGATCAGATCTGCATTGTCTGTGCTTGGCGGAATTTCCACCGGAGCTTCAAGACCGGAAGCATAGGTCACTATCATTCCGTCAAACCAGCTGTTGGCATCTGAACTGGTTCCTGCATCATAATCAGTATTCACATAAGCAGAAAAAGTGAGGACAAAATTCCCTGTCTCAGGAATCGTTATCTTGTCTTTTATTGCGGCAATGCTGATCACTTTCACAGTGTAACCGTCTGTCAGTTTGGTTGCAAGGACTTGGTCACCGCTCACGGCTTCATTAACCGTCACTCCCGAAATATCATAATAGGGATACCCGATCTCCCAGTCACCGGTGAGAGTCCATTTTGAGTCACCGTTCTCAAAATCATCTGAAAACAGAATACTCCCTTTTTCTTCGCATGTTATTGCATCCCACGCACTGCAGTCATCTTCACAGTATGCCTTGCCGCCTTTGTACAGGGTTGAGTTTATTTCAACGCAGTTTTTAAGTTCCCCTTTTTCACAAACCTCCTTGCCTTCAACCTTTTCATCTCCGCATACAGCAACTATCTCAACACAGTCTGCAACATCATAACCGGAACAGTCATCTTTGCATTCAGCCGTTCCACCTGAATATATTTTGCTGTCAATATCAATGCATGCTTTAAGATCCCCGTCACAAAATTCAGTGTTTGATATCTTTCCGTCACCGCAGTAGTCGTCAAGCTCTTCACAGGTTATTGTATCAAAACCGTCACAGTTTCTGTTGCACTTAGCTTTTCCGCCTTTATATTTTAAAGGATCAATATCAATACAGTTCTCGATATTTCCGTCACAAACTTCAGGAACTTCAACTGTTTCGTTGCCGCAGACAGCATCGGTCTCTTCGCAAGTGACAGTGTCCCAGCCTGAACAGTCGCTTTTACATTTTGCCTTGCCTGAAATGTAGAGCGCCGGATTTATCTCTGTACAGTTTTTGAGTCCGCCGTCACATATTTCGCCGGTTTCTACAATGTTGTTTCCGCAGTCACCTGTTTCTTCATCATCTGTTTCTTCATCATCTGTTGAAGAATCGTTATCTGAAGTGTCGTTATTTGAATCATTTGCCGGTTTTTTGGTTTTTGATTCATCACACCCTGTTGTGAAAATAAACATTAATAAAACAAGTGTTGCAAAAAATCTTTTCATAGACTCCCTCCCTCTGCAAATTAAAAGCATCGATATGATAAGAATTGTTACTGTAAATGTCAAACAGAGACAGCATCTGTTTTCTTTTTTCTGATCATTTTCCCGACAGGAAAAAAATAGAGGATGAGCGTTGCATAAAGTATGAAATTATAAAGTCCTGCCATTCCTGCAAAGGCGATGACAAAAATCATTAAATGCATTTTTACGACATTTTTATACGGCTCAAGCATGAAATTTATCTCACGCCCTTTCATCGTTTTAAAAATGCTCTCAAATGATGACGCGGCGCTTGCAACAATAAAAAGCCAGTAATTACGGAAGCTTACCTCAATTAGATCAAAAAAGAAAAATCCGGTTTGACCGGGAGTCTTACCGAACGGAGTTTCATTTAATATCGGGAACATGCCGTTAAGAAAAATGCTGTGGACAAAATGAAATCCGCCGAAATGGATCGTAAAAAAAATGAGTAGAAATAAACCGGCTGGGAAATTAAGCATAAAATTGATTAAAAAATGGTCGTTATCCAGTCCTGCCCGTTCCCTTTTGTACTTAATGACTGCCGCCGTAACACTTATTGCGGCTAAAACAGCAAAAATAAGGGTGATAATTGAAAACCGGAATATTGCCACGATCGGTATAAGGAAAAACACAGCAAGAGGTGCTCCTGGTGGAACTTGCTTTTCGTTTTTACTTTCATTCTGTGGGATCTGCTCATCAGCCATCCTTCCCCTGATCATATTTCCGCCGATACCTGCTAAAAGAGTGAAATAACCGATTGTCAGACTGCTTATCCACAAACTCCATAGCAGATCTTTTGCCGTCCATTCCATATAGTTTGCAAAAATTACTACTGCACCGAAAGAAACAAGGTCCAGCAGAAAGGAAAATTTTGAAAAATAATCCTTCATATTTTCAGAATCTTCCTCTTAACAGATTTTTTATCACCATGCCGCCGTACTGCCAGAAAAGCTGAACTACGCTTTTGAGGTCAAGATTGCTGAAAAGGTTGTCCCATATTCCCATCGGAAGCATTGTAGGAATAGCGCCCGATGTATATTCAAGCATCCAGCCTTCTTCGCGGATGCAGTAGCCCTTTGATCTTCTGAACTTCAGATGCGCCCAGTCACCCGGCTTGAAAACCTTGCGGTCAATAGTTCCTTCATCATAAGTCCACATCTCCCCTTCGATCATTATGTCGTGAACATTCGCCCAGTATCTTCCTGAATGTCCTTCAGTCCCGATCGGTGAACCGAAAATTATGAGATATTCGCTCAGAGATCCGTATAAAAGTGTCATAATCCCCATTGCTCCGTTAGCATTGTTGAAGATCCACGAAAATTCCTTTCTGTTGAGCTTCCCGGGATATTCATGATCAATTTTCTGAACAAGCAGTTTGAACTTCTCCTCTTTCGGCATTTCCAGATTTGCCACTTCTTTCACAAGCTCATGCAGTTTTGCAGGATCGAATCTTTTAACCATTTTTTTCTCCTTATTATCACACACTGAACAATCAAAACAGAATACTATTAAGAAAAAATTATGTCAAAGGAATAAATTTGAATATTTTGCCAACCAAAGCTTTAGCGAGTCGAATGGTGGAGACGGCGGGAATCGAACCCGCGTCCGAAAAGGGGGTCAATCGAGCGTCTACATGCTTAGCTGTCCGATTTAGTAAGTGATCGGGCTCCCGGCAGCAGGATCCGTCACACTTTTCCGCACTTGATTTCGCTTACCTCACCCTGCGGAGGGGTTCAGTTTGCTATCCCGCTGTTTAGCGCCAGTTCTGAAGCCGCGAGAATTACCGCAGACTGACGAGCAGCTTAAGCTGCTAGTGCAAAATTATTTGCTTTTCTTGTTTTGCCGCTTTTTACGAGGCCAGCGGCGCCTCGGCATGCAACTTGAAAGCTCCAGCCTCCCCGTCGAAACCATGTCGTCCCCAATTTTGAAAGAACCGTCGAAAAAGACCTTGTTGATAATACGGCGTTTGTTTGAAAAAGCAATCCCCTGACCTTGAACTATAAAAAAGAACAGCCGCAACCTGTTGAATTTGTATCATTATCTGAGTTTTCGTCATCAATTATGTTGTCATTATCATTGTTTTCAATATTGTCTGAATCATCGCAAGGAATATCCTCAGGTCCGCATGGATAAGGAGCTCCTCCGCACATTTCTCTGGTCGGAGCAGGACAGGTTGTGTCAATTTCACAGGTTGTGGGATTAAGTTTAAGCGGATATGACAGGTTGGTTTTATAAGCTTCATCGCTGTTTTTGTCTTTAATAAGAGCAATATTTGAAAAATAATAACTTTTGGGCATACCTGCTTTCGGCTTAACTTTATATCTGATAAAAACTGTATCCTGACATGTCCAGTTGCTCTGATCGCACGAAAGCATTTTTGAAGCAACTTTATAACCTGTTCCGGAAAGAGGAAAAACTCCATCAGGTTTGTCAGGAATTAATTTCCAGTCCGTATAGACATCAAGTTCAGGAGAATACTGTGTCGCCATTTCAGTAGATCCCTGAATATATTCAAGACTTTTATCAAGCTCATCACTCACCACAACATCTTCCGCATCATCTTCACCCCAGTTCTGAACTTTGATAAAATAAAAGAACTCCCTTCTGCTGTTGACAGTTTCGCAGTAATAATCCTTAACTTTTCCATCATCGTTTGATGGACATGCACAGAAATGTTTTTCGCGGTCATATGGAAAATTGAACTGAGATTTTGACGGGTCGCTTGCTTCAGGCGGAATATCGAAATTTGGACCTTCTGCTGTCTGGTTAGCTGAAAGAACCATGAAATTAGTGAATATCTCATCCTGATTGACTGAAAGAGTAATTTCCATTGAAGTGTTACCTTTTTTCAAATGCTCCTGAAGATTGATGTCATCACTATCAAGAACAAATGTATCTACATCAATACCGAAATTGGAAACACATTTAATGTTTTCTGTCGCATCAAGACTCCAGTTTGCGATCGATGAAACGGAATTAAAAACCTCGACATAGCTTCCCATAAGAGGATTGCATTCGTTGTAAAGACGGAACCTGCTCGTGGCACCTTCACCTTGAAGTAAAATTCCTTCTTCCGGAAGATTTAATTCTACAGGTTTGATATCTCCACCTGCGATCATCGTTGTAAGATGGATGGACGGGTTTCTCCGGAGTTCAAAACCGCTGATTGATGCAACTGATTTGTCACCATGGATGAAAGCAAGACCGTTGTAGAAATATACCCTTTGCGGTCTGATATGCTGTGAACGGTAAACAATGAAAATCGCCCATGAACTTAACATTTTATTGCTGCACCGGTAATAATCGTGCTCAGTACAGTCAAGATCACTGAAAACATAAGTTCCGTAATACTTCCCGTCTTCAGGTCTTTCCAGTTCCGCGTTCATTTCAGAAATTCTGTCAAAAAAACCAGTAATATCAACTCGATATGTGAAATATCCGAGATATTGTCCCTTAATAATTTGACCAGCTTCCGATTCACTGCATCCATTTTTCACATCATCCTGAAAATAAAGCGATTCAAACTCGAAACTTCCAGTATCTGTCAAAAGTTTCCCTGTTGTTCCGGCTGTCACGGTTTCTTCATGGATGACAGGATCAAGTTCAGATTCCTGAATGAACTTAAGCTTTACACTGTTGTCTGTCGGATCATCAAACTTTGCAGGATCCACTGCCCCCATCCAGATGAGATATGCCTTTTCGATTATCGCATCTTCGGGAATATGAAAATCGGTAAGAGTGAACAAACTTTCATCAACACAGGTATCACCCTGCGGATTGTCAGTATCTTCACCGAAAAGAGTCAGTTTGTTATCAATATTTGAGTTGAACATTACGAAAAAATCCTGTCCGCCGTCTTCCCAGCTTTCATACGGATCACCACCGATCATATTTCCGTGTATTACCCCGCTTAATGCCGTGCAGAAAAACACAACAAACAAAAAAGAAACTGTTTTTATTTTCATTGTTCCCTCCAAAATGTTTAAAGCTGGATAAATTTTAAAGTATTAAACAGAAATTGCAAGTTGTTATTATCAACTCATACAATTGAAATATTTACAAAATCAGGGATTTGTGGTAGAAATCTCCGTTTTTTAACGGGGTGACAAATGGCAGGCCTTACACCTGAGGGGACAACAAAACTCAAAAGCCGTCCGGCGAGCAAAGTGAAAAAGCCGTCGATGTACAAGGTGATAATGCTGAATGACAACTATACGACAATGGAGTTTGTCATTGATATTCTGAAGAAATTTTTCAGCAAGTCCCCTCTTGAAGCGACAGAGATCATGCTTAATATACATCATAACGGTCAGGGGATCGCAGGAATTTATCCTTATGATATCGCACTGACAAAAGTTAATCAGGTGAAAAGCGAGGCTAAGAAAAGCGGGTTTCCGCTGAAATGTATTATCGAAAAGGAGTAACTGATGCAGCTTGAAAAAAGACTAAACAATATAATTCTTTCCGCTTTTTACGAAGCGAAAAACGAAAAACATGAGTATGTCACGGCAGAACATGTTTTCTACAGCATCCTTTTTGATGCGGACGGGCTGGAAATACTTGAACAGCTTCAGCTTAACATTGATATCCTCAAAAAGGAGATGAAAGACTACCTCAAGCATAACATACCGAAATCTCAGGCAAAAAAAGAAGTAATTCAGTCTGAGGGATTCCAGCTTATGCTTAACAACGCCGCATCAAAGGCGGCAAGCTCCAACCGTGCGACAGTTGAACTCGGAGATGTCCTTGTTGCAATTTATGACCTTGAAGAATCATTTGCTTCATATCTTCTTAAAAATGAAGGACTTGAAAGATATGACCTGCTTTCTGTGGTTTCACACGGTTTAACGGAAAAAGACGATGAAGATGACGATATTTCCGCTGATGATGATGAAGAGATCCCTGGAATTGGAAAGCGGGAAAGAAAAGAGATAAGTCCTGAAAAACTTTTGAAAAAATATACAACCGACCTTACAGAAAAAGCTACCAACAATGAACTTGACCCGATCATAGGAAGAGAGGATATATTAAAAAGAACGATCCAGGTCCTTTTGAGAAGGAAAAAGAACAATCCCGTTCATGTGGGAGAACCGGGAGTCGGCAAAACAGCCATAACAGAAGGCCTTGCACAGATGATAGTGAAAGGTGAAGTGCCGCATCAGCTTTTGAACCACACAATTTTGAAACTTGATCTCAGCAATGTCCTTGCCGGAACAAAATACCGCGGTGACTTTGAAGAGAGAATGAAAAAGATAATTGCCGCCCTTGAGAAAGTTGACAATCTTATCCTTTTTATTGATGAAATTCACACACTTGTCGGTGCCGGAAGTGCCGGAAGCTCAAGCATTGACGCTTCAAATATGCTCAAACCGCTTCTTACAGATGGATTGATAAAGTTCATCGGAGCGACAACTTATGATGAATACAGAAAACATTTTGAAAAGGATTCGGCACTCACAAGAAGATTCCAGAAGATTGATATTCCTGAACCGACGATCGCTCAGACTATTGAGATCCTTCGCGGTCTGTCCAAAAACTATGCGCAGTTTCACAAAGTTAAATACCACGATGATGCATTGAAAGCGGCCGCTGAACTTTCAAGCAGATACATTTCCGAAAGATTTCTTCCCGATAAAGCCATTGACATAATCGACGAAGCGGGATCTCTCAACGCAATGAGCACTAACCCACTGAAAACAATAAAGAAAGAGCAGATAGAACAGGTAATAGCAATTGCAACAGGAAAGAAAGAGAATACTGTCAGCGTTGACAAGCTCAAAGCACTTAAAAACCTCGAAACTGAAATATCAAGTGAAATATTCGGTCAGTCAAATGCCGTTGAAAATGTTGTTAAAGCAGTCAAGAGGAGCATGGCGGGGTTTAAGCCTGTTGAAAAACCTGTCGCATCATTCCTTTTTGCAGGTCCGACCGGCGTTGGAAAAACTGAACTTGCACGGGTTCTTGCAAAAAAACTTGAACTCCCTCTCCACCGTTTCGACATGAGCGAATATCAGGAAAAACACACTGTTGCAAAACTGTTCGGAGCACCTCCGGGATATGTCGGATATGAAGAAGGGGGCCTGCTGACAGAAGCGATAAGAAAACAGTCATCGTGTGTGTTACTGCTTGATGAAATAGAAAAAGCCCATTCCGATATTTACAACTCTCTGCTTCAGATAATGGACTATGCAACTCTTACTGATAGTGCCGGAAGAAAAGCTGACTTTAAAAACTCAATAATTATAATGACTTCCAATGCAGGAGCAAAATCGATAGGCAAAGCCATGACTGGTTTTGGCGAAAGAAAATTTGAATCGTCAGCACTTATTGATGCAGTGAACAGAACATTTTCGCCTGAGTTCAGGAACCGTCTTGATTCCATAGTTTATTTTCAGCCGCTTAATCCCGAGATCGTTAAAAATATCGTCTTGAAAAATATCCGTGAACTGGGAATCCGCATGGCTGAAAAGAAGATTACGATAAATATAACGGATAAAGCGGTTGAACATCTTTCAACTATCGGTTTTTCCAAGGAATTCGGTGCGAGAGAAACAGCACGGATCGTTGAAGAGAAAATGGAGAAACTCCTTCTTGATGAAATACTTTTCGGAAAACTCAGGAAAGGGGGGACTGTAAATATTGACATAAACAAAGAAGAACTTGTCATCAGAAACATTTCAAAATGATATATGCCCTTTCTCCTGACATTTTAGATTTTCCACCTGTTGAACATTCTGAACCCGACGGACTTCTTGCAATAGGCGGAGATCTTTCTCCAGAGCGGCTTCTTCTTGCCTACAGATCAGGAATATTCCCGTGGTACTCGGAAAACAGCAAGTTCAACTATCTTGGCAATAAAATACTCTGGTGGTCGCCTGATCCGAGGTTTGTGATCTTCCCTGAAAAAGTTCATGTTTCAAAAAGCATGGGCAAACTGCTCAAAAAAGGGGTTTTCGAGATCACTTTCAACAAAGCGTTCCCTCAAGTAATAAGCCGCTGCCGGCATGAGGTACGGGTTAGACAGGAAGGTACATGGATTACAGATGAGATGGAAAAATCGTACAATGAACTTCACCGGCTCGGATACGCCATCAGCGTTGAAGCATGGGTGGCAGGAACCGGTAATCTTGCCGGAGGACTTTACGGAGTGATGCTCGGAAAGGCCTTTTTTGGAGAAAGCATGTTCTCAATATACGAAAACGCCTCAAAAGCGGCTTTCATAACATTTATGCAAGTGCTTGAGAAAGCAAGGTGCCCCATCGTTGACTGTCAGGTCGAAACTGAACATTTAAAGTCACTTGGAGCTGAATTCATCAGCAGAAAAGAGTTCATTGAAACAATTTCAAAAGCTGCAAAGAAAAACACTATAGATTTCAACAAACTATAGACTACTTGACAAAAATAAAGATAGAAATAATATTTATGTGCTATAAGAAATTATAATATTGTTTATTTCGGGGGAATTCAATGAAGAAACTTTCTTTTATTATTGTAATCTTTTCAATTATTTTCTTTGCATCCTGTGACAGCGGGAAAAAAAGCAAGGTTGATGACAACACAGGCGGTAATGACACAAACAACATTACCGATGATGAAGGTTCGTCAGACTCCCTTCCTGTAACAGATGATGAAGTTACAGTTCCCGACAAGGATACTGTGAAAAAAGATGATAATCAGCCTGAAGATAACGAGGTTATTCCGGATGATGATGAACCTGTTGACAATGAAGACCCGGACAATATTGTTGAAACAGATGAAGACATAATCGACCTCTGTCCCGACAATCCTGAAAAAACAGATCCCGGAATTTGCGGATGCGATGTTCTTGACTTTGATACAGACGGTGACGGGATTATGGATTGCAATGATAATTGTCCTGACATCAAAAATGCCGACCAGCTCGATGCTGACAAAGACAGAAAAGGTGATGTCTGTGACAACTGCCCGAATCACGCCAATATTAAACAGACCGATACAGATAAGGACGGTGTCGGTGATGTCTGCCAGAACGATACACTCCTTCTTGACACAGACCATGACGGATTCAGAGATCTTGTTGACAACTGCCCTTTCATCGAAAACTCAGATCAGCTTGATACAGACAGTGACGGCATTGGTGATGTATGTGACAATTGCGTCTATACAGCAAACCACGATCAGATAAACTCGGATTCCAACGATGTAGGTGACGCTTGTGAACCTGTTGATACAGATGAGGATGGAATCCTTGATTTTAATGATAACTGCAGATATGCATCCAATCCGGATCAGGAAGATCTTGACAAAGACGGAATCGGTGATATTTGCGATAACTGTCCTGAAGTAGCAAATTCAAAACAGCTTGACTATGACGGAAACGGTGTAGGGAACGCCTGCGAACCCAATGACAAGGATGGGGACGGTATTCCTGACGAATCTGACAACTGCGAAAACACTCATAATCCCGGTCAGGTCGATTCAGACGGTGACGGTGTGGGTGATGCCTGTGATAACTGCCCTGCCGTTGCAAATGCCGATCAGCTTGATGATGATACCGATGGAGAAGGAAACGCCTGTGAGAATGTTGACACAGATAGCGACGGTATCCTTGACAGTGCTGATAATTGTCCGACAGTTCCGAATTCTGACCAGAAAGACAGCGACGGCGACCTTCTTGGAGATGCATGTGACAACTGTCCTCTTTTTGCGAATTATGATCAGCTTGATTCTGACAGCAACGGAATGGGTGATGTCTGTCAGGAAAGTCCGCTTAATACCGATAGCGACAGTGACGGAATTGTTGATGCTACCGACAACTGTCCGGATATTGCAAACAATGATCAGCTTGATACAGATAAAGACGGGATCGGCGATGTCTGTGACAACTGTCCAAATGTGGCAAATTACAACCAGCTTGATGATGACACCAACGGCACTGGAAATGCCTGTGAACCTGCTGTTACCGATAGCGACAGCGACGGTATAGATGATATTTATGACAACTGCCCGACTGTTTCCAATGACGCTCAGACAGATACTGACGGTGATGGAATAGGCGATGCCTGTGACAACTGCGTTCCGATCGCTAATGCTCTTCAGACAGATTCAAACAGCAATGGTATCGGTGACGCCTGTGAAGATGCAGATCCTGACGACGACGGACTTTACAACTGGGACGATAACTGTCCAGATGTTTATAATCCCGGACAGGAAGATGGAGACAAGGACGGGGTGGGAAATGTCTGTGACAACTGTCCTGCAATTGCAAATGCCAATCAGGCAGACAGTAACAGCAACGGAACAGGTAATGCCTGTGAATCTGCAACAATTGATGTCGATGGTGACGGATTTGTCAACTGGGACGACAACTGTCCGACGGTTTCAAATCCTTCACAGACAGATACAGATAAAGACGGTGTCGGTGACGCATGCGACAATTGTCCTCTTATACCGAATGCCAATCAGGATATAGCGACCTGTGAAGCGGCTGATTCGGATAAAGACGGGCTTTTTGACTGGGAAGACAACTGCCCTTCCGTTGCCAATGCTGATCAGCTTGATACAGATGGAGATAAAGTCGGCAACGCCTGTGACAACTGTCCTGCAATTCCGAATGCCGATCAGGATCCGACAGTCTGTGCTGATGCAGATGGAGACAATGACGGACTTTATGACTGGGAAGACAACTGCCCGACCCTTGCCAATGCGGATCAGGAAGACAGCGACGGTGACAAAGTCGGCAATGTGTGCGACAACTGTCCTACTGTTGCAAATGCAAATCAGGATCCTTCCGCATGTGCTGACAGCGATGGAGACACTATTCCTAATTCTGTTGATAACTGCCCATCCGTAAGCAATTCAGGACAGGCTGATTTTGACGGTGACGGTGTAGGCGATGTCTGTGACAACTGTCCTCTTGCCGCGAACTTCAATCAGGCAGATTCAAACAGTAACGGAACCGGTGATGCCTGTGAAGAGGAACCGTATGACAATGATATTGACGGTGACGGAGTTGAAAACCCTTATGACAACTGCCCTGAAGTTTCAAATGCAGGACAGGCTGATGCAGACGGTGACGGTGTGGGTGATGTCTGTGACAACTGCCCCAATATAGCAAACTTTAATCAGGTTGACACAAATCCTGCAAACGGGATCGGTGATGCCTGTGAAGCAATAACTGTCCCGACACCTTGTGAAACCGCTGATGTCACCGGAACAAGGATCAAGCCCAATGTTTACTTCCTTCTTGATAATTCGGGATCGATGGATGCCTGCACAAACGGAGATGACGGATGGGGTGAATGCAATGATCCCGGAACCAGATGGGAAGTGCTGATGTCTGCTCTTAATTCAAAAGCCACTCAGCTCTCAACAGATTTTAATGTCGGAGCAGCATACTTTCCGGGAACAAGCAGTGACAGTGATGAACCGAAAGAGTGTATCGATCTAAGAAATAATGTTACATTTGCCAATTTTAGTCCGTGCAATGTCTCCCCTAACGGAGGAACACCGCTTCCTTATGCACTTAACAACACAAGGATCAGACAATACTACGAATTTACACCTGATACCCTTTCTGCAGATAGAGGAAAGGCAGTTGTTGTCATTACAGACGCTGAATCAGCCGATTTCAGTATGTCTGACGCACTGACTTACACAACGAATCTTAAAAATGCCGGAATAAAAGTTTATTATATGGGATTTGCAGGAGTTAACGAAAGCAATATGGTACAACTTGCTGCGGCAGGCGGAACAACCACATGGTATAAGATCACTGACACCAACAGCATCATTGCGGCACTTAATTCAATTTCTGCCTCCATGATACCGTGCACTGTCACAGTTCCTCTTAACGGAGGCAACGACGACCCGACAAGAATGCAGGTAAGAATTGATAATAACGGAACTTTCTATTCTGTAGCACCCGGGACTCCGAACGGATGGACATATGATGGCGGAACACAGACTCTTGAACTGAATGGACAGTCATGCAACGACCTCAAGAGTTATGCTTCTTCTTCAAGTGATCCTTCCAAAGTAGGTGTAAACATTAGAGTTGCATGTAAGGTTACTTGCACCCCGACAAATGAAGTGTGTGACTATCAGGACAACAACTGTAATGGACTCGTTGATGACGGAATAACATGTGACTGCGGATGGGAGATCTGCGGAGATAATACTGATAACGACTGCGACGGAATCATTGATGATGGATGTCCTGCATGTATTCCGACAGGCCCCGAAGTCTGTGATGACGGCATTGACAACAACTGCAACGGACTGATCGATGAAAACTGCGATCCGGGCGGATGTATTGTCGAACCGGAGATCTGCGGAGACGGACTTGATAATGACTGCGACGAAATTGTTGACAATGGTTGTCCGACTTGTATTCCTCAGCCTGAAGTCTGTGACGGATTTGACAATGACTGTGATGACATAGTTGATGAGGGCTGCACTTATTCCGGCTGTGTCCCGACAGGTCCTGAAGTTTGCGGTGACGGAATAGATAACAATTGCAACGGACAGATAGATGAAGGATGCCCGACAACTCCTGATTGTACTCCCACCGGTCCTGAAGTTTGCGGTGACGGAATAGATAACGACTGCAACAGCATGATCGATGAAGGATGTACCCCAAGCTGTGTCCCGACAGGTCCTGAAGTTTGCGGTGACGGAATAGATAACGACTGTAACGGATCTGTTGATGAAGGATGCCCTGGAAGCGGCGGTTGCATACCGAAACCGGAAATCTGCTGGGATAAAACAGATAATGACTGTGACGGTAATGTGGACGAAGGTTGCCCGACATGTATTCCAAGCCCTGAAATATGCGGAGATAACAAAGACAACGATTGCGATGGAAAGATAGATGAAGGATGCGATCCGACATGTGTCCCTGAACCGGAAAGCTGTGACACAAAAGATAACGACTGTGACGGTGACATTGACGAGGGTTGCGATGTCTGTGTTCCAGAGGCTGAAATATGTGAAGACGGAATAGATAACGATTGTGACGGTGAAATTGATGAAGGTTGTCCTCCTCCTCCCGGCTGCATTCCGGAACCTGAAATTTGTGATGAAAAAGACAATAACTGTAACGGTCAGATAGATGAGGGCTGCACGCTCGATTCATAAACATTCCGGAGTTTTTCAATGAAATATCTTGTCATGATCCTTATTTTTACATCTCTGATATTTTCCTGTGAAGATAACAACAGCGAAAATGACGGGAACATAATTAACGATGAAGATGTCGCTGATGTTGATATCGCTGATGAAGAAATTTCTTTAGATTTTTCTTTACAAACCGCTGAACTGAACGAAAAAACCGTCCGCGATTCTGTATCTTGTGCCGGAATGGTGTTCATTTGCGGAGAGTCGGATGGTAAGGCCTATCTTACAGGTTTTAAGGACAAAAAAGAAAAGTGGCGCATATTTCTTGACGATCAGTCAGTTCAGTCAATAAATGTCCTCGCCTGCGGAAATAAAGAGACAAGCGGCTATTTTCTGTTTGCAGGGGGAGACCGTTCAAAAGGGACAGAATTTCCCCAGACAGGATTCGTTATGAGCTTTAATCCTGAAACCGGCACATTAATAGATACAATCGAAATCGATAACGGAAAATCAGTTTCGGTATATGCTCTAACAACAGACAGCGAAATGAACATTTTTGCCGGTGGAAGAGTCGAGGGATCTTTTGATGGAACTGAAGAGTCAGGTGGAAAGGACTGCTTCGTCGCAAAATATAACAATAAAGGGGAAAAACAGTTTATAACCCAGTTCGGCACACTGGAATTTGATTCCGTTCAGGGTCTGACTATCGGAAGCGACGGTTATCTTCTTGCGGCAGGTTATTCTGGAGGCAATATTGTCACAGGAGGGGCGTCCAATGATTCCGGTGGCATGAAAGGTTTTGTAATAAAGTTTAAGCCTGATGGATCAGCCCACTGGAAAAAAATGTATGATTCGATCAATTTCTGGAAAATATCGGCCCCTCTCATCTACTCGTTCTTTGTCACAGGAAGCATGAAAAAAGAAGGAAAAAGTGTTGCTGTAACTTACCAGATGGGGCTCGATGGAAAAATAAAAGCTATATACAGCTTTCCGGCTCAAAGTGATTCGGTCGCAACGGGTATGGATTTTGATGCTGAAAAGAATATTTACATAACCGGATATGTTGAAGGTGATTTTATTACAGGTGGAAAAATTCCGCCCGTCGGCAGTGATCTTCCGGCAAAGAACAACATTTTTCTTGGAATTTTTAACACTACTACAACCAGGCTTCTATACGGAAAAGTATTCGGAACAGAAAGTCACGATATAAATCCCAAGATCTCCATCGATTCAGTTTCGTCGCCTTATATATCTTTCTATTCTGTTGAAGAACTCACTGATTCATGGGGAACAGTTACTGTTGCAATATTTGAAAAAGTTGAATAAAGCGAGGGTCAAAAATGAAAAATCTTACGAAGTCACTTGTTCTCAACACATTGTTATTATTATCAGTTTCAGCTCTGCCGATAAGCAACTTGCCCATCATGGAATATGAAGGAGCTTTTGATTATTTCATCATTTCAAAATCACTTCTTCTTGATACTGCAGACCATTCTCAGTATGAACCTCAAGGCGACACTTCAATCGGCATAACGGGTGCTTCTGACTTTCTTCTTGATACAGATGTTCCTGCAGATGCTGTAATCGAAAAAGCAATATTAGTCTGGTTTGCCTCTGTCAACGATTCAGACAAAATGGCTCTTACAGACAATTCAGTAACGCTTACAATTCCTGACGGCAGTGAACACACCGTTACTGCGACTTTGCAGGGAAATACAGCTTCCACGCAGGGTTTTGAGTTTGAATCATATTATAAAACCGAACTCATGTCCAAATACTACTATTATGTTTACAGAGTTGACGTGACTGACATTATCAGGGAAATGCAGTATGACATCAATTCAGGTGAAATAAAGCCCATGACCGGCGAATACAATGTGAAAGGAGTTGACGACATCTACGACTGTCAGTTAAGTGGAATCGATCACGCATACTGCTCCAGTGCAAGTATGATCGGCGGCTGGCAGCTTATTTTCATTTACGGTTCATCGCAGATCGCAAGAAAACGGATCTATCTGTACAGCGGCATGGACTGGAGCTCAAATACCACAAGTAATCCGACCACCATAAATATCTCAAATTTTGAACTTCCTGAAAATGCAGCTGTAAAAATATCATTTGTTACAAGTGACGGAGATGACTACCTTAAAGCTCCTGAATCTCTTGAACTTCAGGGAGGTCTTGCTCCTTCTGCTCTTGTTCTGGGTGAGATCGGTGATCAGGCATGCAATCCTCTTAATCAGCCTTTTAACAGCAAGTTCAGAACGATCAATTATAAAGGTGAACAATCCGAATGCAGGACTGAGCTTTCATTTGATGTCGATACTTTTTTTCTTCAGTACGATCCTGAAGTTCCCGATTCCATCTTTAACCCTCACCTTCAATACGGCACGAACTCCATGAATTTCTACATCAAGACCGGTGCTGATATTGTCCTCACAAACTATGTGATCCTGTCTGTTGATACGCGACTTCCAGCTTTTGACATTCCGCAGAAAAACGAAAAGTTCATCCTCACTCCCCTCTCCCAGAGTGACAAAGTATGTCCCAAAACCATTTTCGGATATCAGATAGTTGTCGAAAATCACGGCCACGAGCCGGCTGAATCGGTAATGGTGAAAGATGTTGTTTCGGGTATACAGTCTTATATCCCCGGTACCTTCCAGATAGATGAAACCGGAACCGGAACATGCTTCAAGGACTTTTCTGACAATGGCGGATTTCCTCTTGAAGCAGGACTTAAGATCTCAGAATCATTTAATATCTGTCAAAATGAGGCAGATTGTGACAGAATACTTTTGAGATTTCTTGTAAAACCTTCTGATGAAGCACCCAAAAATGCCTCGTTTACCAATTCAGCTTCCATCTGGGATGCAAAAACAGGCGAAGGACAGGCATATAAAACCAATCAGGGCCTTCCCGTGAGAGTCACTTTTGACAACACCTGTGAACCGATGGATGAAAAAAAGGTGAAGAACATGCTCTACAAACCTGAAAGTATGGCATGCGGAGGAGAAGTTGAAGTTCCAGACGACACCGGCAACACCGGAGATACAGGCAACAGCGCTAACGATGACACCGACACAGGAAACACCGGTGATACCTCTTCAGACAAAGAAAACATCCCGGAAGACGAAGAAGAAGTCGGCTGTGGCTGTTCAGTGATCTGAATCTGTTTATAATCTTGCAATTCAGATGATTTCGGGTATTTTCTACCGTACTTATTGGAGGCGGTGATGTTTACAAAAATGAAACTCAACAAGCTGATTAAAAAGATCCAGAATAGACAAAGGCAGATGGGCTGGATAAAGAAGAAACGGAAACTTCTGCCTGAAACTGTCGAAAAGCGCATTGTTTCAAATCTTGAATCAACGGAAGAACTTATAAGAAAACACCAGACAGGACATGCGAAGCTCGAAGATGCACAGAAACTGCTTTATGACATAGATCACAACTTCAAGCTCCATTTTGACAAATATAAACAGAACGCACTCGCCGAGCTTTTTGATGAACTGTGGCTTGTTGTTCTCATTGCACTTGTACTTAAATTCTTTGTGATCGGTTCATACCGCGTTCCGACGGGAAGTATGGTAAATACAATCGAAATAGGCGATAATCTTTTTGTGGCAATGTTCGTTTACGGTCTTACACTTCCTTTCGCTGAAAATCAGTTCGTTGAGTTTTCAGATCCGCAAAGGGGCGAAATAATCACTTTCACTGAGCCGGAACCGCAGAAAAAAGCACTCGTTAAAAGAGTTGTCGGGATTCCCGGAGACACCATCCTTCTAAGCGGAACAGATGTCTATGTGAACGGGAAAAAGCTCATCAGGGAATTTTCAGGCAAAGTGACCTACACCTCATCAAGAGGCGAAAAAGCAACAACAACGCAGTTCATTGAAACAAATGAGAACGGCAGACAGTATAAAGTGATCTATAACGATGCGATAAACGAGCAGAGAAGAGAAGAGATCGAGCAGTACTGCAAATACTGCAACAGATCGTTCACAGTCCCGCAAAGAAATTATTTCGTCATGGGTGATAACCGTGATGACAGTCTTGACAGCAGATACTGGGGATTTGTCCCGAGAGAAAACCTTCAGGGAAAACCGCTATTTGTCTGGTTTTCAGTTCAGTTTGGCGAAAGCATTCTTGATGTCATTGACCTCCGTTTAAAAAGGATCGGACATATATTTAAATAAACCCGAATTATACGGAGTAAAAAATGAGAAATCAGCTCATACTAATTTCTCTGCTTACTGTAATTTTTGCCGGTTGTGACAATTTTGATCGTACCGACAAGGCAACAGTTACTCCCGATGAAACCGCTATATCTGATGAAACAGTTACGCCTGATAATACAGTTACACCCGATGAAGCTGCTGTGCCTGATGAAACCGTTGTGCCTGATGAAAACAACACTCCGACTCCGGTAACGATGTCCCTGACCGTTACTACAACCAGCTACAACGGACAGTATGCACCCAGAAATGTTTTTGCTGTATGGATAGAAAAAGAGGACGGGAGTTATATTCAGACTCTCGGTGCCTGGGCACGCAATTACAAAAGCAAACTGCAGAGATGGGCATCAAAATCAAATTACGGAAGTAACGGAATGGTTGATGCAGTAACCGGTGCATCAAGAATGAACCATAACCATGTGCCCGAATTGACCTGGAAAATCGATGACATAGCCTTCCAACCCGCAGAGAATGGAATTTATAATGTCTATTTTGAACTGAACGAAACGAATTTCAGCTCAAAATCCACCACCGCAAAGATCCAGATAAGTGAAACACCTGAAGTCATAAAGGCAAATAACATTGAGAATATAAAAGATATACAGATCACATTTAAGTAGATTGATTAAGCAGTTCCCCGCCCTCTTTGCCGCTTCCGGGTCCGAGTTCAACGATATAGTCTGCATTTTGAATTATCTGACTTCGATGTTCTGCAATTATGACTGTGTGCCCTTTTTCATTGAGTGATCTGAAAAGCTTGAGCAGATGCGTGATGTCTGAAAAATGGAGTCCTGTTGACGGTTCGTCAAATAAAAAGAACTTGTTTTCTGAATCATTTCCCAGGAGAAACTTTGAAAGGGTGACGGCAAGCGAAAGCCGCTGAACTTCTCCTGTTGAAAGGGAATTCGTCTGCTGATCAAGATGGAGATAACCGAGTCCGCAGTCATTCATAATATTCAATATTTTCATGATCTTGCTATCATCAGCAAAAAATTTGAGAGCTGTATCGACTTCCATTGAAAGGAGTTCATATATGTTCTTTCCTCTATATTTCTGATTGAGTATATCGCCACGGTATCCGGAACCTTCACAATCAGGACAGAGAGATTCAGAATCGCTGATATAATCAAGTGAAACAGTTGTGTAACCGCTCCCTCCGCAGTTTTTGCAGAGATTATCTTTAGTTATTTTAAAACCTTTGCCGAATTTCTTCTTAACAAGATCGCTTAAGCCGGTGATCGTTGCAACAGTTGAAAGTTTTGTTGTACTCAGAAATGGACGGTTTTCGCTATAGAAAATTTCTTTGCATGCAAGTCGTTTCGCTATCACTTCCTTTAAAAGTGTTGTCTTGCCGCTTCCTGAAACTCCTGTGATGACAGTTGTCGCTTTTAATGGAATTTTGAGGTCAAACTTTTTAATATTTCTTGGACCATCAACTTTAAATTCAATAAATTCAGATAGATGCAACATCCTTTTTTCGGGAACGAACTTGAGCGATAAAGCTGTGGGAGTCTCTTTTTCAAGGAGTTTTTCAACCGTTCCTTCAAAAATGATCTCGCCCCCTTTCTGACCCGATCCCGGTCCAAGTTCAATTATGTGATCGGCCGATTTTATAACTGCCGGCTCATGCTCCACAGCAACAACTGTGTTCCCTTTTTCAGTAAGCTCACGCAGAATTGAAACAAGATTTTCACTCTCTTTTACACTTACCCCTCTTGACGGCTCATCAATTATGTAAATTATGTTTGTCAGTCCGTCGTGACAGCTCTTTGCGAGCTTCAGCCGTTCTCTTTCACCAAGTGACATCGTCGAAGTTGCCCTGTCAATTGAGATGTGGGAAAGTCCCAGTTTTATCAGACGGTTGAGTATGCTTTCCATTTCGGGTTTCAGCGTATTTAAAACAGCTTTTTCAAGCTCTGTCATATTCAGTCCGTTATCAATGAACTTTTTTAATTCTATCGCTGAAAAACTGTTTATCGCTGCAACTTCAGTTTTAGCAAATTCAACTTCAAGCAGTTCCTTTTTCAGTCGCTTTCCATTACATTCAGGACAGACGACCTCTTCCATCAGATCTCTTAATACACTTTCATTTTTATTGCCGATTGACCTGTAAAATTCATCAGTTATGAGATTTGCAAACCCTGTCCACTTTCCTTTGAAATTGTGAGTCCCCTCAACTGTACCCCTCTTAAAATGCCATGAAACTGCAAACTCTCTGTCGGCAACTCCAAAAAGAGCAATATTCAATTCATTTTCAGAAAGTTCCGCAACCGGCCTTGAAAAATCAATGTTCAGTTCATTCCCTGCTGCAATGAGGGTGTGAACAAACTGACCCGATGCCTCACCATAAAATTTTCCCTGCTTTGTTCCGTCTATGGCTCCGTTGATGAAAGACTTTTCAGGATTTGTGACAATTTTTTTTATGTCTGTCTGCAGAATTACCGCTGTTCCGTGACATTTTTCACATGACCCTGTTTCAGAATTAAATGAAAAGTCCCCTGCCGAAAATCTGCACGGCTCACCGGTTTTATTTTTTCCTGCCCTTGAATAGAGCATTCTGAGTATCTCATAAAGTCCGCTGACTGTGCCGGCTGTAGATCTGACCCCTGTTGCAGTAAATTTCCCCGAAATCCCCACAGGTGCCATCAACCCTTCACTTTTTGAAATCTCATCAGTTCTTTTTTTAAGTATCTGTGTTTTGACATAAGGTGAAACACCTTCAAGAAAACTGTTTATGCACTCAGTAAAAAGTGTGTCAAAACAAAGACTTGTCTTGCCGCTGCCTGAAACCCCCGCAACAACATTGAGCTTCCCCGTCTTTATTCTCAGCGTGATATTTTTAAGGTTATTTGTTTCAATCCCTTCTATAACAAGATCATTCTCCAATTTTTCCAGATAGTTATCGTGATGATTCCCGACACCAGTCAACATCATGCTGTTATTGACAAAGTTTCTGATGACTTCTGCTGTTTTAGTCGATCCTTTCTCAAGCAGATCCTGCGGACTTCCTGAAAAAACGATTTCACCTCCATTTTCACCGCTATCCGGACCGAGTTCAACGATGTGACCGCTTTCGATGATAAAGCAGGGATTGTTTTCTATGGCAAATATTGTATCACCTTCGCTGATATTTGATTTAAGTACGCAGATGAGTTTTTTCACATCCAGAGAGTGAAGACCCGATGACGGCTCTTCAAAAAGAATATTTCCTCCCCTTTTTGCTTTTGAAAGGTGTGTGGCGAGTTTAATTCTCTGCGCTTCTCCGCCCGAAAGAGATGAAGATGTCTGTCCTAATTTAAGATACCCTGTGCCAAGATCATCAAGGATCTTGAGCGTTTTTGCAATTTGAGGATATTCCTTAAAGAATTCAATGGCTTCTTCAACTGACAAATCCAGCACATCTGAAATTGTCTTATCTTTATATTTTACTTTCAGAACTTCATCGTTGAATCTTTTTCCATTGCATAGTTCACAAACTGTTCTGACAGAACCCATGAATTTCATTCCTATTTCTATCACTCCAGCCCCTTCACATTTTGGGCATCTGCCCACTTCAGAATTAAAAGAGAAATGGCTTTTTGTAAGATTCGCTTTTTTTGATGAAACGAGTGACGCGAAAATGTCTCTTATTTTGTCACTTATTCCGGTGTAAGTTGCAGGGTTTGATCTCGGAGTTCTGCCTATCGGAGTTCTGTCTATCTTTATGTAAGGTGCTGATTCTTTTTCAAATTTTGCGATCAGACAATTCATCAGCGACCGCTTTCCCGATCCGCTTACACCGCATATCGCATTTATGGAACCTGACTTAAATACCGCTGTCACATTTTCAAGATTATTAATGTTGCAATTGCTTAGAATCATTTCATCTTTTTCAGATGCAGTATCGTTTGGAACTCTTTTTTCAAGCATTGCTCTTAATGTCGGAGAGATAATATCTTTCCCAAAGGCACAAAAATCGTGCAAACTGCCTGAAAAGATTATGTTTCCGCCGTTGACTCCACCGCCGGGGCCTGTTTCAATTATGTTGTCGGCATTGAGAATTGTATTGATATCGTGCTCGACTGCTATCACTGTGTTGCCGTTATCTCTTATCTTTTTAATGAGTTCGATCACCGCTCCCGATTCTAAACCGTGAAGACCGGCAGTGGGTTCATCAAAAATAAAAGTTGCCCCGCGAATGGCACTTTCCGATAACGCTGATATCCTGATCCGCTGAACTTCGCCTGATGAAAGAGAGTCTGCCGTCCTCGAAAGAGTAAGATACGAAAGCCCTGAATTTATAAGTGTTTTTACCATTTTTTCTATCTGCCGCACAAGTGTTTTTTCACCATCGTTCTTTATTTCAACACCTTCAAGAAATTCAACAAGTTTCACAAAAGTCATGTCGGCAATTTCAGCAATGTTCCTTGATCTGTAAAGCACTTTGAGCACTTTCGGGTTAAGTCGCGACCCGTTGCACTCTGAACACGGAACTGACCGGACGAATCTTAAGATATTTGCGTTGCGGTCTCTTTTTAAAATGTCGTTCATAACATTAATGAAACCGGGATAGAACCCCTCTTCTCTTGGTTTTACTGTGATGCCTGTCCATTTCATCCTGCTTTCAAGAGTGTGCTTTCCAAACGGCACTTTTATCCGGTCTGAGCCGTAGAACATGACATTGAGCTGTTCTTCAGTCAGTTGATCAAGCGGAGTGTCAATTGAAAAACCGTGCTCTTTGAAAACTGTGTCAAGCACTTCAAGAGTCACCTGTGAATAGATGATGTATCCGTTTGGTGCTGTTATCTTCAACGCCCGCTCTCTAACCGATTTTGACCACTCTGCAACAATGAGATCAGGGTCAAGAAAATCTTCAACACCGAAACCTTTGCACTTTTCACACCATCCTTTTTCGAGATTGAATGAAAAAAGTGAACGGGAAAAACCGCCTGTTTGAACTCCATCACTTCCAAACCTTGCGAAAAGGAGCCGCAGATGATCATAAATCCCTGAAAAAGTTCCGACAGTCGACTTCGGATTTGAAACAGAACTTTTCTGATCTATCGCAATTGCAGCATCAAGACCTGTAATTGAATCAGCTTTCGGGCGGTTTGCGACACCGAGATATTTTCTGCTCCAGCTTGGAAATGTAGAAAAGTATAACCGCTGAGATTCCTTGAATATTGTGTCATAAACCAACGATGATTTACCGCTTCCCGAAACTCCCGTAACAACCGTGAACTTCCCTTTTTCTATCTCAACATTCACATTTTTCAGATTGTTCTCACAACCGTTTGTTATTCTGATGAACTGATGCATGACAAAACATCCCTAAAAACTATTGCAACGGAGTATAGCTTCAGTGGATTAAGGTGTCAAAAAACAATGCAGATTTGAGATATGATATTGAATTAATTTACTCGCCAGAAAACTGAAAAAAGTGGAATTGATTTAGGGGTTTGGAGTGAATTAAGGATGAGAATATATTTAGATGTTAGGGTGGTGTCCATTTATGTCGTTAAAATTTACACGACCCTAATTTCGATCTTTCGACCGAGCACTTTGGCATATCTGGCAAGCGTTGAGATTGTTACATTTTTAATTTGTTTCTCAAGTCTCGACATCGCACTTTCTGATGAATTCATAAGTTCTGCAACTTCTTTGAGAGTAAGCCCTTTTTTCTTTCTGAGTTCTCTTAAATTATCCATGATGATACCAAGTTTCATTTCCTCGTACATTTCATTTAAAAGCTGTTCTTTTGCACTGTTTTTATCAACAAATCTTTCAATTGTTTTGTCAAGACTTTCTGTTTTGTAACCTTTATTTTTCATGACTTACCTCCTTGAACTGTTCTTTAAAACCTTTCATCCGTTCAATTGCTGTTGTCATTTCACGCTCAGGAGTTTTTTTACTTCTTTTTTCAAATCCGTGAGCCACAATAACGATATTTCCGTTGTGAAAAAACGAAAGATACCGGTAAAGCATCTTATCATGCAAAACTCGTATTTCGTAAAGGTCAGAACCTGTCATCTTTTTAAAGAATTTTTCAGGAACGATCCTCATGTTTTGCACAATTTTAAATGTCGCATAAGTTTTTGCCTGTGTTTTAATCGGCAATGTGTCAATAAAATCTCTTACCGGACATTTTCCGTCAGGCGTTACCAGCAATTCAACTTTTCGCATTTTCACTCCATTTTTCAATGAACTGTTACAAACAATTTCTTATCATATAAAGCAAGTTTTGTCAAGTGCATCCAAAATTCTACGCTCCATCAGATTTAGCCAACAATAGATAATGCAGCAATTAGATTAATTTTGCAAGAATATGGATAAGATTATCTTACTCACCAGAAAACTGGGGAAAAGTGGAGTTTGTTTAGGGTGTTGGCGGCAACTAAAGTCACATTTTTATATATAAATATTGCTCCCTGACCCTTATTGTGTGACCCTTATTGTGTGACCCTTATTGTGAAACCCCTGACCCCTATTGTGATATTTTGCTTATCGGACGCAGCGAACAAATCCGCTACCTGTTTTAGTGTCACTGTAAACACTGCCGTTAAAGAAATTTATAAACCACACGAATCTTTTATCCTCTTTTCTTTCTGAAGACGACCAGAACCGTCCTATGTCATTGAATATTGAGTATTTTCCATCTGATGATGGGCAACCGTTACAATTATTATTCCGACACTTGCTCTCAGATAAACACGAATCATTGACACCGCACGATCCACCTGTTTCTGTTGCTGAACATTCTTTCACCAGAGTTCTAAGCTCTGATATTGTAGGCATTCTCCAACCAGAATAACCAGATTCTTTTAAGTTATCGCAATATGCTTTTGCATCAACCCAGTCCATTCGATGTGTCAAATTTTTAGACCAAGTTCCAGCCGATGTTTTTAGATTTGTTCTCACACAACGGACATTGCCCTTGTAGCCCTTGCTGCCGCTGCTCACATCTCCATAGTAGAAACCCGCAAGCCAAGCGTATTCTGCATCATCTGATAGCGCCGAAGACGACCAGAACCATTTTTTTGTATCACTAAGTTTGGAATATCTGCCGTCAGATGCATTTGAGCAGCCACCACAAGCTTTATTAATGCAATATTTCGAAGACAAACAATCACTTGTAACTTTGCAAGCTCCGCCAGTTTCAGTAGCAGGACAGTTTTTGATAAGTGTTCTGAGTTCTGAAATAGTCGGCAATCTCCAATCTGAATATCCATCTTCATTTAAATTTGCACAGTATGTTTTTGCATCATTCCAAGTCATTTCTTTCGGTGCTTTTTTTGACCAGTTGGACAAATTTTTCACCTTCAGATCAGCTGGTTTTTTCAGTTCCTTTTCTTTGGGGGGCGGAATGATTTTGCCTGAAGATGTTTTTGTGTTTTCATCTTTTTCAGATTTCTTTTTGTTCAGTTCTTCTATTTTTACCGTTGCTTCAAACTCACATTCGCCTTTCGGGTATTTTTCAATATATTTTTCCCATATTTCTAAATTATTTTTCTCTTTCGCATACTTACAGGCATTTTCATCCGCCATCTTATCCTGCTTAAGAACTCTTTTATTGTCTTTATTTCCACCAAAATCAAACCCGTCAATTGTTTCATAAAGTCCTTTTTCGGTACAGTTGAATTTTTCTTCCCACGAATCTACTCCGGCTCTTTTTTCAACATCGAATTTGCTGATGCTGATGTTGCAAGTTCCTTCGTAAAGTTTCTTGATCTTTGTATTTATTAAGAAATTCGCCTGAAGTTGAGCCACGAGTGACAACTGACACTTTTCATCAACGCATTCTCTTCTTGACCCTTTTACGGTTTCTTCAATCGCCTGCTCGAGCGCTGTGTCTCTATCAGCTTTCGGAACCATCCAATAAATCTTTGTTCCCTGCAACTTTGTGAAAATATAATCTGTGACATTGGCAATTGTTGTTTTGTTAAACAGTTTCGCTTCATCAGCAACATCCATAACTGCAAGACGGTCTTTTTCTGCAGAAAAAATCGGAGAAAACAAAGAAACCAATGAAATCATTAACAAAATCCGTTTTATCATTGTAAACCCCGCAAGATTAAACGACTGTCAAAAATCTTAAAACCGATTATACATTAAACTTTTTGACCTTGCAAATTTAGAGAGAAACTGTGTGTATAGGAAAGATTGAAAAATTCAGTTAAGCGGCTTCATCAGCGGGAACACCGATCTCATAAAGAAATTCAGGAGCAAAATCAGCATCATTCGGCCAGAATATTGTTCCAAGCTCTGAAGAGACTTTCACCTTTTTAAAAAAAGAGATGTCTTTTAACGGTGAAAAAATCTGTCCGTACAGCTCATTTGAAAGATCTACATCTTTCACAACACCGTCACTGAATGTAAGTCTCAAAGTGTAACTATTTAAATAAATTGCACTTTTAACACTCAGAAACATTTTTCCCTCCTTTAAGGCAATGGCGGAACTTTTTTAAGCGGACTTCTTGACTCAGCCAGTTTCCACAACTCCTTTAATTCATCAACATGAATCTCATACCATTCAAGGATTAAAGAAAGAGCCCTTTTTGGCATGCTGCCGGTAACAATACCGGTTTCAATATCTACAGTCACTTCATATTCACCATATTTAGCATGAAAATGTGGCGGATTGTGATCACTGTAAAGCATCAAAATCAAAATTCCATAAAATCTGCTGATTTCCGGCATCTTACAACTCCATAACTCAAAAAAACTATTTAATTTTATATAATTATGAAACTATGTCAACCGCATTTTCAGTTTCACACTTATTGAATTTGACGGTTCACACCTTTTTGAAATCGATGAACCCTCTTTCCACATCGGTTTTCAGGAGTCTGACTGTGAGCCGTTCGCCTACTTCGAGTCCTTCAAAACCTGCTGAGAGCATTCCTTCAAACGGAAGTTCCAGAAGCCGTACCCATGTCCCTTTTTCGGATGCGCCGGTAACTATTGCTTCAAAATCCTCACCTATCTTTGAGCCTAGCAGAAGTGCGGCGGCTGATTTTGTCACCTGTCTTTCAATTTTCTTTGCGGCATCTTCCTGTTTTGTGCAGTTTTTAGCAATGTCATCAAGTTCTTTTTTTGAATATGGCGGCTGTTGATCTGCAAGTGCCGCCTTTATCAGCCGTTGAGTTATAAGATCGGGATATCTCCGGTTGGGTGCTGTGGAATGTGCATAATCCTTTACTGCAAGTCCGAAGTGTCCTGTCGAAGTTTCCCCGGGCAGTTCAACAACATATTCCCCTGGACCTAACAGCTTGATAACACTCAAAGAAAGGTCTGGAAATCTTACCGGATCGTCCATCTTTGCTTTTATGAGAAATTTTTCAAGTGCTTTTGAATCGGGTTTTGCAGGAAGGGTGAAATTCTGCTCGCCTGCAAGGGCAACTATCCTTTCCCAGTTTTTAGGAACTCTTACAATACGGCGTATCGACGGGAATTTCTTTGCGGCAAGAAATCTTGCAGCGATACCGTTTGCCGCGATCATGAAATCTTCAATTATCTGATCTGCACGACCCCCTTTTTCAATTCTGTAATCTTTAAGAACACTTCCTTCAAAAACAGGTTTTCCTTCAATTGTCTCAAGATCGAGCGCCCCGTTTTCATAACGGTGTGACCTCAGTTTCTGTGCAACTTTATCCTGAAGCTTGATGCTTTCTTCAAGTCCTTTCGCAGCACTCAGCTCTTTTGGTGCGGGGGCAGTTCCTTCAAGCCATGCAGAAACATCGTTGTAGCAGAGCTTTGCATGGTTTTCAACTGCCGCACGGTAAATGGCGGAACTTTTTAAAGAACCGTCCTCCGGGATCACCATTTCGACAACAACTGCAAGCCGTTCTTCGTTTTTATTCAATGAAGTCAGATTGTTGGACAACTTTTCAGGAAGCATCGGAAATATGATAGCCGCAGTATAAACTGAAAGAGTGTTAAACCTTGCATGAAGATCTATCGCTGTGTAATTTTTTACAATTGCATCAACATCTGCAATTGCGACAAAAACCTTCACCGATCCGTCCGGCAGAAGAGTTGCGGCAGTAAGCTGGTCCAGATCAAGTGAATCATCGTTATCTATCGAACACCAGAGCAGATGTCTGAGATCTTTCACATTGTCAACTTCAAGAGAAGCCGGAGCAAGGATCCTGTTGAGCTGAGAAACCGCTTCTTTCGGAAAATCGGGCTCAAGACCCCTTTCAACCATAACTTTCCTTGCAATACGCTCCAAAATTGCCTGATGCTGCTGAACCTGTTTGCTGTCTGTCATAATACCTCATCGAAAAAAAAGTGATAACTTACAAACTGTGAGATTATACAGTTCGTCAGTTTTTAAAGCAAATTGACAATTATTTTTAACTGACGATGATTATGAAAGATGTTTTTATTTTGGAGGTGTTCCATGTTGAGAAAAATCGTTTTTTCTGCTGTTATTTTATCGGCGCTGTTCCTTGTGACTTCATGCCACGAGGGTTATGTTTCAAGCGAAGGGGAAACGCTCAAGCAGTATCTTGAGCCGGAAAGTTTGAAGGCACTGGTCGAAAAACCCAAAGATGACATCTGGATAATTGATGTAAGGCCTGAATCTGCTTATAAAAAAGGGCATATTCCGGGGGCAAAATCTTTCCCTTCTTCAACTGTCATGGACCGGCTTGATGAACTTCCGAAAGATAAATATCTCATTTTCTACTGCGAAACAGGCGGAAGGGCACAGATGGTTATAAAAAAGCTTGAAGAGAAAGGTTATACAAAAATGATGAACTGGGGCGGTAACGGACGCTGGAAATGGGACAGGGAAAAATAGTAGGGGCACGATTCATCGCGCCCTTCCCAGAATGCCGGGCGTCATAAATGTCGCCCCTACTCCCTGATATTCTTTAAAAATTCTGCCGCTTCTTCAGGAAAAGTCGGATTGACATAGACTCCTGCTTCAAGCATTTCTGAAGGAATTCTCGTCAACCTTGGAATTATTGTCAGATGCCAGTGATATGAGAGGTTTTCAATAACTTCATCCGCTCCGCTGTTTACCGGCTGAAAATGAAAAACACAGTTATAAGCAGGAGAATCCAGCCCTTTTCTCAGTTTATAGAAAACAACTTTTGCTATCTTTGCAAGTTCTTTCACCGATTCTTCCGGTATCTTTTCAAAAATATTAGAGTGTTTTCTTGGAAGTATCATTATCTCAAAAGGATATCTGCTGGCATAAGGACAGATCGCAATGAACTGATCATTTTCATATATCACCCTCTTGCGGTCGAAAAGCTCCTGTTCAATTATATCACAAAGAAGGCATCTCTCTTTCATCATGTAGTACTGCTTACAACTTTCAAGCTTATACTGAACTATAGGAGGAATGAATGGAAATGCCTTTATTTCTGAATAGTTATGATTTATCGTCCCACCTGCGGCAAGACCTCTGTTCTTTGTCACCATTATGTATCTGAAACGGGAATCCTTTTTAAGATCGTTCACTCTGTCCCTTATTATGCTGAACGCATCAGCTATCTCTTCAATCGAAAGCTGGTCAAAGAATATGTTGTTCTTAGGAGTTTCTACGACAACTTCGTGCGCCCCTATCCTTGACATAACATCATAAAGCCCCACACCCTTACTTTTCTTTTCATTCTCGACTTTGAGTATCGGGTTCTTTGCAGGGAAAACCCTTGAAGACCACCCTTTGTCGGCATATGCCGGATTGATCCTGCTTAGAATATCCTTTCCTGTTGAATATTCAAGCCCCGGAACAAACGGATCAATATCGAATTTTGCTTCGTTTTCGGAACTTTTCTGTATTATCGTATCAACTTTCTCGGGAGCGAAAACAACCCACAGCCTGTGAAGAGGATCGCGCCTTAAACTTCCTTCTATCATTATTCCACCTTTAATTAATTAAACATCCCAAAGTGTAAAAAGGGTCGCCTCATCAGGAATTGTGAGCTCTATCGAACCCGAAACAGGAACCCTTTCAAGCTCGATACCGTCACTGGAAACTATCTTAAAATATATCTTAACATTGTCTCCGGGTTTCATTCCCGACTTTTTTGAATTCAGTTTCAGTTCAAGAACATCTTCAAAAGAAGCGGAACCTGCCCCTATAACCTCGGAAAGATATCCCGATTCACTGTTGAAACGGACTGCAAAATCAGCTGGACTTATCCTCATCATCGGCAGAACAAAATCGATGTCACGCCCGTTCATTATGAACCCTTTGAGAAAATATCTTTTGTGCTCATAAAAACTGAGCGGATCCACAAGCTGAATCTTGAAGAACAGATTGTCCCTGTCAAATCCATAAAGAATACGGTCGGTTACCTTAATTGAGTTATACATTGCCCCGCCAGTCTTTCTCGAATTTTCAAAGACCCCTGCTCCAGCCCATTCATAGTAACCGTCATTCCTGCCTGATACGGCAGGCTTTATAACATTTGTCGGACTTATGATAGAAGTGTCACCTGTTGAAGAAGTAATCGGAATATCAAGAAATGTCGGATAGTCAACCCCGAGAAGATTGTAAACCTTTCGAAGATGTCTTCTGAAAAGCCGGTCAAAAAGCCAGTCATTCTCAGTCGAGAACTGAGGACCGTACCACCAGAACCAGTCGCTTCCTTCAGCACGGTAGAGACATCGCATAACCTCTGCATCAATTTTCGGAGTAACGATGTTGTTCTTTCTGTACCGTTCATAAAAATCTCTCACCCTTTTCAGATATACCCATGCTTCATTATCTTCATCGTTGCCTATCCATATATCGTAGTTGCTGTTTATCCACGAACCGGAGAACAACCTGCTGATCGGCTGCATAATGTTGTGATCTTCCGTATCGGTAATATTTCCAAAAGTAGTTGTTTTTATTTCAGTATTTTCACTCAGTCTTGTAAAAAGCTCTTTTATGAAATGCTCTCCGTTACCAGGATATGACTCCCATGCGTTCTCACCGTCAAGAATGACAGAAACAACGGGTTCCGGATGACCATTGGGAAGATTGAAACTTACGCTTCTCACATAGTTCATGAAAATATCGACAGCTCTTTGAGGTTCCATTCTCGAAAATGAAAATCCAAGAAGATCGGAAAGATATTTATCACGGAAAAAACCGGTTAAATGCTTTTCTTCATTCAATTTAAGCCGGTAAGGTCTGTAAAGGACCGACGCCTTATTCTGCGTTCCCAGAGAATTAAGCAGTATCCCTTCATCTGTCGCTATCCATTTGACACCCGCGTTGAACACCGGCTCAATGATCTCAGGACTTACAGAACCTTCTGCAGGCCACATTCCGGTTATCTCCATGCCCCATATCTTTGACGCATAGGCCTTCCCCTCTTCGATGTGCCATTTTGCATCATCAGGATAGACAAATCTTTCCGGAAGAGGTGCTCCTGAGCTTCTTGAAGCAGTGTTAGTATCAAAAAGAAGCGGAGCAATCGGATGATAGAAAGGGGTGAAACTCAACTCAATGGCACCTGATTCCGCCAGTCTTCTGTAAAGGGGAACTATCTCGGAAAGAACTTTTTTCTGGATATCAAGCAGGTCTTCTTTATCTTTCTGGGAAAAACCCCTGTCCTTTTCATCGAGCTCTTTCAGTCTCGGATATTTTTCCCGTGCCATGAAGCCGAACCATTTGAGATTGAAAAGAATCTGAAGATCAAATATCTCATCATTGGTAAAAAGCTTCGCCATTTCGCTCCAATTGAGTTTTTTCTCGTAACGGATTCTCTTGTTCAGTATTTCATGGTATCTCGGAGAGGGCTTGACAAGACGCTCCCAGTTTATCATGAAAAAATTTCTGATAACGAAAGCCTTTTCCTCTTCCTTCATGTCGTAAGGATTGGGGATCGTATGATCAAGCCACGCATCAGTTGCTCCGTTATCAGCATAGTCAATTATCTGCTCAATGAGTGAAGGGACCATGTTGACAACACCTTTGACACCGTATTTCTCGATCGAGACCGGAATGTCATAGTAACCTTTCAGGCAGTGAAGACGAACCCACGGCATGAGATAAAGATCCCTTGTTGTATCCTTGTAATACGGCTGATGCATATGCCACAGAAAAACCAGTTTTGTCATAAATTATCTGTCCTCCTGAAAATTGTATCCTTTCGGAATTACAACTATTCCTTCTTCAGTAACAGTGAACCCTCTCTGAATATCTTTTTTAAGATCAAAACCGATTTTTGTATCAGAAGGGATCGTCACATGCTTGTCAACAATGACATTTTTAAGTTCGCAATATCTTCCTATGTTCACATCGTTTAAAATGATACAGTTCTTTAACGATGAATAACTGTTCACCCTCACACCCGGTGAAAGAACTGAACGGTTGACACTTCCGCCTGAAACAATGCAGCCTTCTGAAATTATTGAATCTGTCGCAACGCCGAGCCTTTTGTTCTTTTCATCGGCAAAGACGAATTTTGCAGGCGGCATGTTCACTTCGGGGAAACCGAATATGGGCCAGTTCCTGTTGTAGAGATTTATTGCAGGTGACACTGAGACAAGGTCCATATGTGAATCAAAATATGCTTTTATTGTTCCGACATCTCTCCAGTAAGGTTTTTCATAATCGTTCTCGGTAGGCATATAGATGCTGTTCTTGAGAAAATCATAAACAAAAACCCGTTTGTATGGAAAAAGTGCAGGAATGACATTCTTCCCGAAATCGTGAACGCTCGATTCATCTTTTGCATCATCTGTCACAGCATTTACAAGGATATCTGTCGAAAAAAGATAGTTGCCCATGCTGACAAGAGCAGTGTCTGGTCTTCCCGGAATTGATTTCGGGTTTTTCGGCTTTTCTTCAAAACCTATCATCCTGTAATCCTTGTCTATTTCGATCACACCGAATTCAGTTGCCTCTTCGATGGGAACAGGAATTGCCGCAATTGTCATATCAGCATTCTTGATGTTGTGGTAATTATACATCTGCGAAACATCCATTTTATAGATGTGGTCTCCGCTGAAAACGAACACATGACGCGGTGATTCATCCTTTATCAGATTAAGGTTCTGAAATATCGCATCGGCACTTCCAAGATACCAGTTATCCCCTGTTCTCATCTGTGCCGGGACTGAATCGACATACTGGTTGAATGTCGGTGAAAGTGTCCAGTTCCTTGAAATGTGCTGGTTGAGTGAATTGCTCATGAACTGTGTCAGAACTTTTATCTGCATGAAACCGGAGTTGACAAAATTGCTCAGAACAAAGTCTATTATCCGGTATGTTCCTCCGAAAGGAACGGCAGGTTTCGCTCTGTCAAGTGTGAGTGGTGCAAGTCTTTTCCCCTGCCCTCCGGCAAGGATCATCGCTAATGCTTTTGACATGTATTACTCCGGTTATCTGTTGTACTCATCAAGTTTTCTTTCAAGTAACTCTTTTATTTCATTCATTCTTTTCAACGAATCAGCTTCGACTCTAAGCACTATTACATTCTGGGTGTTGCTCGGACGCATCAGCCCCCAGCCGTCATCGAAAGTGACCCTTACTCCGTCAATATCATTCACATCAAGTCCTTCATTTTTGAAATATTTGACGACATTTTCTACAATCCCGAATTTTTTAAGGTCATCAACTTCAACTCTGATCTCAGGCGTTGAAAAAGTTTCAGGAATTCCAACGAGAAGTTTGTCAAAATCGACAATCTCCATTTTTGAAACTATCTCAAGAAGTCTGAAAGTTGAATATATCGCACAGTCATATCCGAAAAAGCGGTGCTTGAAAAATATGTGTCCGCTCATCTCTCCGCCGAATGCGGCTCCGGTCTCTTTCATCTTTGCTTTGATAAGCGAATGTCCTGCTTTCCACATTATCCCTTTTCCGCCCCTTTTCTTAATATCGTCATAAAGAGTCTTGCTGCATTTAACCTCACCTACTATCGTTGCGCCTGGGACTTCTTCAAGGATACTTCTGGCAAAAATAGTGAGAATTTTATCACCCCAGATTATCTTTCCGTTACGGTCAACAAGTCCGATCCTGTCTGCATCACCGTCATAACCGATACCGAAATCAGCTTTTTCAGCAATGACTGTCTTTATCATGTCCTGAATATATTTTTCAACTGTCGGGTCGGGATGATGGTTGGGGAAAGTTCCATCCGGCTCTTCAAAAATACTTATGACATTTACACCCATTTTTCTTAAGATAGGAACTGCGACAAAACCGCCAACTCCATTGCCTGAATCCACAACTATCTTTAATTTCTCAGGATTTTGAATTTTTATGTTTTTGAGAATATACTTTTCAAAATCGGGAATGATGTTGTATTCACTATTCTTCCCTTTGACTTTCGCGTCGATGAAATCATCTCCTTCCATGATATCAGCTATCTTCTGTATGCCGTCTCCGTAAACAGGAAGGTCAATAAGATTGATCTTAAAACCGTTGTATTCAGGCGGATTGTGGCTTCCCGTTATCATGACCGATGCCTGCACATCAAGGTTGAACATCGAAAAATAAAGAAGACCGGTGGGAACCATTCCGATGAAAACTGTATCTATTCCGCTGTCGTTGAAACCTTTGATGAGTGCACTAGCAAAAAGGGGTGAACTTTCTCTTGCGTCATGACCGATGCTCACTTTTTTAATTGAAGGAAGTTCTTTTTTATAATATGCGGCACATCCTCTTGCAAGGCTGTATGCAAAATCCTCTGTCAGGTCCACATTGACATGTCCACGAACATCATACTGTCTGAAAATTGTTCTGTTGATTTTCATTTTACGCCCCCTGTTTTATTTGTCGCAAATGTTCTCAAGTCCGTATTCCTTAACCATTTCAGTAAGATCTCCAAGCGGAGTTTCGGTCGGGTGGTAAAGGGGAATGTCAAAACCTGAAAAAGTTATGGATCCGCCGCCGCCATCCTGCATAACATTGAATGCATTGGAAACCACCATTTTCTTTCCAAAAGCGATTGCGGCAATACAGAGCGAATCCACATCTATCGTATCAGAAGAAACAAACTGTTCACCGATAGCAATAATTATATCATCATCTCCTATTCCACCGATATTATAGTAATCTTCTGTGCCTGGCGTTGTGTTGGGAATCGTTTCGGAATTGAACATCAACACCACCTGAGGTCCAAACATTTCGATATTATCAAAAGTGATTGGAGTATATGCAATTGAAGCAAAGAGCGTAAAAAACTTCTCCGGAAGCGGATCAAATCCCTTGTTTACTGCAAGACTGTATTTGTCGCCTGTTTTTCCTGAAAATATATTGGGTTTTTGAAGGAATGTTTTGTTGTTACCATAGCTTCCTGATATATCCGGACCTTTTTTTACAGCACCTAACGCATACTGAGCATCGAAATCGCATCCATCTTCGCCTTCTTTTGGTACACACAACTTTTTTGAATCAGTAATCGTGCCAACTTCATTAAGTCCTATCTTGGTAAGAACTCCGTACTGAGGAACAACATCAAGAGCCACACATGCGGTTTTATCCCATTTGCAGTCAGTTCCGCAGACAGCGTCACCGCTTTTATATTCAAGCCAGCTCAGTTTGTGACAACTGATGGAATACTGCGTCTCTTCACCTTCTTTATATTCGCAATCTTCGCCTTCATCGACTGTCCCGTTACCGCATTTTTTTACACAGCCTGTAAGATCCATTTTGCATTCATCAGAACATGTTGCCGTTCCTGAAACATAGATCACATCTATTGATTCACATGGTATTTCATCTTTTGTGTCACACTCTTCACCTGTATCGACAGTTTCATTTCCGCAAAGTACTATTTCAACACAGTTTGTTTCGTCATATCCTGAACAGTCGGTTTTGCATGCCGCTTTGCCTGAACCCCATTTTGCTGAATCAAGAACTTTGCAATCCTTCTCACCGCCGTCACAAACTTCGCCTGTTTCAACAGTTGCATTGCCACAGACCGGATCAACTGCATCGTCTGTCACTTCGTTGTCTATCACCGCCTCGTCATCTGTCTTCACAAAATCATCAGTTTTGGAGTCATCATTTGTTTTGCTTTCACCACTTGAACAGCCCATAAAAAAGAAAACCGCTGAAATAACAGCGATAAACAGATTGAGTTTCATCTTTCACTCCCTATCAAAAAAAGTAATAAACCTGAATACGCAGATATTTTACATAATTTAACATAAATAACAATTTTAAGATTTGTTTATAGCAGCAACCCAAAAAGCAGGAATCAATCAAGTTTTATTCCCACATCTTTCACACATCGGAATCCGGTAAAAAATGAGTGTGTCCACGGAGTGTAGGGGTGTCTGGTTTTAAGTTCAGGTCCGGTGTCAGTTCCTCCGCCTTTGACAACGACAAGGTCTGAGCCGAAATATCCTTCACAAGGTGGTTCAACACAGAGGTCATAGTTCCATTCACTTGTTGTCCACTCTCCGACATTGCCTGACATGTCCATAATTCCGGAAACTGTTTTATCAACAGGGAATGTACCGACTTCGACAACATCATATCCGACGGCTCCAAGAAAACCTGTTGTTGTTCTTGCATAATAATTCGTTGTTGTCGGTTCCTCTTCTCCCCAGAGATAAGTTTTCTCTGTGCCGTCCCATGTCGCTTTCATCCATTCAAATTCGGTGGGTAGTCTTTTTCCGAGCCAGTTGCAGTAGATTTGCGCTTCATAATGGTTCACATAAAGAACAGGATAGTTGTCATAAAGCGGATTGCCATAATAATCTATCACTGTCAGCGAACGGTTCTTTAACGGCTGGACACATGCTTTTGATTCAACACATTTTTCATAATCACTGTTGGTAACTTCAAATATATCCATCATAAACGGTTTTTTTATCCTGAATTCAAGTCCGTCATAAATAAAACTGCCGGCAGTGACATAAACCATTCCTTCATCTGTGCCTGTTCCTGAGTATCCCTGACAGATCCCTTCAACGCAGACATCAAGAAGTGTATCAACATCATTGTCATCACATCTTTCATGGTTGGGTATAAAATGACATTTTCCGTCTGTTACAAAATATCTGTCATCGGTGCAGATATTGTTGTCATGACACTGACTGTCGTCATGTTCTCTGGGAAGATTGGATATTTTTGATAACCCATGACGATAATTACTGCCCATCAGAACATATCTGTTTTTTATGTAAATCCACTGATCTCCTGTCCCTTCCCAGAAGGGAGTTACTTCCTCTGTTTCAATATTGTAAATAAAACTTCCTCCGCTGTACAGATAGTCATCCTCATTCGAAACATAATGAAAATATGGATATTCAAAGCTCGGTCTAATGCTGTTCCCTTCAAAGATCCCTTTTATCTCAGGAGTCATCTTTTCTTCCCGTTTTGTTTTAAGGTTGAATGTGTAAATATCCATTCCGCTGTACTGCATCGGATAGTCTTCATAATAAACCGTATCTCGACCTGAACCGATAAAAACATAATCGCCTTCTATATTGACAACTCCTTCGGCAAATGAAGCCGTAACATTAAGAGGCCTTGTTTCAAGTGTCTCCATATCAACTATCCATGCGGCTGACCCGAAAGGAGTGTCATCATCTCCCTCTCCCGGCTGTTTATAATAACCGGTCAGCACAAGATGTTTCCCGTCATTCCTCGGAAACGGTCCTTTCAGCCAGTTAAGCTCTGCCGTTTCATTTGTTTCAAGGTTAAGAATCCGTGGATTTCTAACACCGCCAAGATAAGTAAGATAAGGATAGTTTAATTGAAGTTTTCCATGCCCTCCCCAGTCTTTCAATTCCTTAAGTTCATTTGTTATAAGATTCCCCAGCAATAGTTTAGAGTCTGAATCCCATACCATAAAAACTATCAAATTATGATCAACAGTGAAATACTGATGGTTGTATTTGGAAGAAACAATTTCATAAAGATATCCGTCAAGCCTATTGCAGCCATAAATGTTTGCACGGATATTCTCATTTTTAGGATAAATCGGAAAAAACACAAAATCATCATTTATATCCATCGGATCACTTGTGTTGCCGATAAGGTTGTTTTCATTAAGAATGATTGTGTACTCTCCGTCTTTGGGAAAACCGTTGCATTTCACTTTTGTTTTCACAGGACCGAAACACAATTTTGATTTCGGATCTCCCTCATATATTTCAATACATGTCGGCTCAGGATAGACAATATCAGGAATTTCGTCCGGCTCTTCGTCAATTAACTCTTCAATATCATTATCACAAACATCTTCAGCTTCATCATAATCAGAACTGTCAGCATCAGAAAAATTATCTGTATCCAATGTTGAATTGCCCGAATTGCAGGAAAACAGAAAAAGTGTGAAAATCAGAATCGTAACCTTCATAAGACCTTTGAAAAATTCATTTAAAACCGCAAAAGATTATATCAAAAACCGGTTTTAGTCAAATAGTCCAGACACTTACTTGAACATTTGCTCAATCGTTCAACTATTTTTGTTTCCATAAAACAGATTTTCTTCCAGACGAATGGTTTTTTTTGTAAAAAATCGCATCTTGAGTAGAATATTTAAATAAATTTCCGCTGTTTATAGAACTAAAGAGCCACTTGTTTTTTTTAACAATATGGGGAGAGAACCATGAAAGTTAAGTTTTTGACAGTAATTATGACGATTTTTGCTGTTTTTCTTTTTTCCTGTGAAAATTCGGCTTCTAAGACAGGAAAAAAGAAAAATCCTTTTGACGATGAAAGCGACCGGGTCATAAAAGTAGGGCCTCTTGAAGTAAATGAAGCTAAGATCTATATTTCCTATGAATCGGAAAAATACCTTCTTAACATTCCTGCACAGCTTGAAAGCAGCTCACCTTCGATCATGGCCGATATTTCAGTCAATGTGGACAAGCTTGACGGAACGAATGTGGAAAATCTGACAAGATCTGTGAAATCGACAATTACTCCACTTACAAATGAAATAGTAATCGAACTCGGAAAAGATTATGTTCCGGGGCTTGAGGACCTTTCGAACCTGTTAATGAAATATTCAATAAAATGGAGTGATTACGACCTCAACGGCAAACTTTCAATGTTTCGGATATCACCCAGAATAAAAACCCAGATACTTGGAAGTGCTCAGATAATTAAGGGTGAAGAATCAATTTTCCGTCTTTTTGTTAATGATGTCCTTTCTGGCGACCCGATAATGAGCGGCGACCCTATCATGAACAAAGACCTCAATGTCGAACTTTTCAGCGGAGAGGAACTTGTCGGAACATTCACTGCAAAAACTGATGAATCCGGAATGGCATCCGTCCCTGTTTCTGTTGATGAATCGGTTTTCGGCACCCTTAAAATGGTGGTGACAACTGAAACCGCATACGGAACAAGAAGCGTTGAAACTGAAGTTGTTGCGGAACAACTGAGCAAAATACTTCTGACAACCGACAAACCTCTCTATCAGCCCGGTCAGACAATTCACATCAGGACACTTTCACTTGAACTTCCTGCAAAGAACCCGATCACAGACAGCGACATAACTCTTGAAATAACCGACCCGAAAGGCAATAAAGTATATAAAGAAAAGGGAAAAACCAGCGGATACGGAATATTTGCCGCCGACTTCAAACTTGCAAATCTTGTAAATCTCGGAAATTACACAATTTCTGCTTTAGTTGACGGGAATATTTCTTCTGAAAAGACCATAACTGTCGAAAGATATGTGCTTCCTAAGTTCGGGATAGATTTCAAAGCCGACAAAGGCTTTTACATGCCCGGCGAAACTGTAAAAGGATCTATAACTTCAAATTATTTCTACGGAAAGCCGGTGAGCGGAGGAAGTGTCCATATCGAAGTAAAAACTTTCGATGTGTCTGAAAATACTGTGAAAATAATTGATGCAACTCTGACTAAAGATGGAAAATATAATTTTGAGGCAAAACTTCCTGACTATTTTACAGGAAGCGAGCTTGATCAGGGAAAGGCAACCGTAAAATTTGAGATAACGGTCACAGATACCGCAGACCACGAACAGTCCACAGTTAAAACAATAAAAGTTGTAAAAGCCCCTGTGATCGCAACACTTGTTCCGGCCGCAGGAAAAATGCTTCCCGGAATTGAGCAGGATATGTACTTCATACTCACCGATCCGAACGGAACTCCGCTCGCGGCTGAAGTCACTGTAAAAGCAGGTGAAAATTCCGAAAAGATAACTGTCGGCGAAAGCGGTTTTGCAGAGTTTAAAATGGCTCTCACAGATTCTGAAGCTGTAAAAGTTACAGTAAAATACGAAGACAAGACATTTGAAAGCGATGTTATTTTCACCAAAGACGACAACAGCGAATTTGTATTCCTTTCGACAGATTCGTCTATTTATGGCACCGGAGATACGATGACCGTCAACATTTTTACGGGATACGACCCTGAAATGCCGCAGCCGTCAATGCTTCCCGACAGAGCGTATATCGATGTGATAGCAGACGGGCAGATAAGACTGATGAAGACTGTCGAATTCAAGGAAGGAAAAGGGAGCACAGACATCACTCTTGATGAAACGATGCACGGACCTGTTGAAATTCTTGCTTATTACCTTACAAAAGAAGGAAATATCATCCGTTCCTCCAAGGGAGTGTATGTAAGAAGATCAAGTTCGCTCAATATCGAATTCTCTACTGATAAAGAAGAATATAAGCCTAGAGAAACGGCAAAAGCGCAGTTCAAAATAAAAGATGCTGAAGGTAAACCGGTCGTTGCGGCACTCGGAGTTGCAATGGTTGATGAAGCCGTCTTCCATGTGATGGATTTCATTCCGGGAATGGAACAGACATATTTCAACATCGAAAGTTCTGTGATGGAATCGACTTATGCGATCTACGGCACAAGTTATGAAGAGATCGTAACCCCTGTTGAAGATGAAGAACAGGCAGAAGAGATTGAAAAGAAAGCCGATGCGTTCTTTGCAGGAAATGCGGGCAATTTAAGCCACGGCGTTGCGGCGGATGACTACTCCCAATCTGAAAACGCATATCTTTCAGCTTCTACGGCGGCGGCAAAAGCAAAAGCTGATGCAATTTTTAAAGCTCTTGATAACGGCGAAACTTCTGACTGCACAAACGGAGCGATCTCTGAGGAAGAACTTGATAAAATACTCGCAAAACCTGAAAACACCGACCCGTGGGACAACATCATGTCGGGAACTCCCGGAACCGCAGATTACGAAAAAGCTCTTGCAACTCTGATCTCGGCAGGACCTGATGAAACAGCAGGAACAAAAGACGACATCACAATGGAAATAAAGGTCTGTGAAGCACAATGGGGCGAAATGGATAACGGTGAGGTAAGCGATGAAGCGGCAACGGGCGGGGATCCTGAAGATAACGGAGACAGCGGTGATTCAGGGGATACCGGCGGTGAACCGAATGCAAAAGTTAAAGTTCGTGAATGGTTCCCTGAAACGCTTTACTACAATCCTCAGCTCATTACTGATGAAAAGGGCGTCGCTGAACTTGAAGTGCTGATGGCTGACTCAATTACCACATGGAGAGTTACATCTCTTGCCAACAGCTTGAACGGCGGTCTTGGCAGTTCTCTTGACAGCATAAGAGTTTTCCAGGATTTCTTCGTTGACATTGATTTCCCTGTTTTCCTTACGCAAAACGATGAAGTTGCTGTTCCTGTCGGAATTTACAATTACCTTAATGAATCTCAGAAAATTACTCTTGAAGCCGATTCTGAGGAGTGGTTTGAAATGACAGGCTCATCCGCGATTGAAGTGACAGTTCCGGCAAATTCGGTTTCAGCCGCATATTTCCCGATAAAAGTTCTTAAAATAGGAAAACACTCTCTCACAGTATTCGCACACGGTTCAAAAATGTCAGACGCTGTGAAAAGAAGTGTCACCGTAAAACCTGACGGAATAATGGCTGACAAATCGGAAAGTGCACTGCTGAACGGAAACAAGAGCATTACGATCACAATTCCTGAAAATGCGATCGCTGACAGTGCTGAACTTTTTGTTAAAATCTATCCCGGCATCATGTCTCAGGCTGTTGAAGGGCTTGATTCGATGTTCCAGATGCCTTACGGCTGTTTTGAACAGACTTCATCTGCTACATATCCGAACATTCTTGTGCTTCAGTACATGATCGCAACGGATACCCTGACCCCTGAGATCGAGCTTAAGGCAAGGGATTTCATAACTCAGGGTTATCAGCGGCTTCTCACTTATGAAGTCACTGGCGGCGGATTTGAATGGTTCGGTGCTGAACCTGCCCATTTTGTTCTCACTGCTTACGGACTTCTTGAATTTGTTGACATGAGCGCAGTCCACGAGGTCGATCCTGCCATTATCACAAGAACTGCGGCATGGATGGCTTCAAAACAGAACTCTGACGGGTCATTTATTCCTACTAGCGGCGGAATTGCTGAAGGGGCGATAAATAATTTTGAGAATTCACTTTTAAGAACAACAGCTTATGGAGCATGGGCACTTTCAAGGGCTGACAAAGAGGAAACTGCAAGAAAGAACGCTGTGAAATATCTTGAAAACAACGCTTCAAAAGCTGAAGACACATATTCAATGGCAATGACCGCTATCGCACTTGTAAAAAATGGTGGAAGTGCAACTGTCATAAATAAGCTCATCAGCGACATCCTCGACAAGAAAATCGAAGATGAAGAAGGTGGAGCACACTGGGAACAGACTGTAAATACAGAGACTTACAGCAGTGGCGATGGAGCAAATCTTGAAACGACCGCTCTTATAGGACTTCTCCTTCTTGACAAAGGCGGATATTCAGATGTTGCAGGTCAGATACTTAACTGGCTTGTAAGACAGAAGGATTCTTTCGGCAACTGGTCAACGACTCAGGGAACTATCCTTGCATTGAGATTCATGATCGAATCGCTCAACAACGGCACTTCAGAAGCTGACGCGACTGTAAAAGTGAGTGCTAACGGTTCACCTGAAACCACAATAGTCATCACTCCTGAAAACTCTGATGTGCTCCGTCTGATCGATTTCAAAGAGCACCTTGTTTACGGTGAGAACAATATCGAGATCAATTTCACAGGTGAAGGAAGCATGATGTATCAGGCAACCGCAACATGGTACATTCCGGGTGAAGATGACACTTCAACAGGTCCGCTCACGATTGATGTCAACTATGACAAGACCTCTCTGAATGTGAACGATACAGTCGGAGTCACAGTCACAGTTAAAAATGTAAGTGACGCCGGAGTGAGCATGGTCCTTGCAAGCATCGGTATCGCACCGGGATTCACACTTATTCCGGCACAGCTTGATACCGCTGTTGAAGCAGGAACATATCTCCAGAAATATGAAACCACACCAAGACAGGTGATACTCTACATCAACCACATCGCAAACGGCGCGACCGCTACATTCAATTTTGAACTTCTTGCAGACTATCCGATGGAAGGGGCGACCGGCGAATCATCAGTCAACCCATACTACAACCCCGAACAGAAACATAACGACCAGTCACAAAAACTGACTGTTATTGAATAAACTCCCGTTATCAGATCATTTCACAGGATGATCCCAATAGAACAGCTCTCTTCTATCTGCAATTACATCATTGAATTCATTAATTTTTTTATTGCGGGACATTGCAACATCAATTTGAGCCGTAAAACACCCTGTTTCTTCAGCCGGAGCTTTTATAAGATATTCTCCTTTGGGTGAAACAAGAACGCTCTGACCAGTAAAAGTGAGTTTTTCGCCGTCTCTTTCTTCAGATCCGATGCGGTTTGCCGTTGCAATAAAAACTCTGTTTTCAATTGCTCTGGCATAGTCAACTGTCTGGCAGTGAGGCATAACAAGGTTTGAGCAATGTGCTATAATGTCCGCCCCGATTAACGCAAGTGTTCTGAAACTTTCAGAAAAATACCAGTCAAAGCATATTGCAAGCCCGATTTTAACTCCTCTCCACTCAAACACATCAAATCCTGTGTTGCCGGGAGCAAAAAAAAGCTTCTCCTTATAAAAAAGGTGTGTTTTTCTGTAAATGTGCACTTCCCCTTCCGGAGTGATCATTACACTTGAGTTATAAATATGACCGTCAGACGCTTTTTCCGGAAAGCCGAGAATAACTGCACTGTCATGTTCTTTTGACCAACTCACAAAACGGCCGATATTTTCTGAATCAACCGAGTCGGCAAGGGTTTCCGCCTCCTCTTTTGAAGTGATCTGATATCCGGTGTAAGCCATTTCGGGAAGGATATAAATATCTGCCTTCTCTTTTTCCATCAGTTCTATCAAATCATTAATATTGCTGCTTTTTTCGCCCCATACAGGATTGTTTTGAATAATTGCCGCTTTCATGATCATCTCCAAAAAACAGTTAATTAAAATGATGATACAAAAACACCGTTTTTTTGCAATTTTCGTGTTTTTATGTTTTGACAGGAATGGGTAATATTCTTAATCTAAATCACAGTGACTGAACAGCCGGACTTTTTCTTTTTTGGTTCTTCTGTGTTGGAATCTTCATCGGAATCTTCCTGAATTTCATTAATTTCTGTCACATCGGGATCAGCGGTTTCTTCAATTTCTTCAGATACTTCTTCATCGGGTTCTTCTTCAGGACGCTTCTGAATATCAGTTTTAAAGAGTGCTGTGCCGTGAACCCCGCTTTTATCAATATAAATAAGGAAGATCGTCTCAACATCCTGATAGTTATCAAACTTTACAGAAAAGGTCTCGCCCTGTGCAAACTCGATCTTGTTCCTTATCCAGACAAGTGAAAGGAAATCATCACCGTTCTTAACTTCAGCACTTAGCGGCTCATCTTCAAAAATTGTCTGCGGATATTCGATCTGCGGCTCAACAGCTGTCGCAGTGGACGGGGTAACTGTTACAAATTCAACTTTCCTTGAAAAATCCTTCGCAAGGAATTTATCCATTTCCGAACCGGCGGCAACACTTCCCTTCACTGTCAGGATAAGAGTTGTCATATCCTTTGAAACAGCCGCATTTGATATATGGAACTTAGGATTTTCGATCTTATAACTTTTACCTGCCGGCATAAAAAATCTCAAAGTCACCGGCTCCTCTGTCGGCAGATAATTCATAACCTCTGCATTTACCGTGTCTGAAAATCCGTCTCCGCCCGTGAAGATCGATTCATTATCATTTCCAAAAGAGTTCCATGTGTATGTCACCCACATATTCCCTGCCGGAACTGACTGAAAACCTTTTTCCGTTTCACTGCTGGGCATACAGTTTACACCTCTGCCGCAGGTATAATTATAGGAAACATCCCCCGTCACACCGACATCAACTTTCCTGAATCCCCAATATAGTTGACCACTTGTAGCGGCAGTTGTAGTCATTATAAATTCCATGTCATCAGCAGCAAAAACTCCGCTTTCAGGAACAAGTTCTTCCCCTTTTTCAAAAAGATATATTCTATCCTGATGGGTATGCCCTGAAAAATATATCGGGGACGGAGACTGCTTTGTCATATATTCAGCGGTCTTGACACCTGTATTAATCTTATCTGTTTCGTTGAATATAAGATCAGTCAGGTCGCTGTCCCATTCTGAAGTTTCAATATTCCATTCCTGATTTTCTTTATATTTTATAGAATCTTTCGGGAATTTTCTCATCGGATGATATAGACCTGTCGCATTCTGTCCAAGAGGCAGCATGTGGCTGAAAAGGCCGAAAACATCATAGTCATCCATCATTATCTCTATCCAGCTAAGAGACCTGTCGGTAAGGAATCCGCCCCAGTTGCTGACCGGCACCGCCGCATTATCACCAATTCCGAGAGCATCGCCTGCCGCCCTTCTTTGCGGAGTTCCGTCATAAGTATTAAGCATCAGAAATGTCTGCCCGTTAAAATTGAACGCATAGTGAAGCGGACCCACAAATTTCGTCCAGTACTGCAAACCATCCCAGTCAAGCGGCGAGAAAAGGTTGTTCTGTTCAGTGAACTTCGCATACCCGTCATGATTGCCCGGAACCGGGAAAAACGGAATTTCAAGATTGACAATGAGTGAAAGAATGTCTTCATATTCTCTCTGATAATTAATCCCGAAAACTATGTCACCAAGCATTGTAACAAAATGGCGGTCACCCATGTTAAGGTTCGATATGGTGGTTTTTATGATCCCCTCCTGCCTGGAAAAATCGAGGATCGAATCGCTTTTGTAAGGATATTCCCCCGAATTGTAATTGAGATCTCCAGCCATTTTTGATTGCAGGTCCTCTATCTGCGGATCGGCCCAGATAAAAAATTTCGTGGACGCATCAAATTCAGAAAAGAACACAGAATTCCTTGATATAATTGGAAATTCTTCGCCTTTAAGTTTAACGCTCAAGTCATATCTTACACTTGGAAGAATTACCGGAACTATCATCTTGACTTTATAAAGACCAGATCCGCACTGCTCAATGGAATAAGGGATAAGATCCTGAAATTCTTTAACATTGCCACCTATTTCGCGAACTATCCTGATGTTATCTATTTCAGGAATATTCTCAGACCGGATTATGAAGGACATTTCGGGATCAGCCGCTGTGACCATTGCCGGAAAACCGATAACCGGATAAAGGATCCTGTCTATCGTCTGGTTAAGCACCATGGTTGTCTGTGTCTGGAACTGATAATCGGGAACTTCAGATCTTTCCTGAGGATAACCCTGTATTGAAACAAAAGATTCGCCGCTTAGAGATGCAGAAACAAAAAAAACAACTGCGACTGTCAAAACTCTGAATCCCACTCGAATGTTAAGAAATTTAACCATATTTTCTCTCCAATAACACACAATCAACAGAATTCTAACAATTTTACTGATTTAGTCAATGCAAAAAGTGAACTCGAGTGTCATTTTTCTGAAAATAACCTTAAAAAATGAAGGCCGGGAAAACTGCAACACACAAACGATCCGCTACCGCTGCTTCCTTTCGGACCTGACGGGGTTTGCGGGGCTTGTTGTACAGTACCCGGCCATAATAAAAAAAATGGCGGAGAGGGTGGGATTCGAACCCACGGTAGGTGTTAAGCCTACACACAATTTCCAATCGTGCTCCTTCGGCCTCTCGGACACCTCTCCGTTTAAAAGATCGAAAAGAAAATATGGCGGAGAGATAGGGATTCGAACCCCAGGCACCCCGTAAAGAGCGCACCTGATTTCGAGTCAGGCTCCTTCAACCACTCGGACATCTCTCCGCTTAAAAGTCATTATTCTGCTCTGTCTTTAACACTGCGTTCTTCTGACGGCTTCTTATATCTTTGAAAAAACCGGTAAGTATTGAAGAACATTCATCAGACAAAACTCCTTCTACCACTTCAACTCTATGATTCAACCTTTTATCCTCAAGGAGATTGTAAAGAGATCTGACAGCTCCAGCTTTCGGGTCTCTGGGGCCGAAAACAACTCTTTTGATCCTTGACTGGAGAATTGCACCGCTGCACATGATGCACGGCTCAAGTGTTACATAAAGCTCACAATCTTCAAGTCTCCAGCTTCCGATGTTTTCTGAAGCTTCAAGAATAGCCTCGATCTCTGCATGGGACAATGGAGAATTGGTCGATTCTCTCCTGTTATATCCTTTTCCGATCACTCTATTTTCAAAGACCACTACAGCACCTACAGGAACTTCTCCCTGCAGACCTGCTTCCTGAGCAAGTTCAAGTGCCTGTTTCATATAACTGATTTCTCTTTCCATCCTGAAAGACCGTGGCGTGCCCAGGAGGATTCGAACCCCCAGCCTCCTGGTCCGTAGCCAGACGCTCTATCCAGTTGAGCTATGGGCACACTCAAAAAAAAATGGCGGAGAGGGTGGGATTCGAACCCACGGTAGAGTTTTAGCCCTACACCCACTTAGCAGGCGAGCTCCTTCGGCCTCTCGGACACCTCTCCGCAAACACAAAAAATAATGGCGGAGGAGGTAGGATTCGAACCCACGGACGCTCTCACGTCAACGGTTTTCAAGACCGCCGCCATCGACCACTCGGCCACTCCTCCGCAATACAAGACTCAATTGTTAAAAAGAGCAAAGCAGAAGTATAATGATTAAAAATGACTCAAAGTCAACATTTTTTACATCACATTCCGGAATAAAAACTAATTTGCATTTTTGACAGGTATCATTATTATTAATCCAATTATTTGTTTTATGGTGAGTCGTGAATCAGTGGTATCAGGCAGTAGTCCCGAGAGATTATTCGGTTGAGCGTTTCTTTCAGATCGAAGGATTCCTCGGAAGCATGGAAAGGGAAAATGTGATGGTACTCTATTTTGAGAAGAACGATAACATTCTGAAAATGCTGAAAGATCTCGATCTTACTGTCATTTCTGAAGGTGACTGGGTCGAAAAATGGAGAGAGTACTTTATCCCCGTCTCGATCGGCAGGATAACTGTTGTTCCGCCATGGAGAAGGAAGGAAGGGAATGTCGTTATAAATCCTTCACGCGGTTTCGGAACAGGTCACCACGAAACAACGAAAATTTCTATCAGTCTGATCGAAGAAGTGCTTAAAAAAGATAGCAGTGTAAATTCGATGATGGATGTCGGAACCGGATCGGGCATTCTTGCAATTTCATCACTGCGCATTAAACCGGAACTTGAAGTTACAGCGATCGACAACGATCCTGATGCGCTCGAAAATGCTTTCGAAAATGCGGTCTATAATGACCTTGTAGGTTCCATCAGCATAAGCAGGGAACCCCTTTTCATGTTTGAAAAACCATGTGAACTTATAGTTGCAAACATAATTTCATCTGTTCTCTATTTTCTGGCCGACGACCTTAAGCGGCTTTCTTCAAAATGGCTTGTTCTTTCAGGAATTCTTGAATCTGAATCTGATAACTTCATCCAGAAAATGGGTCTGAATAACTTTGAACTTATAAAAAAAGTTCAGGAAAATGAATGGGTAGGATTCGTTTTTAAGAGGAGATAAAATGGCAGTCAAGAAAAACGAGGAAACACAGAAAGCGACTCAGATCATCGATCTTTCCAAGCGGGAAGATCTCAATTTCAGTCAAGACAGGTTCATTCTGCTTGAGATCTACGGAGCTAATCTGGGCAAAAGAAGGGACATCGACGATGATTCAATAGTCATCGGCAGAGGTGACAACTGCAACATCATTGTCAATGACCCGAGTGTGAGCCGCAACCATTTGAGAATATTCAAAAAAGACAAGCAGTTCTATGCCGAGGATCTCGGAAGTACAAATAAAACATATGTAAATGAAGATGAAATTTCAGGCATAAAAAAGCTTGAGAACGGTGACAGGGTGAAGATCGGCAACACAATATTCAAATTCATATCAAGCCACGACATGGAAGCTGAATATTACGATCAGCTTTATCAGTTCTCTATAAAGGATGGACTCACAGGCTTATACAACAGAAAATCATTTGACGACAAACTCGAGAGTGAGTTCTCAAGATGCAAAAGATACGGTCATTCAATGTCACTTGTCATGATTGATATTGATCATTTCAAGCCTGTCAATGACACTTTCGGCCATCTTGCGGGAGATGCCGTTCTGACAAATCTGAGCAAACTTTTCGGAAGATTTTTCAGAAGTGTTGATTTCATAGCGAGATACGGCGGGGAGGAGTTTGTGATAATTCTTCCTGAAACACCTTTGAGCGGAGCAGTTCTAACGACAGAAAGGATCCGTCTTGCGGTCGCCCAGAACGAAGTATTTATCAATCAGCACACCATAAGAGTTACTATCAGCGCAGGTGTTGCTGAATATAAACCTGAGATAGTATCAGCCACAGCTCTCATTGATGCCGCCGATAAAAAACTTTACGAAGCAAAGAACAACGGCCGTAACAGAGTCGAGTGCTGATGGACAGTTTCTTAAAAAAGCTCATGTCCACACAGTTTGTAAAATTCTGCATTACAGGCGGACTCGGGCTCATAACAGATGCCGGCATCTTCCATCTCATAAAGGTCTCTTTCGGTGTTGAGAACTGGCTTCTGCTCAATATCATCCCGATTTTCGGATATTCCGCGGCTGTCATTCAGAATTACATAATAAACCATTTCTGGACATTCCATTCTCAAACTGCGAACATGCAGATTTCGAAGGACGCTTTCATTAAATTCCTTTCAGTAAGTCTTATTTCTCTTATTCCGAGATATATCGTTTACAATCTTGTTCTTGGAACTTTTGCGAGTCAAAGCGGTTTTGTTCCTGACATTGCGAATCTTTCGGGGATAATAGCAGGCACACTTGTGAACTTTCTCGGGAGCAAGTTCATTGTTTTCCGGAGCAGATAATGATCAATTTCTTTAAATATCAAGCGACAGGCAACGATTTTGTAATAATCAAAGAACCGGCTCTTACATCTGAAAATGCAGAAAACATCTGTGACAGGCATTTCGGTGTCGGTGCTGACGGAGTTCTGGTACACTTTAACTCAGATACGTCCGATGCCGGGATGAAAATATTTAACAGTGACGGTTCAACTGCACAAATGTGCGGCAACGGTCTTAGATGTTTTGTCTCATATCTGATAACAGATTGCGGTTTGAAAAAAAACCCTCTTAAGATCGAGACCGGCAGAGGAGAGCTTGAGGTAAAATGGGAAAAGCTCAAGAACGGAAAACTTTCAATCGAAGCTGATCTTGGAAAACCTGATCTCATAAACACAGAAACTGTTGAATTCAGCAATAAAAAATTTGATGCATATTCTGTGTCAATGGGAAATCCGCATCTTGTCCTTTTTCCACATATCAAACCGGATGCCTCTGAAATACATCGCATAGCCAATCATTTTCAGAACAACAGTTCATGGAATTGTGAAATAAATGTCGAGATCGTCACAGCCATTAACAAGCGATCAAAAAGTGTTTTTGTAATAGTCAAAGAAAGAGGAGCCGGATTTACTCTCGCCTGCGGGACAGGAGGCGGTGCCGTAATACACGCACTGTTAAAGAGAAATATCGTAAAACCGGATGAGAGCTGGAAAGTTTTCTTCCCGGGCGGAGAGATAGTATACAGGATCAAAAGCGAGAACAGAATTGTAATGAGCGGCATTCCGGAAAAGGTTTTTGAAGGGACGCTGGATATAGCGGAGTTCTGATGAGCGGATTCAACACTGAAGCTACAGATAAAACACTTCAGGACTATCAACACTCAGTTGACAGAAAAGATTCCGGCATTTCAAAAGAGTACCGGGGAAAACCTTTAAAACTTTATCTTGAATTTCTTGTCGAACTTTCACCTTATCTGAAAACGGGCAAAGATATAAAACCCTACATCAGGGACATGGTGAACATCCTCATCGAAGCTAAAAGATATCTCGATCTTGCAACAATATTCATATTCCTGAAAAACCACCATGAAATTAAATCTGAAACAGGGTCGATCTATCCTGTAATGAAAGAGATCCTCAATCCTCACATCAATGTTCTTTTCACAAAATCGATAACTTACAGCAGTGTTGAACTCGATGAGATGTTTTCCGATATTCTGGGGAAAGACCACGCTCTTCTTATGGAACTGATCAGTTTTATTTTTAAGGAATATGGACTTTTCAATGCAAAGCTTTCTGAGAATATCTATAGAAAATTCATAGAAATCGCCGATGAGGACATTATGAGCTTCATTGAACATGCGGACTCAAAATTCCTTGCTTTCTACCTTTCAAGCATACCTCAGCTCCCTTTTGTTCCGCCGAAACATGTTGCGAAATGGACGGAACTCGTTCTTTACCAGAGCACAAAGGAACAGTATACTTCAAAGATCATATCGGCCATGAAAGAACATCCTTCTTTGGACATTATGCTTGTTTTCATCCTGTCACCACGCGAAAATGAAAGATCGGAAATGCTTGCGCTTTTGAAGGACTGTCTTGAAATGGGGATCGTCAATGAAGAGCTTTTCAAAACAGGTGTCGTCTATTTTCTTGAAAAATCACTCACAAGCCAGTTCTATGATTTCAACAGCATACAAAGAACGCAGAAAGAGATCATCAGCTCATTCATTCTTGCTACAGGCGGGAAACAGCTTAAGCACATCATAATTTCAATGATCCGTGAAAAAAACATTCACAACGATCCGAAAATAACTGAAACAAAAATAGTTTTCACTAATCTTATCAAAGATCTGATACCGAAAGACCCGGAAATGAAGATCATCGTGAAGCAGATGCTAAAAGATGAAACGGTTGAGCCGGTAGTAAAAGAGGCTCTTTTAAAGATTACTTTCTGATCACAAGATATCTCGCTACTACACAGATAAGAAACAAAGCAGTAAAAATATAACTTGTGGCAACAGAATAAAAAGAGGGCGAAAGGTTCACCATTAAAAGATGGGTCACAGAAAAATATATTGAAACAGCTGTTCCGAGCGTTGTTCCGGCAACAAAAAGCATCGACTTCACCTCTTCTTTCAAAAAGATGACTGACAGAATCACCAGGATAAAAGCATTCGCGAAAATATAGCAGGAAGGGACATTTCCAAGTGACGGATTATATCCTCTAAGTTCAATTTCGTTCATGACCAGCATGGTTGAGATCATCAGTCCTGTAAATGAAAAAGTGAGGATGATCTTTTCTCTAATGTTCATCAGATCCAGCTCCATGTTTCAATGATCGAATACCACATTGGAAGAGTGATCAGAGATACAAGTGTCGAAAATGTGACTACTCCGCTTACCGCCTCTTTATCTGAATCTATAAAATCAGCAAAAAACGGCGATATCGCGGCAGAAGGCATTACAGACTCAAGGAGTATCACCTTTTTTGTAACGATATCGATATCAAAAAGTAAAGAAGTGACCAGCATCGCTGAAATTCCGAAAACCATTCCTAAGAAAAGACGGAGAACGGCTCCTGTTGCGACCGCTCTGATGTGAGCTTTTTTTATGATGATAGAAAATGAAAGTCCGACCGTAAAAAGAATTGCGGGAATCGTTATTGAAGCAAATGATTCTATGCTTTTTGAAAGCCAACCGGCAAGAGCGATCTTTTGAAAATTCATTACCAGTGCTATAAACACAGCAACTAAAGGGACAACGGCATTGCTTCTCAAAGCTGAAAGAACTGCTGTCTTTGATTCTTTGTCCAGCTTTTTACCTGAGAGGATAACAACCATCACAAATCCGAGAAGAAGAAAAACAGGCCAGAAGAACACTGTAAAAAAAACAGCTCTTGTGAAGCCGCTCTCACCGTAGAAATAGAAAAGAACACCCCAGCCGAGATATCCGTAGTTACCCATGAATGAAGCAATGCAGAAACTGTTTGATATCTCTTTTTGCGAAGATGTGAACTTTCGGATCAGCATAACCGTGACCGCAAAAAGGATAGATACAGTGAAAAACGCCGCCGTGGCAGGAATAAGCTGACCCATTTCATTTATATCTGCATGATAAAGATTCCTGAAAATAATGAAAGGGACTGTCACTTTGACAACGAATTTTCTTAAAACGGAGATGTCCCCTTCCCTGAATATTTTTGTCTGTTTGAAAAACCACCCTAAGAATATCGGGAAGTTTATTACAAGAACAAGTTCTAAAAGAGTCATCTCACCTCAATTAACAAACCGCTGAAAGGATAAGATTTTATGATGATCTGTCAAATAATCGGATCACCACGCCATTTTGAGGTGGTCTTCCATTCCGTCGGGATCTGGGCCATAAGGAAAGCGCTGACGATACATTTTGCAGACTTTGTTGTCGTAAAGATATAATTTTATTGATGCTTCACATGCCGCGAAATTCATTTCCCTTAAGAAAGGATTGTTTTTTGTGTCAACTTTGTCAGATTTTGCATTCCACTGGTGTATGATCGAGCCCCAGCGGCCGGTATGCCTGTATAATCCGAACAGTTCGTTAAGCTGAATTTCAGGAGAATCGGAAAATTTCAGAGCAGTTTCAAGGTCGCTTATCAACACACGGGTCATTTCATCGTTATGCGATCCGCTGAAAATGTCTGTCAGAGAGATCTTTCCTGACTCATCTTTTTTTACTTCTGCAATACTGGTGTCTGATAATTCTGTGACAGTTTCAGGAACCGGCTGCCGTTTCACCTTTGAGACAGTATCGCTCCCCCCTTTTGCAACAGATCTGCTCACTCCCCGCTCAAGATCTATTACTTCAACGAGTCCTTCACTTACATTCACAAAACATCCGTTCCTGTCAACAGAGACTGTAAAAACCGTTCCAAGAACCCTGACCAGTGCGACATTGTTCAAATTCACCATAAAATCGGTTCCGCTTTGAACTTTGAATTCGACAACACCTTTTTTGACTGAATAATAATTTTCGTGCTCGTGTACTATTCTGCTTGTCACTTTTGCGGCAATTTCATATTTCTCTCTTTTTATTGCAGACCCTTTTTCAATGTCAATGACCGCACTTTGGAACTCAGAAACAGGTTCATCTTCTGTTCTGTCTGTCTGCGATCTTTCCCTGATCACCTCTTTCTGAGCGTAAGTATCTTCAACTTTTTTACTGTCGTCACTTTCAGAAATTGACATCACTACTGACAGTACTGCTATTATCAATGCGGCAACTCCGGATAAAGCCAGCGCCACTCTTTTTGAAAAACCGCCTTTTCTGTTCTCCTGCGAAGAAACAATATCAAAAACATTATCTGCCATCATTTCCACAGCGGACACATCAACAAGATGATCCACCTCAACTGTCTTTTTCAAGGCAGGGCCTATCATGCCCGCAGCTTCCAGTCTTTTGATGCACATCTTGCAATTTTCAATGTGGAGCTTCTCTTCAGATCTGATAATTTCAGGATTTTCAGATACTTCCACAATTCTTTCAAAAGTCAGATGCTTAATGTTCATGCCATTCTTTCCATTTCTTTAAGTAAAAGGACTTTCCCCTTTTTAATTCTTGATGCCACTGTGGTAATGGGCGATCCCACTATTTCAGAGATCTCTTTCAAAGTGAGTTCCTCGACATAGAAAAGCGTAAGATACATTCTCATATCTGAAGAAATTTTAAAAAGTGCTTTTCTTATCATTTTTTCCATTTCGTCTTTGTCCAGCATTTCAAATGAACTGTTTTCCCCTGCATCACCTTCAAGCATTCTCTCAATCACTTCGTTCCCGACAGCCACTATCGACGAAAGATTCATCATCTTTTTCACTTCCCTGCATGCGATATTGACCGTCAGGCGATAAAGGAATGTCGAAAAGGCCGCTTCTTTACGAAAAGAACCGAGTGATTTAAAGAGCTGGATCAGAACTTCCTGCACAACATCGTCAGTATCCCTTCCGCCGGTTATTCTGTAAGCTGTTGCAAATATCATCCTGTAATACCTTTTGACCAGTTCATTCCAGCACTCCTTTGAACCGTTAACGGCGTATGAAACGAGTTCATTATCATCAAGCTCGCAAAACAATTGCTTTTCCAATCTGTTTCCCAAAAAACGTTTCATAATAAATTAGTATGTTTCCATGGATATTTTTACGAAAAATTTATAACAAAAGCACCGTGCCTTTTTTCAGTTCCATCCCTTCTGAAAGAGAAAAATCCTTTGCCACAAAATGTGCATTCAGACATATCTTTAATGTTTTTAACACCTTGTGCTTTCAAACTTTCTATGATCGAAGTTTTAAGATCGGCAAAATATTTGCCGTTTTTCATTTCAACAGGAATGCCGGCATTTTTAAATCTTTCAACCAGTTCAGAACCTATCTCAAAACAGCACTTTTCAATTCCGGGAAATATCACCGCTTCGATATCTGAACACCCGAGATCCTTCATCATCTGAACACCTTTTACTGTTATTTTGAGTTCAGTTCCCCGCCAGCCGCTGTGAAATATTCCAGATATACCGGCAACATTATCTATCAGTGCAACTCCGAAACAGTCGGCAGTACGGACAAGTGCTCCGGTAAACGGTTTTGTTACAATGATCCCGTCCCCTGTTCCCCCTTCATCAACAAGAATAATGTCGCTATGTATCTGCTTTAAAATGTGGAGTTCTAGTATCCCGTATTCCTTGAAAAGCTGTGCCTTCACTTCATCAAAACGGGCTTTGACATCAATATCCTTAATGAATCCGTATTTCTGCATCATATCAACCACCGTAAAAGATCATGCTGATACTTTACTCATTTTGAGAGGAAAAGAAAATATTGAGAAAAAAGCGGTTAAGAATAAAATAATGAGCTGTCCTTTTATTTATCTGAGAACGGAGGGTTCCCATGAAGAAGATCTTTACGCTAGTTTTTGTTACACTTTTTGCACTCATTATCGTTTCATGCGGCGAGGAATCCAAGGAAACAGGAGACACGGGTAACACCGGGGATACCGGAAACACAGGTGACACAGGCAACACTGGCGATACCGGCAACACAGGAAATACCGGCAACACTGGTGATACAGGCAACACAGGTAATACTGGAAATACTGGTGATACCGGCAACACTGGAAACACAGGTGATACCGGTAACACGGGCAACACAGGAAACACCGGCAATACTGGTGATACCGGCAACACAGGTAACACAGGTGATACCGGTAATTCAGGATACACTTATGATTTCAGCGGAAAATGGGCACTTAAAGTCCAGACGACTTCAAACACCACAACAACTCTTCCCGGCTTAGGCGAGCAGAAAAGCACTTCAGTCACTCAGTCTATAGCTCTTGTTGAAATGGGGCTTGACGGTCTTAAAGTTAAAGCAGATGCAACTGTCTGCCATGTTGAAGTTAATACCGGCTCAAATTATCTCACCATGTCTTTCAGCGAACAGTATATTGCTTCACTTGTTCCTGCGACTTATCTATTCACAGTGACAGAAGGAGATGTTAATTATAACCTTTTAATGGAAGATTTTGTTGATGTTACCGGTGCAAAACTTGATAATCCTCTTACCGACACAATGCCTGTTGACAAAAACGATCCTAAACAATGGGATCAGGATAATGACACTAATCCCGGCATAAGGATAGATTGCGTAGGGAACATTCCTTTAATTTTTAACGGTCCCGGCACACTTGATGTTGCAGCCAGAAACATTGCAGACATAAACATTACAACAGTCAACGAGAACAAAATCACAGGTCCTTTTATCTGGCAGGGAGAACAGGTAATCCTTCAGGCATCGAACAATACTCTTACAAGAGACAAAACAACCATTCCCGATCATGCGAACAGTAATTACACACTCGTCAGAGTTGACGGAACCTATGACTGCGCAAAGATAAAAGCTGAAAAAGGGACACTTTTTAATTAATAACTTCCTGAAACAATAATTCTGGCACTTTTTACCATTTTACAATATTAATCAAGGACGGTTATTTTGTTGTAAAATACAGTGGAAATTACCTATTCTTTTCAGAAAATTCTCTGCCGGCGGTAAGAGCGGCGATGTTGGATTTTACGAGTTCTTCACCTTTTTTCCCGAAGATGACTTCGATCCCTTTTTTCATAAGTTCAAAATCAAGGTCGATGAAAACGCTTGCAGCACCTGCAAGAACCATGTTCATCCCTTTAAGATTGTTTACTTCTCTTGCGATCTTATCTCCGTCGATGGCGATATGATGAGGAAGTTTCCTGATCTGCGCCATGACAGATTCCATTTCAGGATAGTTTGTTATGTTGACAACCGGATTTGTGTTTGTGACAAGCCAGCCGTCTTTGCTTAAGTAAGGAAGATATCTGAGTGATTCCATCGGTTCTACACTTACGATAAGGTCTGCTTTCCCTTTCGGCACGAGATCGCTGAATATCGGTTTGTCAGAAATTCTGAAATGGCTCTGGACATCTCCGCCTCTCTGGCTCATTCCGTGAACTTCCGCCTGCTTTACAAAAAGTCCGCTTTCAACTGCGGCATATCCAAGGACAGTTGCTATCGAGAGGATTCCCTGTCCGCCGACACCTGCAAGAATAATATCAACTTTCATCCGGGCACCTCCTATTTCTTTGCTTCCTTGGTTTTTTTACTCAGTGTCTGCATGCACTCTCTTTGCGGAATGATCACCG
>CAZVWR010000005.1:0-107658 GCA_964630905.1 uncultured Spirochaetales bacterium | reverse complement strand
GGGAGGTCATTATGAAAAAAGTATTAATTATGTCGATTGCTATCACAATGTTCTGTTTTTTAGCGGTTTCCTGTGACGACAACACAAAAGAAGAGACGGATGAAACAAACACCGACAAAGACGAAGTATCAGACGAGGTATCCGACGAAACATCTGATGAAGTATCCGATGAAGTATCCGATGAAGTATCCGATGAAGTATCCGATGATGATTCGGGGGACTGCCCTGTTACAGTTCCTGTTGAGCACGATGGTGAAGAGATAACCTCTGCAACCGAATGGTCGGGAATACATCTCATTAAAGGGACTCTCTGGGTTAATGCACCTCTTGTAATGGATAAATGTACGACAGTCCTTATGGATTCAAACTCCAGAATATCGGTAGCTGACGGCGGCTCAATAAAAGTCAACGGTACAGTTGACAATATCGTTCCTTTCCTTTCAACTAAAGCAGTTCCTGCCGCCGGAGACTGGAACGGTATCGAGATAAAAAGTTCTGCATCAAGCGGCAACAGCTTCCAATTCGCATCATTTTCACATGGCGGAAAAAGCGATTACGGAGTGATATGGGTTGACGGAGAAGCTGATGTTGAAATAGATAACTGCTCTTTTATCAGTATCGACAACTATGGTGTAATGTTTGATAACGGTGCAAAGATAAACAGTTTCACAGGCAACTCTTTTACTGATATCGGAACATATCCTGTGTTTGTCGGAGCAAATGCTGTTCCCGCTCTTTCACCTGTAGTTACTGACGATGCGACAGACAGAATTCTTGTTCAGGCGGAAGATATCGAAGACGCAGGAACCTGGAAAAATCTTTCGATCGGATATGAAGTGGAATACCTTTATGTTCACAAGCCCGTTACAATTGAGCCCGGTGTAACATTTTTTATGACGCAGAATTCACACATCACTCTTTCTGACGGCGGATCCTTTATCGCAAAGGGAACAGAAACGGCGACGATAGTATTCACATCTGCAAAGCCGGCTCCAGCAATGGGAGACTGGAAAGGATTCACAGTAAAAAGCACATCATCCAATGACACAGCTTTTGAATATGTGAATTTTGAATTCGGCGGCAATGGTGATTACGGTGTTATCTGGGTTGACGGAGAAGCATCCGTTTCAATAGATAATTGTAAATTCGCTGATATTGAAGGATACGGCGTCATTTTTGACAATGAAGCTGAAATTAAAAGCTTTACCGGAAATGAATTCAGTAATATAGATACATATCCTGTTATGGTCGGTGCAAACGCAGTGCCGGATCTTTCACCGATAGTTACTGACGATGCAACTGACAGGATTTTTGTTCAGGCGGAAGATATTGCAAAAGCAGGCACATGGAAAAACCTTTCGATCGGATACGAGATTGAATATCTCTACATAAACAAACCGATTGAAATTGAAGCCGGTGTAACCCTTTTCCTTAAAGAGAATGCCCATATCAATGTAAAAGACGGCGGAGCTCTTAAACTTAGCGGAACTGAAACCGCACATGTCACAATAACAAGCTATAAGGATGCACCATCCGCAGGTGACTGGAACGACATCGAAATATACAAATCAAGCAGTGATGCAAATGTTTTTACATATGCAGACATCATGTACGGCGGAAATAACGACTACGGTCAGCTCTGGATCGAAAGTGAAGCGAAGATCACGCTGAGCAATGTGGTTTTCTCAAATGGAAAAGATTGTGATATAACCAATGATGACGGTGCTGCGGTTATAACAAATAACGGCTCAACTTACACAACCTGTCCCGAATAGAGTTTCTTCCTGAAATAGATCAGCTCCATATCTAATTTGTATTTTTAAATCCATTCGATACAATGCTTTGAGTTTTTAAGGAGGAGCCATGGAATACTCAAAATACATTGAGATCTTTGATCACGAAGTCGTTCCGGCACTCGGCTGTACTGAGCCGATAGCGGTTGCTCTTGCTACGGCAACTTGTGCAAAACATCTTGGCAAACCTGTTGAAAGGGCTGAAATATTCTTAAGCGGGAACATAATGAAGAACGGTGTCGGTGTCGGAATTCCGGGTACCGGTATGGTGGGACTTCATATTGCCGCGGCACTTGGAATAACCGGCGGAGACTGTTCAAAAGAGCTTGAAGTTTTGAACGGTGTGACAAAAGATCAGATAGATTCAGCAAAAGAGCTTGTAAAAAAAGGGGTGATAAAAATTTCTGTAAAAGAGAAAGTTGACAAGCTTTATATCGAAGCTACCTGTTTCAACGGCTCAAATCAGGCCCGTACTCTGATCTGCGGAAGCCATACCAACATTGTGCTTGCTGAAGTTGACGGGAATGTCATATTTCAGAAAACATGCGGAGCTTTTGCAAAAAATGATGAAAATCTGCCGGGAGAGAATGTTGAGCATCATATGACAGTTGAAGGAATCTGGAAATTCATAAGTGAAGTTCCTTTGAAAGATATCGAATATGTTCTTAAAGGGGCGGAAATGAACAGGACGATAGGTCTTGAAGGGCTTACCGGTAATTACGGTCTGAGAGTAGGGAAAACCTTGAGGAGCAATATTGTTAAAGGGCTGTTGTGCGATGATTTTTCCAACTGGGCAATGGCTCTTACTGCCGCGGCGAGTGACGCCAGAATGGCTGGAAGCACTCTGACTGTCATGAGCAATTCAGGGAGTGGAAATCAGGGTATAACGGTTATGCTGCCGATACTCGCGGCTTCAGAAAGGCTTCACTGCTCAAAAGAACAGCTTGTCAGAGCTTTGTATCTTGGAAATCTGATAGCGATTCACCTGAAAGAGTTCATGTTCAGACTGTCGGCACTTTGCGGAGTTGTTACAGCGGCGACAGGTGCCGCATGCGGGGTTGCGTATCTTCTCGGAGGAACACTTCCGCAGATCAATTCCACAATAAAAAATATGATCGGTAATATTTCAGGGATGATCTGTGACGGGGCCAAAGCCGGTTGCGCACTGAAAGTTTCTACCGCTGTAAGTGCCGCACTCCAAAGCGCTTTTCTTGCAATCGAGAATATCGAAATATCGGAATTTGACGGAATAATTGAAAAAGATATCGAAAAGACAATAAAAAACCTTGCAATTGTCGCATCAGAGGGAATGGAGACGACAGACAGGGTGATCCTTGATATAATGAGCTGCAAATAGAGACTGATGAAACGCCGTTACTACAATTGGTACAGCAAGACCTATATTTTCAATGAAAAACTCAACAGAAAATTTACAACAACCGGAGCCGCTGTTTTCATTTCTGCCTTCACACTCCTTTTTTTCGGGCTGAACACCAGTCTGTCTATGCTGTTCATAACTTTTGCCGCGGCAGTTTCCTTAATAATTACAGACGCTTTGTCGCTTCTTGGAAAGTTTCCTCAATTTAAGGTCATCCGTTTTCTGCCGCAGTTCATATCGAAGGATCAGAAGTTGAAATACAGGGTTTCATTAAAGAATAACGGTAAAAATGAGCAGAGGGAAGAGATTTTTTATAAAGAGATGTCATCAGATCCGAGGCCCGGTTACGAATCTTTCATTTCAACTCCTGAACCGGGAGAGGAAAAGAGGAACCGGTATGACAGAAAAATGGGATATTACCGCTGGAAGTGGCTTATCGACAGGAATAGCGGCGGTGTTTCCGGCGAATTTCCTGCAACTGGTGAAAAGATTGACGATGCAACGGTCTTTGAAGTTGATTTTACACCTAAAAGAAGAGGGAAAATAAGGTTTTTGGGAGTTTATCTTTTCAAAAAAGGGGTGTTTTGTCTTTTTAAAAAGGGGAAGATAATTGACCTGCCGGGGGAATTCATTGTTTTTCCTAAGATCATGCCTTTAGAAACAGTTGAATGTATGACCGGATCAAGGAGTGCAGACAGTGAGAAAGTGAGGGAAACTCCGGAAACAGGCACTGGCTATGAGCTGAAATCACTGAGGGAATATGTGCCGGGAGATTCGCCAAGAACAATTCACTGGAGATCGAGTGCAAAGACCGGGAATCTGAAAGTAAAAGAGTTTCATAAGGAAGTTGACGCAGGGACTGTGATGTTCATTGACAACTTTTTTTCTGAGAGTTATTCAGAAAGTTTTGAAGATCTTCTTACTGTTGCGGCTTCTCTTCTTAACCACTCTTTCGAAGTTGAGAGAATGCCGCAGTCTATTGTGATAGGGCAAGTTGTTTTTGAGATGCCGGACTCTTCAAAGGATTCGTTGATGAGAGCTCTTTCGATGCTTGCACTCACGGAAAATGACAGGTCTGCAAATCTTATCAACTCTGTCAAGGACCTTACCGAATCTGCAAAAGAGTGCTGTTCTGTCATATTCCTGACTTCAAATTATGACGAAAAACGGTTTCTGATGGTTGAGTCGCTTTTCAAGCATAAAGTTCCTGTCACCCTTATTTTCACAGGTGAAAGAAAAACTCTGTCTGCACCTGTTGTATTTGAGAAGCATGTTTCAAAGGAAGATCTTGATTCGGGGGTGCTTAAATTATGAGATTTCCTCCGTTTTTCATAGGTGCTGCAACAATCTTCTGGGGATTTTGTGCCGGATGGGAGTACTTCTCCATTGTTGTGGCACTTGTTTTTGAATCTTCAAGGATAGTCAAGACAAGATTTGATCTGAAAGACGCTGATTTTATAAGGATATCGGATCTCAGTTCAATTGTCATGCTCATACTTCTTCTCTATTCATATCTTGAGAACGAACCGAGGATGATATTTCTCTATTTTATCACCACAACACCGATAGTTTTCATGCCTCTCCTTTTTGCCCAGCTTTATTCTACAAGTGACAAGGTCGTTATAGGAACAAAATTCGGGAAAACCATTCATGCCCATGCTCCGGTTGACATGAGACCGCTGTATCTTCTGATGGTGTTCTTTGCAACTGCCGGTTCAGATGTGAGAACGGTCTGGTTCTTTGCAGGAACTTTCATCCTTGTCTTTGTCCTTTTTTCGGGAAGTGTCAGAAACCTGAAGTCTTTTTTAAGATATTCGATGTTTTCCGCAGTTTCAATAGCGATAACGCTTTCGATAGCTTTCAGCATAGTTCTTGCCCACAAAGCTATCAGAGAAAAAATGATGGAAATGTACCGCAACTGGTACAATCAGCAGTCAAGTGACCCTTTTAAAACCTCAACGGCAATGGGAGAGACCGGATATCTTAAACTTTCGGGAAACATTGTGATGAGAGTGATGCCTGAAAAGGTGGAGGGCATTCCGCTTTATCTCAAATCGTCTGATTATAATATCCTGACAGGAAATGTCTGGCACTCAAGATCAAAGAATACGGATCCTGTTTTTCCTGACGGAGAAATGGAGTGGCAGCTGTTTGGCGAAGGTGAGGGAAAAAGAAAGGCGGCGCTTTCAGTATGGATGGGAAAGAACGGTAAAGGGGTGCTTTCTCTTCCGACTGGTTCAAAAAGAGCGTTGAAAATGGATGTTGCCGGTATTGAAAGAACCGGGCTTGGTTCAATTCTTGTTGAGGAAGGGCCTGATCTTCTTGAATTTGTTATGACTTATGATCCTCAGTTCCGTTATGAGCCGATGCCGGAAGAAAAGGACCTTATGATCCCTGATTCTGAAAAAGAGGTGATCGGAATTGTGATGGATGACAACTCAATCAAAGGTGAAACAGATATTGAAACCCTTGAAAACATTGAGAAATATTTTATGAACTTTTCATATACTCTGCAACTTGAGGCATCTTCGGGGAAATCGGTTCTTGATGATTTTCTAAATCGTACAAGATCAGGTCACTGTGAATATTTTGCGACAGCGACAACTCTGATGCTTAGAAATGCCGGTATTGCGGCAAGATACAGCACCGGTTATTCAGTTGAAGAATACAGTGTGCTTGAAAAATCTTTCATCGTCAGAGCCCGCGATGCTCATGCCTGGGTCACTGCCTATGTGAACGGAAAGTGGATCACGGTGGATACAACTCCTTCACAGTGGCGCTCTCTTGACAGGGAATCAAAGTCGTTCATTGAACCTGTGAAAGATCTGTTCTCTTGGCTTAGAGTTCAATATGAAAACTTCAGAAGACAGAAAAATGTTCAGTTTAACAGGGCACTTATAGTCATTGCGACGGTACTCACACTCTTCATGATGATCAAAATTTATATCAGAAGAAAAAGGGTTTCGGGAACTGATTTAAAAAGTGACAGATTCAATGGAAAGATCGAAGGACTCGACTCACCGTTCTATCAGGTGCTCATCAAATGCTCTTCTGACGGAATTGGAAAAAATGAGAACGAAACACTCCGCAAATGGGTGATAAAAAATTCAGAAAAACTCAAAGATCCCAAAGACATAATGAAAATGATCTCCCTCCACGAACAACTGCGGTTTGATCCCGCATCACCGAAAAACGACATCAGGAACGAACTTCAGAAATATTGCGACAAGTGGATTGCAGGAAAATCTTAAAACAGCTTTTTTCCTGATTTCCATTGACTAAATAATTTGCATCCAATTTCTTGCAAATTTAATCTGATTGCTGCATTATCTATTGGTGACTAAATTTTTGGAGTCGGAAAATGGCAGGAAATGAAATTCTTAAAAACAGAAATTATGTTGAATGGATAAAAGAGATCAAGGAGAAGGTAAGAAAAGCTCAACTTAAAGCAGTTGTAGCTGTAAATTCTGCGGTGCTTGAGTTTTACTGGGAACTTGGTGCTGATATTGTTGAAAAGCAGAAGTCGGCTAAATGGGGAAGCGGCTTTCTCACTCAGATGAGTCGAGATCTGATGTCGGAATTCCCTGATGTGAAGGGGTTTTCCAAAAGAAATCTTGAACATATTCGCAGATGGTATCTTTTTTACAGCTCTGATCCTAAATTTGCGAAGCAGCTTGCTACGCAATTGTTTTTAATTCCGTGGTGGCACAATGTAATAATTCTTACAAAATGCAAAACTATTGACGAAGCCATTTTTTATGTGCAAAAGACAATAGAAAACAGCTGGAGCCGAACTATAAAGCTTTACGGACTACAGCTTGGGCTGGTCAATATTGCACAGAACGGATTTCTGCCGTATACAACCATTTTGAACATAGGTTGGTAGACCACATATTCACAGTTATTCATAAAATCGTCATACTTTATTTTTGTGGAGTGTTTGTCTGAAATTTTTTACAAATTCATCATTTCTGTTGTCAGATAATTGTCCTGTTAATTAAAACTGAACCGCTCTGAAATTGCGATCCCTTAGATTTTGCTGAAATGCTTTCTTATCGATCTACTTTGATAACATCTCAATATTCTTTACAAAAACCTTTTCGCTCATGAGTTCTTTCATTGCTTTTTCACAGTGATCAAGTTCAAGTCCGGGGATAACTTTGTTTTTGAGGATATTTGCTAAAAGGGTGATGTTCTGCATTCTCGCATCGGGGAGATCTTCGATGTAAATCCTCATATTTTTTATGTTTCTTGATTTTGCTTCATTTGCAATCTCTTCAGCTTGAACTTCTTTGTCTGTTCCGGTTCTGACGGGAAGCGGCTGCCACGAGGTGTCATACCAGACAATTGTTCCGCCGTTTTTAAGCATCGAGTTCATTGCCCTTAACGCTTCGTGCCGCTCCATGCTTATGACAAGATCAGCATCCCCAGATTCGATGAGCGGAGAGAAAACTTTTTCGCCGATTCTCAGTTGACTAACGACCGTTCCGCCTCTTTGCGCAAGTCCATGAGTGTCAACGGCTTTGAATTTGTATCCCGCGTAACTAACTGATCTTACTAATATTTCACTCAGCATTCCGATTCCCTGGCCGCCAACTCCAGTGATGTAGATATTCATGTTTTCCATTATCTTCCTCCTAATATTTTATTGCTGTCGCAGGACAGGTCTGGATACAGCTTCCATCGCCGATGCACAGATCTTTGTTGACAGTAATGCTTCCGTCACCGTTTTTATTGAAAGTGGGACATGCAAAATTTTTAATGCACTCCTGGATCCGGTCACATTTTTGCTGGTCTATCAGAACCTGTTTTCCTGAATCGCTCCCTTTTCTTTTCTGTGCCTTGGTGAATTTGAGCATGCAGGGATGTTTTGCAATAACTACTGAAAAACCTTCATGATTTACGGCTTCAATTACATGTTCCGTCAGTTTTTTCTGGTTATAGGTGTCAACTTCAAAAATTTTCGCAACCCCCATTCCTTCAAGCATCTGTCTGACTGGAATTCTGTCAGTTATCTCATCAAAATTCCTTCCTGTCGCAGGATGTTCCTGATGTCCTGTCATTGCTGTAGTTCCATTTTCCATGAGGATCAGAGTGATGTTATGTTTATTGAAAATCGCATTGACGATCCCCGCCGCTCCTGCATGGAAAAATGTTGAATCTCCAAGAAAACAGACAACTTTTCTTGAATTGTTGAAAAGTGCCATTCCGCTTGCTATTCCTGTTGAAGCCCCCATGCTCATCAAAAGCTCAACCATATTGTAGGGGGGAAGGAATCCGAGAGTATGACAGCCGATGTCGCCGACTTTTATATCAGTTTCCTTCAAAGCTTTCTTTATCGCATAAAACGCTGATCTGTGACCGCATCCCGGACACATCTGGGGAGGTCTGACAGGTGCGGTTTTGCCAATCATTACAAAATCTGAGCTTTTAACCATTTGAGGAAAATCACGGCTTAAAATCTGTCGCACTTTGTCAGGAGTATATTCACCGATGAAATCTTCAGGGTCTGTTTTTCCAGTAATTCTACACTTCAGGTTTTTTTCGTAAGCAATTGATTTTATTTCTTTTTCAATGATATCATCAAGTTCTTCAAGAATTTTCACCTCGTCGTGACTGTTTAAAAAATCAACGATCTCATCCATCTGGAGAGGATAAACGAGGGCGATTTTAAGAATGTCAGGCAGTTTGTCGGAATCTTTAAGAACATCCATCACCGAAAGAAAAGTCGTTCCTGCTGTTATTATCCCGGTTCTGCTTTTGTTGTTGATGAAAGTATTCAGTTTTTTGACCTGCTCATCTGCCGCGACATCCTTCAGTCTTTGAATTGCCCGTCTTTTCATTGGAAAAACTGCGGAAGTTATCGGAATGTAAGGACCGTTCAATCTATTGAATTTAGGAGTTTTATCAAACGGTTGAGGCTCCCATCCGGCAAAATCAACAAGCTCCTTCTGATGACATGTGTGAGTTGTAAGTCTTAAGATCACAGGCATTTTCTTTTCAACCGATAATGCCGCCGCCGCCTTGAAATATTCATAAACTTCTTTCGGAGATGACGGTTCAAGGACAGGGGTGTATGAAAGTTTTGCAATATGTCTGTTGTCCTGTTCGTTCTGTGAAGAATGCGCTCCCGGATCATCACCGAGAACAACTACCATTCCGCCGGTCAGATTCATGTGACCAAGCTGTACAAAAGTATCAGCGGCGACATTAAGCCCCACACTTTTAAAGAAAACACAGCTTAAGTGCCCGTTCACACTGGCTCCGTAAGCAACTTCGGTCGCAACCTTTTCGTTGGTTGAGAATTCAAAATAAAAAGGTCTTTCATCGTGTGGAATTGTCGCAATTGCAACAGCGATCTCAGGAGTAGGACTCCCCGGATAGCTTGTCACAACGCGGACACCTGACTCTATCATCGCTCTGACAATGGCAGTATTTCCGATGACGATCTCAGAAAACGGCTCTTTTTTTAACAGCATCTCACCATAATTGATCATGATCCCTCCGGATTTAAGAAAAAACTTGCCTGAAGGGTATCATTTTTTATGGAGACCGTCAATAATTAAGATATTTGTGTCCTTTTATAAAGGATGCACGGTTTCTTGAATTCCGGAAAGTAATCTGATATTATCCTTCACTAACTGTTTTTTGAGGATAAAATGAACAGTGCTCAGAGATTTATCTATATTGTTATTCTATTAATTACGGCTGGTTGCGGTTCTGCTCAAAGCTCTGCATCAGGAAATGATGTGATGCTTAGAAGTTCAACTGCTTCAAGACCTCAGTGGGTAAGTTCTGCTGGAACCGTAAAAAGCGGCGGAAATACGATGTTTGTCGGCAGAGCTTCAGGAGTGAGGAACGAAACTGATGCTATCTCAATTGCGACCAACGATGCTTTTTCAAAAATGTCCAACCATTTCGGTGTGTCGGTAAAAAGCGATTTTATTTCTTCTGAGCAGGAAACGGATGGTCAGTATTCATATCAGATAGGTCTTGAAAGCAGAATCACCGGCCACCAAATAAAGGTGAAAAACTATAACATCGAAGCCACTTATACCGAGCAGTGGCAGAGGGGTTCAAAAGAGTTTGATGCGTATGTTCTTCTTGCTGTTCCTGATAATGAAATTGCAAGAATAAGGATCGAAGTTGAAGGTGCCGGGGCCTGGTCAGTTATTTCAAATCATGAAGAAGTTGTTGTAAAAACGAAGGACCTGTTGAATGTTCTGGCAAAAAAAAGAAAAATAAAATTTAACCAGCAGCCGGTTCCGCTTACTCCTGATTATGATGTTAAAGATGTTTCCGTTAAAGTCCATGCGGCTTTTCTTCTTGTCGTGAAGTGCGATATAGGAAAGACCGAAGAATACAGCGGTGAATTCTATACCGAAGTTAAAACGGTTGTTGAACTGGTCTCTTTGATCGAGGGAAAGGTTTTAGACAGATGGAATCTCGAAACAAAAGGAGGCGCTTTCAGCAAGCAGGATTCAATAAATAACGGTATTCAGCAATCGTTCAAAAATATACTTGATAAACTCTGAAGATGAGGTGAGCCATTGAATTTTCTAAAAACATCTCTGGTCTTTGTTATGACGGCAGTTTTTCTGACCCTTTCAGCTCAGACAGAAAAGGAAATTCAGGAAATAAAAGAGCAGATGGCAAAAATGCCTGTGCCTCCTGTAGTCATACTCCCTGAAAATTATGAAGAGCTTGTAAAAAGTTCGTCAGGCAATGTTATGGAAAAAAGGATAAATATCATTGTGGGAGAAGCTGTGACAAAAGGGAAGGTCGTTCTTGAAAAAGTAAATGATATTCTCTTTGCACAGGTTGTCCCCAATTTTGCCTATGCGGATGACAGCGGCGAAGAAAGACTCGGTGAGGACCTCGTTGCCATACTCCAGTCAAACAAGATGGAAGCTCCAAGAAGTGCCCAGTTCATGAATCTTGATTATCGCGAACTGATGATGATGAAGCTCCCTTTCAAAAAGAGGCTTATCGATTCAATGGTAATAGGAGCTGACAAGTTTGATCTGTCGCTGGACCTTACTTTCTTTGTGAATATGAATGCACTTACCAACAGCGTGTATAACTCCCTTAAAAACATTAAGGAATTTACAACAGTTTATAACAGTTCAGAGAAATATTACCGGACGAAATTTGAAGGGAGCAACCTTCTTTTTCTTGTGAGGATCCCCAACATTGCATATGAGCTTGTATATACGGGAGAACTTTTTGAAAATATTATTTCAGCCCAGATAAAGGAAGCTCTTTTCTTAAGAAATGTAATTAAAGACTACGAACAGCAGATAGAAAAAGACAAAGAGCTAAAATTTGACGGAAGGTATATAAAAGGAAATAACATTTCAATAGATCTTTGGTTTCTGGCAGTTGAAACAGAGATGAGTGTCGAAAAAGGAAAAGATTTTATCAGGAAAGCCTTAAAGCATGAACCTGTCGAACTTACAGGCAGCGAAAAGAAAAAGGACAAGAAATGATCAACTGTCCCCATTGCGGATACGACAATAATAACTATTTTTTCTGTGCAGGATGTGGAAGAAGCATCCCTCATGTTAGACAGAATAAGATCTTCTGCAGGCTTCCTGAAAGTTCAACAAGATTTCTTGAAGAGGTTGTAAATACAATAGAAAAAGTTTTTTATGTTGATAACAGCATTCATACTACACTCGATATGAACACTCAGATAATCAACATGTCTGAAATTTCCAAGGAAAGCGGGATCTTTATAATTGATGATGGTCAGTGGAAAGATGTTGAAGTAAAGGTAAAGCTGAACTGTTTTTTCGGTGAAACAGCTCTTGCATATATTCTGAGCTTTGTTCTTTCCCTTATCGGAGTTGTGCTCGGTTCAGCAGGTCTTGAGATGACATTTAAACTTTTTTTCACTTGTTATATTCTTGTCTCGTTCCTTCAGTGGTTCATATTTCCTTATATGTCAGGTTCGACTGTTGTAGCTTTTGCAGGACACAGGTGCGGACTTTTTGTTGATAGAAAGTTTTCGGTAAGGGGTCATCCCGGGCTGCTTCTGATACTGGCGCTTTTCATGTCGCTTCATTCATTCATCCCGTTTTTTCTTCTTGAATATCTTCTTGCCGCAAAAATAAAAAGCTATGTTCCGGTGGCTTTGAAAATAACCGGAATTGATTATTTAAAAAAAATTGGAGGTGGCCAGTGAAACAATTTGTGAAAACCGCTATTTTAATTGCAGTTCTTGTTCTTTTCTCTTCATGCGGAATTAACAAGGAGGTTCATCAGAAGGCATTGAACGATCTTGCATCAGCTCAGAAAAACCATAAAGATGAACAGGCAGTGAACGAACTGCTTAAAAAAGAGATAGAAACTCTGAAAACTGAAAACGAAGGACTGAAAAAAGACCTTCTTGAAGTTATAAATGAAAAAATGGGACTTAACCGTGAAATCGCTGATCTCAAACAGAGAAACATAGATTCGTCAAACATGGTTGAAGATCTGATGCTTCAGCTTAAGCAGAAAGGTGCTTCGCTTGAAGATATGGAAGCAAAGAAAGGGGAGATGGACGAACAGAGAGAAAAAATGCTTGCAGAAAGAGACAGATTGCTGAAAGAACAGGACAATCTTAAAGGTGAGCTTGAGCAGGTAAGAAAGATGAAAGAGGCGGCTGAAAAGAGAAACGCCGAGTTCCAGAAACTTATGAGCAAGCTCAAATCAATGATAGATGCAGGGAAACTTTCTGTCACCATAAGAAAAGGGCGGATGATCGTTTCATTAAGCAGTGACATCCTTTTCCCATCCGGCAAGACCACCCTTACTGATGAAGGAAAGCTTGCAATAGCTGAACTTTCAGAAACACTTAAAACCCTTGAAGACAGATCATTCCTCATTGTCGGACACAGCGATTCAACTCCTATAAAAACCCAGAGATATCCTTCAAACTGGGAGCTTTCATCTCAAAGAGCGATCGAAGTTGCCAGACTCATGGTTGAAAGCGGAGTAAAACCCGAAATGCTCACTGCCGCAGGACAGGCCGAGTTTGATGCAATTGCTGAAAATGACACACCCGAAAACAAAGCAAAGAACAGAAGAGTCGAAATAATACTTCTCCCCAAGATCGAAGAGATGCCAGGTTTTCCACAGTAAGATTAAGTCACTCCCTGTAAATATCCTGTCAGATTTGTGTTATTTTCCATTTGTGATAAAATCCCGCCTGTGTGATCTCATTATTTTTGGAACATAGGGGGCAATATGAAAAGATTTTTTATGCTTTCATTGATCGTTGTGCTGGCATTCTTTGTTTTTTCGTGTGACAAGAAAAAGAAGAAAAGCGAAGATGTCACCGATATTGACGGAATTGATGCAGATGCGGAAATTACTGACGAAGAGGGCATTATTCCGGATGAGAACGGCAAGACTGATGAAATTGCGGTTGTCGATGAGGAAGCCGATACTGAGAAAAATGATGAAGACGCTGTGATTGTTGATCCGTGCAACCCCAATCCGTGCAATGAGCCGAACCGCTCAGTTTGTCAACCGGACGGGCTCAGCTATAAATGTCTGTGTGACAAATTCACCTGCGAAATAAACGGAGAGTGTTTCAAAGACGGTGATCTTAATCCGTTCGATTCATGTTATTCGTGTAACAGGGATTTTTCAGAAACTGAATTTACTGTCAGACCTGACGGAAGCGAATGTGAAGCAGTTGCCGGTACAATGGGAAGCGGAATCTGCAGAAAAGGGCTTTGCGGCGGATTCGGAAATTGTGACAGCAGGGCATATAAACAGGGTCCGGGATATCCCTGCAACTTCGACAGTGAATGCGCAACCGGCAGATGTTACTATCTTATGGACTGGGCTAACGGAATATCGGCAGTTAATGTCTGTACCGGAACCTGCAAGGAAGACGAAGACTGCCCCGGAGACATGCTTTGTCAGTATTCAAATGAGTATGGATATGAATGCATGCCGAGATTTACTTCAACTGTGATAAGACCTGATCCTCTTATGGCTGATTACAAACCCTGCAACAAGAACGAAGATTGTTCGGGAGGGTTGTGCCTGGCATACGGATCCACAACTTTCTGCTCAAAGGACTGCGAAAGGTCGAGTGGCGGTGGAAAGGACCTTCTTGCCTGCGGAACTTGCGGAGAGTGTAAGGATAACGGTGATGAACTTGATTTCAAATACAAATATTACTGTACTCCTGACGGATCAGGAAAAACTGGCGGGAACTGTCAGTCTGGAATCGACTGCTCAAGCGGAGCATGCTATGACAATTACTGTACTGCGGCATGCGGATCACTCCTTTCTCCGTGTCCTGCCGGATATGAATGTATGGAAGATGTTTATCAGGAAGATGTTGAAACCTGTGTTGACAAGGCAAGGCTCAATATCGTTGACGGATTTCCATGTGCTTTTGATTACCAGTGCGTAAGCGGTGAATGCGTTGAATTCCCTTATGGAAAATACTGTTCAAAACACTGTGATACTGAAGCCTGTTCTTCGGGAGATTGCGTGCAGATCGGTGATCAGGCCGCTGAAACCCCCGAAATGGCATGTGCACCTCTTTTCATGCCGGGTTATGCTGAATACGGTGAGAATTGTACATTTGACTGGGAGTGTGAGAGCGGTCTTGAGTGCCAGGATGATATAAAAATGTGCACGAAAGCATGTGAAAAGGATGAAGACTGCCCGGACGGCGTGTGTTATGCATATCTTGAAGATCTTCTTCTGTGTGTTCCTGAACATCAGTACGGAACAAAACCTAACGGATATCTGTGCTCTTTCGGTTATGAGTGTCAGAATGAGTGCTGGCCTGACTATACTTTGCAAAAATATTACTGTACATCAGAATGTTCCGATGACTCGGATTGTTTTGACATTGCCGGATGTAATGAAAATTACTGCAACCATGCTTATCCATGGAGAAGCTATACCTACGGAACCTGCCGATTTGATGATGACTGCGAAAAGAATACCAGTTGCATTGAAGGATTCTGTACTTCTGAATGTTCGGCAGATTCAAACTGTGCAGGTTATGCTGCAATTGTTCCGGAAGAAGGGCAGAAGACATGCAAACCGTGCACGAATAATACTGAATGTCAGAATGTCTTTTATGATTACGGTCAGTGTGTGACAGGAAGTGACGGCTCGAAATTCTGTGCTGAAGACTGTACGGACGATCCATCACTCTGCCCTGAAGGAACGAGATGTTACGGCATGGGCTCAGGTGGAGTATGTTTCCCTCTTTCAGGCCTTTGTTCACAGGGACATGCCACTTGCAGTGCTGATGATGTCTGTATTGTCGGACGGCTCGAAAATGACTGGGCATGCAGAGAGGACGGCGAGTGCAAGAGCGGAATATGTGAAGGAGGCGTATGTCAGTCAGGAACATGTTCGGATAATGGCGATTGTGGTTGCGAAATGCTTGAATGCAAGAGCGGTAATTGTCTGCCGGCGTCATCAGCAGGAACAAAAGAGGTTGAACCGAATGATACTGTTGCACAAGCGCAAGTCCTGACCGGTTCAGGCTTTACTGTTGCATATTTCAATCACAGCGGAAATGTTAAAGAGACTGATATTTTTAAAGTTTCATTGAAAAAGGATCAGTATCTTAATGTCAGGACCCATCCGTTCTGCGGTCACGACGCTGACACATATCTGAGATTTCTTGACAGCACGGGCAAGCTCATCGGTGAATGGGAAAATGACGATATAAACCCGAACGGCTGGTTCTTCTCTGAACTTCTTGAATATATCGCTGCATCTGATCAGGACATTTTCATTGAGGTAACACAGTCGCCGCTTACTTCTATGCCGCAGAATGTTCCTTATCTGCTGGAAGTTCAGATGTTTACACCTGTTTCCAACAGTGTGTGTGCGAATGCAGAGGTGTTGACTCCCGGTACATACGACAGAACAATTAAGAAAGCCGTAAACACAATTGAATCTGGAGCATGTTCAGGTGGTTACGGTTCCGGTCCCGATCTGTTCTATAAAGTTAATGTGCCGGCAGGAAAGCTTCTTACTTTCAGGGTTACACCCGATTCTGCGGAGTTCGATCCTGAACTTTCGATACTGTCTGAATGCGGAGTCGTTTCAGAAAAATGTCTTGCAGGAAATGCTTTCGGTGGCTGGGGTGAACCGGAAGAACTTTCCTATCTGAACAGTACTGCTCAAGCGAAGGATTATGTTGTTGTCCTTGATACACCGATGCTTCCGTTTGAATATGATTTTGTGATCCAGATAGATATAACTGACGCATCGGTTCCGGCAAATGACAAAATTGCAGGGGCTATCCCGCTTTCCGGAACAGGCAGTGTGAACGGAACAACAGTTGCCGCTGTGGATGATTATGCGCCGACTGCAGGAATTTGTGATACAGCCGATCTTGACGGACTTGATGTGGTTTATTCGATAGATCTCAAAGCCGGTGAATATTTCCACATAACGGTTGCTCCGTCATTCGGTGCCGCGATATATACTGTCAAATTTACGGATCTCAACACCTGCGTGAGCGGCGGCGGAGTGATCAATTATGAAACTGAAACAGACGAACTTATATATCTGATCATAGACAGTTCAGCTCCTTCAACTTACGGAACTTTTGTGATAGATCACATCATTTCAACGACCGGACCATGTGAAGGGCTTTGCGATACAGCGGAACACAGAGAGTGCAGTGATGAAACGACTCTGTGCATGTGCGACACCGAAACAGGACTTTTAAAACCGACAGACTGCAACCAGTTCTGCATTGACAGTAACGATGCCGTTTCAGGCGGATGCAAATCAAATGACGACGGCATGGGATGTGTCTGCACCCATGACTGCACAGATACAGCAAAAGTTACAGAACTCTGCTCAGACGGATACATCACAAACTGCACATGTGCCGAATCAGATCCATGTTCCTGGGTTGGCGACACTTACTGCAATTCATTCTGTGCCGATTTCTTCCCCGCAGACCATTTCGATGACAGTGCCGACTGCACAGAATAAATAAGTTTATTTTTCTGAAAACAGTTCAACCTGATATTTGAAGATTTTATATTCTTGACTTTCGTTAAATTATAATTTACAAGCATTAGGGTTGCTATTCTTGTCGTTAATGATTTTTTTTGGTTTGATTGAATATGCAGTGGTAGTTTTAACTAACAAACTATGTTAATCAATTTGACAAAATAAAAAATGCAGATATACTTTAAAAATAAGAAGCTGCAGAAAATTTGTTCTGTGGATGGAGAGGCAAAAAAAGTGATTGGCAAAAACGCAGAAAAGAAATTGAAACAAAGATTTGCTGAATTAAAAGCTGCTGATGTATTAAGTGACATATCACATTTGCCACCTGCTAGATTGCACGAACTCACAGGAAACAGATCTGGAATTTTTTCGGTTGATCTGGAACATCCGTACCGACTTCTTTTTATGGCGGCAAACGATCCTGTTCCTTTAAAAGAAGATGGCGGAATTGATAAACGCAGTGTCACAGAAGTCGAAATAGTTGAGATTGCCGACACACATTAGAGGTGTAAATATGATGAAAGCATTAAAAAAGTTAAGTTTCAAGCCGGATTACGCAGTCGCTCCGGGGGAAACATTGAAAGAAACAATTGAATCTCTCAATATGACTCAGAAAGAGCTTGCAATAAGAACCGGTTTGACAGAACAGACGATCATCAGAATATTCAAGGGCGAGCAGCCAATTACTTACGAAACTGCAAATAAACTGGAATTGGTTACAGGTGTGCCGGCAAGATTCTGGAATAATCTTGAGTCAAATTACAGAGAACAGCTTGCTAAAATTGAAGAAAAAGCAAAATTGGAAAAAGAGATAAAATGGCTGGATACAATTGAATATAAGGAATTGATAAAAAGAAAAATAATTGAAAAGTCAGAAGACAAGTACTTAATTTTAAAGCAGGTATTTACATTTTTTGGCGTGAGCAGTGTCGATGCCTGGAAAAATATCTGGAAAAAACCGGAAGTTGCGGCAAAACGCTCTCATGCTTTTGAAACAAATCAAGGAGCTGCTTCTATCTGGATAAGGATTGGAGAAATTGAAGCAAACAAGATAAACTGTGAACCGTTTAATAGAGAAAAATTTAAGGATGCACTTATTAAAATTAGAAGGCTCACAACGGAAAACATTGAAACATCTATTCCTAAAATGCAGAAACTATGCTCAGCATCCGGTGTTGCTCTGGTTCTTGTTCCTGAAATGAAAAAAGTTCCATGGAGCGGAGCTTCAAAATGGCTAAATTCTGAAAAAGCACTTATCATTTTGAATCTGCGGGGAAAAAGTGAAGACAAATTCTGGTTTTCATTTTTCCATGAAGCCGGACATATCCTAAATGACAACAAAACCAGACTTTATATAGCTGACAACTCAGATAATCCGGTTGAAGAAAAAGCTAATAAATTTGCAGCAGATTTTTTAATACCGGAAAAGTTTAACAAAGATATAAAAACTTATACTCAAAAAGTGCAGGTGCAATGTTTGGCAAACGAACTAGGCGTTTCACCTGGAATAGTTGTTGGAAGATTCCATCATTTGACAAAAAAATGGCATTTATTCAATGAGTTAATTAAAACTCTTCAATGGGACAAATAATCTTCAAAATCAAAAAGCTCTTTTATTGAAACATTCAATGCATCAGCAATCTTTTCAATTGCATTAATGGAAATGTTCCTTTTTCCGCATTCAACTGTACTAATGTATTCTCTTCCCAAGCCAGACTTGAATGCAAGATCATTTTGTGTTAAAGATTGAGACTTCCTAAGGGTTAAAACCCGTTTTCCAAACAATTCACGAGCTTTCATAAAAAAATAATATCATTGTAAAACTTCTTTGTATGTATCCGATGATGCACATTTCTTGACTTTTTTGTTGGTATCCTTTAGTGTACAATGCTGTTGTTAAGTTTTGAAAAATTCATGGGAATATTTTGTTTAATGGAAAAACCCAATTCAGGAGAAAACAATGAACAATATTAAAAGCTTCTTCCTAGATGATTTATCTTTTGATTTAAAACCCAAGGATATTTTAGATGCTTTTAAATCCAGAAAAAGGTATTTAAAAGTGATTTACTATGGAGAAAACTATTTGACTGAAGTTGATTTACTGCGACCACTTTTTGAGCTAATGAATCTTCAATTAATAATTCAAGAGCTACCTGTTGAAGAAAAGTTAAAACATGATGACTATTTCTTAATTGTCTTCAACAGCTCAATACCTCGTTTACTTTATCATGAAAATAACAGAATAAAGTCATCTGAGGTCTATTCTAAGATAATAAAATCATTTAACATTGAGGTACCACACTATTCAATTTATAATGGCAAATTAAATGTGTCGGAAGAAATTAACAGATACGAGTTCATAAAGATTCTTACCAACAAAAAGCTATATTCCAGAAGATTCAAATCATTAAAAGAATGCTCAAGACATTTTGAAACAACTTTTGATGAAAATGATGCGGGGTTTTCGGAATTGAAAGAGTTGAGCTTTGTAAATTTATGTAAAATCAAAAAATCTTTTACGAGGAGTGGAAAATGAGCAATAACAAAAACAACAATGGTACTGATCCATTTCTCATGGGAGTACAGGCCGCATTGATTAATGGCAAATGTTACATTGCTACAATGGTTTATGGAAGCTACGATGCAAAAGAAGTTACTATATTAAGAAGATATCGAGATGAAGTTTTGCTGAATAATTGGTTTGGGAAAGTTTTTGTAGGTTTTTACTATGCAGTTTCTCCATATATTGTTGAATTGTTGAAAAACAGAAAAAAAATGAACAGATTTATAAAAAAAGGACTAGATAAGATAGTGAGATACATTGAATTAAATAAATTTAAAGGTTAAAATAAATATGTAGTGCCGATTTGTCTTCAGCTTGCGGGCGCTTTATAAAAACTGCTAAAAGGAGGAATCCGGTGAAATCTCATTCAAACTTATTAGGCAAATTAATTCAAAAACAGAGATTCGAGTACAAAAAGCTGACAAGGAAGGAGCTGGCAAAAATGCTTGGTTTTAGCAATATGGGTCGGGGGATTTGGCAGATCGAGCAGATCGAGAACGGAATAATTGAAGAGCCACTTATTTCAAGGATATGTGACATTCTTGAAATTCCTGAATTTGACCGGAAACGATGTGAATTTGAAGAGAAAAAACTGCTTCTTGAGTATAGAAAAACTCTGTCTCCGTTTAAACCCCACATTTCAGTGCGACTTGGAAGCTGTTTTGGAAAGAATTATGCAATTCCTGAAGAAATTAGCGGAGTTGATGGATATATTTCATATTCAATCGGACTTGCAAAAACCATTAAACAGACTGTGCGGCTTTGGATAAACCGTGATTTGAGTTATGTTGTTGAACCGGAGGGGAAATATATAATAGACAGAAAATATCATGGAGCAGAATCATGAGAAGAGAAGCATACTGGATAGCCCCTGACGGTGAAGTAATAACAGTCAAAACTACCCATATTGATGAAGTTATAAAAACGCCGGAGCTTTTTGGATTTAATATAGAAGAGATCAGATCGCTTTATAAAAAACATGATGAACCTCTGGGTCTTGAAGGAAAAGCAAGAGAAGAAATAATGAAAAAACTCATACTTCAAGGTTGGATTCGTATCAGATGGAAACCGAAAGAGTGGTCATATACAGTGCAGATGAAACAAAGTGTGGAAACAGAAAAAAATATTCAACAATGGTTGTCATATTTTTATAAGCATCCGGATGTAAAATATATTTTAATCTGAGGATTGGTGAAAGGAAAACTACTTCTCCCCAAACAGCTCCACCTGATACTTATAGATTTCGGTGGTTGGGTCTTTATGACATTGTTTTTATTCACTATTTTATCTTGTTTGCGATAGAATAAATTTTTCCATTTCCTCCTTTTTGGGTAATTCAAGCTGATATTTTGACACAAAAAGACTGTTGTCCATTCCTGCGAGAGCAAATTCAACAAGTGCATGATTTTTTGCCGTGCATAGCAAAATGCCGATTGGTGGATTATCACCTTCTGTCATCATTTTCTTCTTAAACCAGTTTACATAAGTGTTAAGCTGACTGATATTTTCCTGTTTAAACTTTGCAAGTTTTAACTCTATAATTACATGGCATTTTAAAATTCGGTGATAAAAAACAAGATCAATGAAAAAGTGCTCATCTCCGATAAGAATTCTTTTTTGTCTTGCTTCAAAGCAGAAACCATGTCCCATCTCAAGCAGAAAATCCTGGATTTTATCTAAAAGTTCATCTTCAAGATTAGATTCGCTCATGATTTCCTTTGCTTTTAAGCCAATAAATTCAAAAACATAAGGGTCTCGAATAATAAGTTCAGCTGTTTCTTTTTCTGCTTTCAAGTGCGTTAATTCCGAAAGCTTTTTCTTGTTTTTTGAAAGGCCGCTCCGTTCATAATAAAGACTGTTGATCTGCCGTTCGAGTTCTCTTACCGACCAACCGCCACGCATAGCTTCAACTTCATAGAAAAATCTTTTCATCTGATCATTAATTGCTATAAGAAGTTCAAAATGAGAATAAGAAAGAGCCAAGATCATTTCTTGTGGATTGTTTTCAAATTGTGTGGACACTGTCCGCACTTTTTCAGAATCAGCATTACCAACACCAATAAGATTTTGAAATTGTGCGGGTAGTGTCCGCACAATGTGAGAATAAGTGTTGTAAAATCTATGATAATTGTAAAGTTGCCTTTTCCCGGTGGAACTGACACCAAAAGTTTTAAGCTCTTTTGAGAGGTTAATAAGGAGATTATCGCCATATTTAGCTCGATCTGCGCCATTAAGTTCATATTCTGAAATATGATAACCAATAATCCAGTTTCGAAGTGTGAGTCCGACATTGACAGCTTTTAATGCATTGGTTTTAAAAGAACTGTCGGCCTGCTTAATTGAATTTAGTAATGAATCAAAATTAAGGTTGTTTTCCATTAAACCATCTCCGCTTATATAATAAAATTTCTCATTTCTCCCCAAACAGCTCCACCTGATACTTATAGATTTCGGTGGTTGGGTCTTTGTAGCAGTCGGCGGGGAGTCCTGCTTTGTGTGAGCAGAGGTTGGAGAGAAAGGTTTCAAGATCCCAGCCGGTTTCGGTTGCGACTTGGGGGAGAAATACTCCTGAGCGGTATCCTTTTTTGATCCAGACGCCGTCAATTCCGATCTTTAATTCTTTCCAGGATGATACTTTCTGCATTGGTGTGAGGACGGACACTTCGACATCTATGAGTTTAAGATCATTTTCTGTGACGGGAGAAAACCGCGGATCTTCAAATGCGGCGCCAAACGCCATTCCTGCTACTGCCTGATAAAGCGGTTCTGTTGCAACCATTGAGCCGATACATCCTCTTAATTCTCCGTCAATTTTGAGTGTGACAAACACTGATCTCTGTTCGTTAAGTTTGGGGTCAGACGGTTTTTCAGGGGTAAACTCTTTTTTGTTTTTCAAAGCATAAACTATTGAATTCCTTGCAAGTTCAAGCATATATTTTCTTTCTTTGTCATCATAGTAATTCATTGATATCTCCTCATTCGTTTCAAAGATCATTGACATATATCCGACAACTCCCTGAGTTTTTGATCTTGGAACGGCATCCCCGCTGTTTTCATATTTCACAAGCCGTCCCTTATTTGCTTTGAGTTCTTTCATGGCAGTAAAAAAAGAGATTAATGAATCGTGTCCGCAGAGCTCACATTTTTTGTCATTTACTGATTTTTTAAGCTTTGAGTAATCACCTGATTCTATTATCGAAATTGTGTTTCTATCCATTTTTACAGCTTCGTCATAAGGGTGATAATGGGACATGTCTGTGCTTGCAAGAACGAGGGTGCTTTTTGAATCGGCTTTGATGAGGTTTGCGATTGTAATTCCAGCGGATTCAAGCAGTTTTTCATTTTCAGTTGATGCAAGAACCAAAACGATCTCGACCTCCCCGAGATAGAACTTTATGAACGGCAGCATCGCTTCGAGTGAATGTTCTTTTTCATGAATCTGCGGCACAAACTGAATTGCCGGGTCACTTGATATTAGCGCTTTTGAAAAACCGGTATCAATTTTTAAGTTTCCAAGCGGAGTTTCCGCTTCAGTTCCGTCAAAAACAGAAATCAAATCAGCTCTATATTTGTGGCTTGTTCCAATAAGGATAACCCTTTGATATTTGTGATCTTTAAGTTGCTTAAACCCGCAAGCTGCAGTTGGCCCGCTGTAAACAAATCCGGCGTGAGGAGCAATAAGACCTGCAATTTTTCTGTTACTGCTTTTAAATTCAGGGCAAGGTTTTTTATCAAGGTTTTCAAGCATTTTCTGAAGTTCGTTCCTGTTATTTGGATACCACATTCCGGCAACTGCCGGTTTCCGCACAAGTTTCTTTTCCCACATTCCGTGTATTTCACCTCCGCAGTAACCGCATTTTCCGTTATTTATATTTTCAGAAATGATCTCAAATCCTGATCTGTCAACAACCTTTTTTCCGCAGTGAGGGCAGATCGTGTCTTCGCTGTTTTCAGTTCTCAGGTTTCCGGTATAGACAAATTTCATACCTGCATCAAGAGCGATTTTTCTTGCGTTTTCAACAGTTTCAACCGGAGTAGGGGGTCTGTCTTTGAGTTTGTAAGCCGGAAAGAACCTTGAAAAATGGAGCGGCGTTTGAGTGCCGGTATTTTCTTTTACCCAGTTTACAAGCTCTTTTATCTCTTTTTCAGTGTCATTTGCCTTTGGAATGAGAAGGTTTGTTATCTCAATAAAAACACCCATTTCATAAAAAGTTTTTATTGTTTCAAGAACCGGTTTTAAAGAAGCAGTCGTATATTCCTTATAAAATTTTTCGCTAAATCCTTTAAGATCAACATTTGCGGCATCAATATATTTGGCAAGCTCACGAAGCGGTTCCTGATTTATAAAACCGTTTGTTACCATTACAGTTTTCAGTCCTTTTTCTTTTGCAAGTTTCGCCGTTTCAAGCATGAATTCATAAAAAATAATGGGTTCATTATAAGTGAAAGCGACTGACTGACTTCCGCTTTCGATAGTTTTTTCAATAACTTGTGACGGAGTCATCGCTTCAAACGGCACATTATCCGGAGAGCTTTGAGAAATTGTCCAGTTCTGACAGAAATTGCAGTGAAGATTGCATCCGGCACAGCCTATGGAAAAAGTTTTTGACCCGTAGAGAAAATGAAAAAGAGGTTTCTTTTCAATAGGATCGACATTGATCGCAACAGGTTTGCCATAAGTCAGCGCATAAAGTTTTCCGCCGATATTTTTCCTTGCTTTGCAAAGACCTGTCTGCCCGTCACCAAGTTTGCAGTAGTGCGGACACAAAGTACATTTTACATTTTTTCCATCAAGAGTTTCAAAATATTTTGCAACAGTCATCCCTTCCATGGTTTTTACCTCAACTCTTTCATTCTTTTTCATTGAAACACCGATCAGTGCCGCAGCGATAAGTATCACCACCACCGCAATTTCAATTTTCAGCATATTCACCCCCTCATCTGAGGTTAAAGTAACTCCAAATGTTACCAAAATTAAATATTTTTACAACCATTTGTAAATAATAAGAAAATGAAGATTTCCAGTTATTTTTGACTCTGAATCTCTTGGGGTTATAATTCCACAGTTTTTTTGTTTGGTGAACAATCATGGCTTTTATTAAACTTCTAAGACCGCATCAATATATTAAGAATCTACTGGTGTTCTTTCCTCTGTTTTTCGCCTTGAAAATAAACAATATTGCACTGCTGAAACAGTCGTTAATTGCTTTCGCCGCATTCTGTTTTGCCGCAAGCACCATTTACATTGTCAATGATATCAGAGATATAGAAAAAGACAAAGCACACCCTGAAAAAAAGAACCGCCCCCTTGCAAGCGGAAAAGTTTCAGTGAAAAAAGCAATGGTCATTTCTGTGTTGCTTTTTCTTGCGGCTGTTGCAGTTTCTTATTTTGGAGGATTAAATCTTTTCCTGATCATCGGTTTTTATATTCTGATGAACATCGGATATTCTTTCGGACTCAAAAATGTTCCGCTTATTGATATTTTTATAGTTTCAACAGGTTTTCTTCTTCGTCTTCTTGCCGGAACTCATTTCGGCGGGATCGAAGGGATTAACCCTTCCCACTGGATAATAATCATGACATTTCTGATGAGCCTGTTCCTCGCTTTTGCAAAAAGGAGAGACGATCTGGTGCTTGCTGAAAAAGGGGTTGCGGTTAGAAAATCAATATCAGGATATACTATTGAATTCATTAACAATGCTATGAGCGTGATGAGTGCGGTACTGATCGTTTCATATCTTCTTTACACACTTGATGCAAAAGTTCAGAACCATTTCCAGACAGAAAATCTTTATGCTACCTCCCTTTTTGTAATTCTTGGCGTTTTTAGATATATGCAGCTCACTTTTGTATTTCATAAAAGCGGAAGCCCTACCGACATAGTTTATAAGGACAGGTTTCTGCAGCTTACGATTCTCGGATGGCTTTTAATGTTCCTATATTTTGCTTACTGACGGAGGAAAAAGATGAAAGTTCTTATAACAGGAGGAGCCGGATTTTTCGGTCTTCACATGACAAGAAAATGTGTCGACATGGGCGAAAATGTGACTCTCCTTGATATTGCCGAATATGACAAATCTGAATATGACAAGTCTGTAAAACTGGTTAAAGGTGATGTCCGTGACACTGAAATAATGGATAAGCTGATATCTGAAAATGATGTTGTGATCCATGCCGCGGCGGCACTTCCCCTTGAAAAAAGAAAAGAGATATTTTCGACAAATGTTGACGGAACAAGAAATGTGCTTGAGCTTTGTTTTAAACACAAAACCAAAAGATTTGTCATGATCTCTTCAACTGCGGTTTACGGAGTTCCCGACCATCATCCTCTTTTTGAAACTGACAAAATGATAGGTGTCGGTCCTTATGGTGAATCTAAGATCGCGGCAGAGAAAATATGCAATGAATACAGGGACAAAGGGCTTTTTATAACGACAGTCAGACCCAAAACTTTTATCGGAACGCATCGTTTGGGAGTGTTTCAGATCCTTTATAACTGGGTTGAGGAAGGGCACAGGATCCCCATGATCGGCAACGGAAAGAACAGATATCAGCTTCTTGAAGTCGATGATCTTTGTGATGCGGTCTATCTTGCATATACTTCTCAAAATGAATTGGCAAACGGAGTTTTCAACATCGGTGCAGTGAGCAATTTAAGTGCAAATGACTATCTCGGAGCACTTTGCGAATATGCAGGAAGCGGCTCAACAATACTCCACACGCCGGTATGTCTTGTTATTCCGGCGTTGATGCTTTTTGAATGGCTCCACATTTCGCCCCTTTACAAATGGGTTTACGGAACAGCTCATAAAGACAGCTTCGTTTCAGTTGACAAAGCACGCAAAATTCTCGGCTGGAACCCCAAATATGATGAATCTCAGGCGCTTATCAGAAGCTATCAGTGGTATCAGGACAACAAGGCATACATCGCAAAAGGGACAGGAACAAGTCACAGAGTTCCATGGGCACAGGGGATTCTGGGAATAATTAAAAAGTTTCTGTGATCAGGAGACAACATGGCAAAAAAAGCACTTATCACAGGTATTACGGGTCAAGACGGTTCATATCTTGCTGAACTTCTTTTAAGCAAGGGGTATGAAGTTCACGGTATAAAAAGAAGAAGTTCGATGTTCAACACGGATAGAATTGACCATCTTTATCAGGATCTTCATGAAAATAATGTGCGGCTCAAACTTCATTACGGTGATCTGACCGATGCGACAAATCTGATCCGTATCATGCAGGAAACTCAACCCGATGAGATATATAATCTTGCGGCTCAGTCCCATGTAAAAGTTTCGTTTGAAACAGCTGAATATACAGGAAATGCCGATGCTCTTGGAACTTTGCGGCTTCTTGAAGGGATAAGAATTCTCGGCCTTGAAAAGAAAACAAAATTCTATCAGGCATCAACTTCTGAGCTTTACGGAAAGGCGAGTGAGGTTCCTCAGAACGAATCTACCCCGTTCTATCCCAGAAGCCCATATGGAGCGGCAAAGCTCTATGGTTACTGGATAACTGTAAATTATAGAGAAGCTTACGGAATTCATGCAAGTAACGGCATTCTTTTTAATCATGAATCCCCAAGAAGAGGTGAAACTTTTGTCACAAGAAAGATAACAAGGGCGGTTGCCCGGATAGTTCTTGGACTGCAGAAAACCCTTTATCTTGGGAATCTTGATGCAAAAAGGGACTGGGGACACGCAAAAGACTATGTGAAAGCAATGTGGATGGTGCTTCAGCAGGACAAACCCGATGATTTTGTAATTGCTACAGGCAGAACAATGACGATAAGGGATTTTGCAAAACTTGCATTTGAAACCGTCGGCATAGAAATAGCTTTTGAAGGATCAGGGATTGATGAAACCGGTGTGATAAGATCGCTTGATATTCAGAAAGTGCTTGAAACTACTGGAAAATCATATATTGAGCTGACTCCCGGCATGACAGTGCTTAAAATTGACAGAAACTATTTCAGACCGACTGAAGTTGACATTCTTCAGGGTGATGCCTCAAAAGCAAAGAAGATTCTCGGATGGGAAGCAGAAACGACAGTTGAGGAAATGGCTGTTGAAATGGTCATGTCAGATGTTCACGAAGCAAAAAAAGAGGCACTTCTTATCAAAAATGATTACTTTGTCAGAAATAATCACGGGGAATAGTCTCGATGCCTGAAAGATCAAATCCCGTTTGTACGAACGAACGGGTCATCAAGAAAGTGACTTTTATAGGAATGGTCATAAATATTGTGCTGTCTGCTGTAAAATTTGCGGCAGGTGTCTTCGGGAACAGTCAGGCGTTAATGGCAGATGCTATTCACAGTCTTTCTGATTGTGTAACGGATGTAGCAGTGATAATCGGCTCGACTTACTGGAGCGCTCCTCCGGATGAATCTCATCCTCACGGTCACAGAAGGATCGAAACCGTAATTACTGCTTTTATCGGTCTGGCTCTTGTCGCTGTTGCTTTCGGTATGGGATGGAATGCTGTTTCAACAATGACGGATGAAGACAACAAACCACCTGAAATGATAGCTTTTATTGCAGCGATTATTTCAATAATGGTAAAAGAAGGTTTATATCAGTGGACTGCGATTGCCGGAAAAAAGATCAGATCTCAGGCAATGATAGCCAATGCGTGGCATCACAGATCAGATGCTTTCAGTTCAATTCCTGCCGCTATTGCTGTAATTGCTGCCATAATTTTCCCGGGTTTCGGCTTTATCGATCATGCCGGTGCAATAATTGTATGTCTTTTTATTCTGAATGCCGCATACAAAATTTCATGGCCCGCACTTAAAGAACTTACCGATGCCGGTGCCGGTGAACAGATATGTGTTTCAATAGAAAATATCGCAAGAAGCGTTAGTGGTGTCAAAGATGTCCACAAGTGCAGAACAAGATATCTGGGCAGCGGTATTCAAGTCGATATGCATGTTCTTGTCGATCCTGAAATAAGCGTTAAAGACGGTCATGAAATCAGTTCATCTGTAAAAGCTGAATTGCTGAAGGAAGTTGCTGATATAATTGATGTTGTTGTCCACCTTGAACCGTTTGAATGATCAGTTGTCACAGGCGTCAGAATCATATTCCCACATGACATTTGCGTTGTTAAGGATTGGAAGAACACTCTTATCTGTGGTTGTCATAAGGATTTCTATTTCATATTTAGTGGCTGTCAGAAAATATTCATGGTAGTCTTTCAGATTGATTTCTGTTTCACCAAGACCTTTCGGAATATCAAAATATTTCTCCGATGTTACAATTTCAGGTACCCACCCTGTGATGGGATCACTGTTCTTGTCCAGCGATCTTAGACGGACACCTATATATGTTTTATCAGGAACATATGCCTTTACGAAGATTGATGAAGGTATGGAGCAGGCTGAAGGCTTGCCGAATCGGTAGCTCCAGACACCTCTGGGTGCTGTGAAGTTGAAAGCGGTCGAGCCGGTAAAATCACTGTAGGTATAGTGAGATCCGACTCCGATAGTCTTTCCTTCCGGAAGATCTGCCGCCCTTGCATTAGTTGCAGGATCGATTTTCCAGACTCTGTCACTTCCAAGTCCCAGCGTCCATGCATATCCGTAAGGGTCAAAACCGACTCCTCTCAAATCGACACCGACACCCGGGAGAAGGACATTCGAAGTGTCTCTTGTCGTTGCAATGAATGTCCACGAACTGTTTGAAAAATCGGCTTCATCAAGAATCATTTTTCCTGTGTATCCCTGCTGATAGAATGATGTCCAGATGTGACCTGTTGCAGGATCGACTGTTATGCCTGTTGTGTCGTGCGCTAATTTTCCACCGCCTGCAGCTTTTTCCTGAACCAGAACTCCTGATGTCGATCCCGGAGTCAGAACTGCTGAATCAGGAACAAGGAAAGACCACGCTTTTTTCTGTTCAAAGTCAAACATCTCAATTCCCATGCAGTCAGGATAACCGCCAAGCCATATTCTATTCTTTCCGTCAACCGCAATTCCATAAGAACATGCACCGTCTTTTTCAAATGCGCCTATCCATGTTTCGGTTTTCGTATCAAATGCAACAAGATATCTTCTGTTGGTGAGAGAACTGATATAAAGTATTCCGTTTGAGTCAACGATAAGTCCGTAAACTCCGTCAGCATTGACCATTTCGCCTGTAACAACCTGGAAAACACCAAATTCATCAGGTCTCCATACAGGAATGGATGCCGCTGAATGATATGTGCCTAAAGCAAAAGTTTCCGGGTCGATTGACTGAACTCCGCCGTAACTGTATCCTATCCAGATTTTTCCATCACTTCCGACAGCCATTCCGCGGATACTAGGAAATGAGGGGTTGGTAACTTCACTGTAAACGACACATTCATCAACAAAAGGATCAGCCGCACTGTTTACCTGAACAGCTTTTTCAGTCGTTCCGTCGATGTAAGAAGTGTATATTCCGTCACCGTTGGCGTCAGGACACTGAGTCGTATCCCAGAGAACTTTTGTAACCCGGCCGTCATCTCTTCCCCCAACCCACATGTTGCCGTCAAGATCGACCGCTGTTCTGCTCGGATTTATTCCCACCCAGTAGAGGCCTTCCTCTTTTAAAGTCTGAGTGTTGAATTTGCTCACTGATTGGTATTCATGGTTTGCCGCCCATAAATAAGGAAGGACTTTTGATTTTCTGGAAAGTGTCAGACCATCTTCTCCTGTCGGATTTTCAGGGTCATTTCCATCAATTTTTTCAAGACCTTCGTCAACTGTTCCGTCAGTTACCGGATTGATAATATTTTCATCTGTTTCATCATTGCAGTTGTTGTCAATGCCGTCATAATATTCCGGTTCAGGTTCTTTTGCATCGCATTCACCCCAGCCGGTTGTTTCATTACAGGTTTCAAATCCGTAACAGATACCATGAGAATTCATCTTTTCACAGTCTCTTTTATCTCCGTTTTTTGGTGCATTACAATTTTTCCATTGCCCATCAATGAACTGCTCAGTCCCTTTGCCGCACACAGTTTCACATTCTCTTTCCGGTATTTCAATATCAGCATCGTTAATTTCATCGGGAAGATTGTTGTCGTCTCCCGGAAGATCCTCTTTGTCCGGCTGACCTGTGTCAATTATATCATAGTCATTAAAATGATTGCTTTTTTTGTCTGCACATGAAACAAAACTCATGCACAAAAAAATAAATAAACAGAATTTTCTCATTTTTCCCTCCCTGATAAAACGTACAGCTCATTTAAAATTATAATTGCAATTTTTTTTGTTGCAAACTTTTAAATAAAGATTAATATTTCTAAGTGTTAATTAGTTTAGCAAAGGAGATTAAAATGAAGAAAGTTCTGATTGTTTTGATAACTTTTTTAATCGTGTTGTCATCCTGTGACAGCAAAAAGGACCCGGACATTTCAGATGCATGTAAATCAGCCTTCAATACTTGGTGTCAGGACGGAGATGTCTATCTTTTCGATATATGCGGAGAAGTTATCAGTCTGATTGAGGAATGCGGTGAAAATGAAAAATGCGAATTGGACGAATGTGTTCCCTGCGAAGAAACATCAGACTGTTCATCAAAAGGGTGTTATGAAGGCAGCGTATATTGTTTCAGCAACTGTGGAAAAAGGAAAAACCTTGTTGAAGAGTGTGAAGAAGGAACATCATGCTTAAAAGGCAAGTGTATGGAATGTGAGCCGGTTGAATTCTGTGTGGAAAAAAGATGCTATGAAGGAAATGTTTTCTGTTACAATGATTGCGGTGCCAGAGATGAACTCGATGAAGTATGTTCACAGGAAGAAGCTTGTGAAGATGGAAAATGTGTTGAGTGTTCTGTTACAGAATCTTGTGAAACTAAAAAGTGTATAGGTTCGGAAATATATTGTTACGACAATTGCGGTAAGGAAGGGGATCTTTTCAAAAAATGTGAAAGTTATGAGATATGCGAAGACAGTGAGTGTAAGTGCATCCCTGATTGCAGTGACAAGGAGTGTGGCGACAACGGTTGCGGCGGAACATGCGGTGATTGTGCCGGAGGAGATCAGTGTATGAGCGGAAAATGTGATTCACCTCTTGATCTTGAAGGGCCTGAATACAAAGGGGATGTTCTTCTTATTATAAATACAGGAACGAACGGGAGTCAGTCGAATTTTTCAGGAACACTTCCGCTTCCGGTTTTAAAAGATAATGTTGTGTCAAAGAATGATGAAACCTCTCTTGTCGGTAAATATTTCGATCCCGGTGTAAGGATACCCCATGACCTTGACCTTTCGAAAAGGCCGTCAGAAATAAAAAAGTCGGTGCTTTCTCCTGTAATGGATCCTGTTTCAGGTGATACTCAGAATTTCTGGGTTTCGGATTTCGGGAGCGGAAGTGACAGGCAAATTACGGCGACTTTACAGTATATAAGCTCAAAATGTGAGGTATGGGCTGAGTCTACAAGCAAAACAGGAATAACAAAAGCCACCGAAATATGTGAAGAATTTGATAATGTGATATATCCGATGGTGACAACCACTTTTCATCCTGAATCGGATGTAAACTCGGACGGAAGAATAACCTTTCTCATAGCATCCTTGGGGGGATATGCCGCAGGATATTTCTCACCGGCCGATTTTTATTCAAAGAATGATTACTCCCGTTCAAACGAAAGAGATATGGTATATATTGAACACAATATGACCACTCCACAGATACAGAATACTATAGCCCATGAATTTCAGCATCTTTGTTATGCCAACAGAAATTTTCTTATTGAAAATGACTATAATTACAGTGATCTCGAAGTAAGATGGATAGATGAAGGTCTTGCAACCGCTTCGGAGCATTTATATGGCGGAACTCAGGCAGATTGGATCTATGCGTTCAATACATCTCCATATAATGATCCCGTTGCTGACGGGAATGGTTTTTTTAAATGGGATTATTCAGATAATGATCGTGTGCCGTCAGATTATGCGTTGACTTATGCTTTTTTTCAGTATCTCCGTCTTCAGTCCAATGATCAGAATGAACTGTATAAAGATATCATTGTAAACACAAAAAATGACTGGCGCGGGGTTGAGGATGCAATAAAGGATAGAGTTGATTCTTCAATGAGTTTTAAAGATTTCATGATAAATTTCAGAATTGCAATGCTTCTTAACAATACAAGCGGACCGTATGGATTTATGAATGAAAAGAATATGAAGTTCAAGCCGAGATATTATACCGGAACAGGAAAGAATCTTGAAGGAGGCGGAGCGCTTTATGTTCAAACTGGCGGATCTTTTACTGAATCATCAGACAAGGGAGCCGGGATCGTCTATATCGGCATCACCACAAAGTAGAAGATTTTAACTTTACATCCTGGTTCCTCTAAATAAAATGTTTCAGGATTTTTTTGTATGGAGATGTTCTTGATTAATAAGATTTTTAAAATAATTTCAACTGTTTTTATGTCAGGAATGCTTTTTTCATGCGGTGGGCCTGAAAGTTATAAGACCCCGATAGTTTATCTTGGTGATATAGTGCAAGGCGAATGCATCGAGGTAGAAAAAGGAGAACCCGTTGATGAAAGTTTTTCCGCCAAGGTTGTAAATGGTGACATTCTGGTAGAACATTTGAACATTCTTGTTCCTGAAAGTACCATGATGGGGATAATCGACACAGACGGCAACTCTTCGCTTGACGGAAAGTTCAACTATTACTATCTTGAAGCAAGCGAACAGTTCATCAGCGTTAGAGAGATATTCAGAAGATCATCTTCGGAAAAGAACTGCTATTATGACCTGAAGATAAAGATATCAAATGTGTCGGGGGGAATATACGACCTGATGCTTTTCAATGAAACAGGCAAACTTAAATTCTCAAAAGAGATAAGGGTCAGATGAACTTGTCACCTGAAAAAGTGATCGTTCTCAAATTTGGCGGGTCATCTTTAAAGGATGACGAAACCCTTCAGCGAGCAGTTTCCATAATAAGTTCAAAAGTTTTAGATGGTTACAAAGTTGTGGCGGTTGTTTCAGCAAGAGGAAAAACCACCGAGGCATTGTTGAAGGATGCCTCTGTTTTTGCACCTGCCGGAGATCCCAGAGAAGTTGACATGCTTCTTACAACTGGAGAAAGGGCGAGTGCCGCACTTGTTGCCATGGCTTTGAAATCAAAGGGAATCCCTGCAATTTCATTTACAGGATCACAAGCAGGTATAATAACAGATGATAATCACACAAATGCAAGGATAATTGAAATCAGGCCTGACAGAGTTCTGACAGCTTTGAAAGAAGGAATGACCGTAATAGTCGGAGGTTTTCAGGGAGTAAGTTTCAAAAAAGAGGTTACAACTTTGGGTCGCGGAGGAAGCGATACGACTGCAGTTGCCCTTGCTGCTGCACTTAATGCAGAAACTTGCGAAATATTCAGCGATGTTGACGGAGTATATTCAGCAGATCCCAATCTTGTTGCTGATGCAAAAAAAATAGACGAACTCAGCTATCAGGAAATGCAGGAGCTGTCTGAGGCAGGAGCCAAAGTTCTTCATTCCAGAGCAATTGAGTTTGCAAAGGAAAAAGGGATAGAGATCCACTGCAAAAGCACCTTCGAACCCGATAATCCAGGCACAGTGATAAGAGGCTTCGAGACAAGGGAGAAAATTAGAAAAGCCGGTGTAACCTATGAGAAAAATGTAATACTTGTGCATGCTTACGAGTCGGATGCACAGGGTCTTCCAACAATAAACAATGTGTTGAAATTCTGCAGGGAAAGGAATGTTTCGGTAAAGCAGATCTCTTTTCATAAAGGATATAAGGAAAGCATGGTAGGCAGTTTCATTCTTTCAAAGATAGAGAATTATTCCTGTGATCCGTTTCTTGCCGAACTCAGGACAAAATTCAAAGGTACTGTAGAAATATTTTCAGATCTTGCTGCAGTTTCAATGGTTGGTGAAGGGATAACTGACAGACCGGACACACTGCTTGAAGCGATAGGACTTCTCAAAACAAATCAGATAACGGTTTCAGGATTTCATACAAGTTCATTCAGAATAAGTCTGCTGATAAATTTTACACTTTTAGAGAAAGCGGTCAAACTGCTTCATGAATACTGTAAAAATTAATTGCCGTTCCTCACACACATCGTGTATATCCCGTTGTTGTTTTCATCTTTTGCCAGTTCCGGCTTAAGTATTCCGTACTTGAATTCAACGACCCATGCGTTCTCAATGACATTCGCATTTGTAGTTGAAGTCCAGTAGAAGTCGCTTCCCAGATCGGGAAAATCTGTCTGAAGTTCAGGGTTGAGCTCATAAGTTGCAATGGAGTGGAGTTCATTCACATTGGGAAGCCGCCAGTCGGTTTTTCCTGCAAAACTGAGCGATTCGCAATATGCCAGAGCATCTTTCCAAAGTCTTGTTGTATAATCGGTCACTTTCTGCCATTGAAGTCCTGTGAGTTTGTCTTCTACGATGGTGTTCTCATTGATTACAGTCTGAACGAATCTTTTGAATTTTCTTTCGGTATCGTAAACATGATCTGAACTGACACATACGGCACTTACAAGATCAGAGTCGGCATCTTTGGTATAGAACTGGTCACTGCCTGAAAAATCGACATAGTAATAATTTTCATACCCGAGCTTCGTAAGTGTCCAGTATTTCTCTTTTTTTATGAAAGGGAAGTAAAACCCGTCAACCATTGGATCGACATATTCATCAAAATTAACTATTGAGACAAGTTCGTGAAGATAGGGAAGCCGCCAGTTAAATTTTTCCCCTTCTCCTGAGTTGTTGAGTGTCTGACAGAAAGTTTGTGCATTTTCAAAGGAAACCGGTTCCTGAGCTGTTTTATACCAGAGAAGTTCTGTAATTTCGTCAAAAACAAAGTATTTTTCATTGATCTTTTTATTTTCAAATCCTCTTCCTGGCAGTGTTGTTTCATAAGTGCCTGTCTGACCGTAAAATGGGCTTGCAGAATCAGGACATTGAATAGAACCGGTTTCATTGAAGCATCTTTTCTGCTGAGTCGGGACAACTTTCCAGCATAGTTCTCCGAAATTGCAGAGGTCTTCAATTGAATCTTCGTCGGATTGGTCTGAATCGTCTGACTCGTCGGGAAATTCTGACTGGTCAGACTCGTCGGACTTCTCAGACTCGTCGGACTGGTCTGACTGGTCTGAATCGTCAGACTTGTCAGAATCTTCGGATTCTTCACAAATTCCATAAACACAGACAAGATCGCCTGTGCAGGTGTCGTTGTTGAAGCAGGATTCTCCAACTCCGCCCATGTGTTCAAGTTTGAATGCATCGCAGCCGGAAAATGCGACAAACAGGATGGTGATTAATAATATTCTCATTTTACCACCTCCAGCTCAGATAAACATGAGCCCCGCCCGGAACCGGAACAACTGCAGTTTTCACCGGAGCATCAATGAAAACATCAGCTATCTGCAATGCGACACCTGTTGCAAAAGCGACTCCGCCGACAGTATATGAAGTTATTGATGTATATTTCCATGCATTGTATTTTGACATGTCACCATCAGTTTTTCCTTCCTGATAGTTCTCTTTTTCCACAATTGTTCTCCAGTGTGCAATTCCTCCAAAAGCGATGATCAATCCGCCGGCAGCCATTATCCCGATACCTGATTTAGCAAGAACAGTCATTTTTTTCTTTGGTTTTTTTTCTTTTTTTTCAACATCTTTTTTATTTTCTACCGGTTTTCCGGTTTCCTTTATTCCAAAAAGTTCTCTTACAGCCGGGGCGATCATCTCAACGATCATGTTCACATCGCCTTTTACCCTGTTTTCGTATCTTGAGATCACTTCAACATTTCTGACATTTAGCCGCTGAAGGGTGAGTATCCAGTAATCTCCCATTTTAGATATTGTGCCGGTTATTGATTCAGGTGCTCCGAGTGCCGCACCTATTTCGGCAACACAGGCAGTGTCTTCAGCTCCGCAGGACATTTTCATCTCTTCACCTACGATCAGTGCTTTCATTTCGTTCTCACCAACCGTTTTTCTGCCGGAAACGCGACCTACTTCGGCAGTTACGATTCCACTGATAGCATCAGCTTCTTTGTCGGTCACTCCTGTTTTCGGTTCAATCCGCCAGACAACGATAGAGTCGTTTTTTGAATCTTCGGCAGATATTTTCAGAAAAGTACACATGACAAAAAATGTCATAACGGTAAAAAGTTTAAATCTCATAAAGGGCTCCTTTCAAAATACTTATGAATAATAACAGATGTGTTCTATAAATCAAAAAATGGTAAAACAGAGATAACATGCCAAGCCGATTGAAGAAAAATAAGACCAAGTTGTCCTAATTGAGGTTGGAAAATTGCTAATATATTGTTTTATTTGACTTTTTGCAGATTTTTGGCACAATTGTTGCAATTTGTTCGTTCGTAAAATTTTGTTCTATGGAGATAAAGATGAAAAAAGTCGCATTAATGATCTTTTTAACAGTTTTTGTTTTTTCCTGTGACAACAAGGAGTTTAAAACAAATTATGACTCTGATTCTGTTAACGGAACTGATTAATCTGAAAATGTTGCGGAGCTCGTTTTTGAGAACAGCGGCAACGGAAATGTAAAACCTGATTCTTTCTCAGTCAGAGATTTTAATCCTTATGTAAATCCAGATGCTGGAAAACCCGAAGTCATTGTGCCAAGAACAGGTGCAAATGATGCTGTTATAAGCAACAATGTATTTCTTCAGGGTCAATATATGGAAGTAGGTGTTGCCCAGTGCGGATCATTTGGTTCCACTGTTGCCGCTCCTGCAGGATATCATGCTAACACACATCCCACAAGTTACGGTGCCTGTACGACCGGCTGTTATCTTGGATTTATTGCCGATCCTGCAAAAGATGGATGGAACACGGGAACTCCAAATTTTCACGGTGATTTCTTTCTTCCCGGGAATCCTGAAGAAGGTTTTGGTGTCCGCATTAATGGAACAAATTATGGAAATTACGGAAAATGCACAACTAATCAAATCCCGATGAGTTCTGTAAGCAAAGATTATTTATGCGATAAGCATATTGCATACTGGAATGGAGCAATAAATGGACTTGAAGTAAAGCAGAAAACTAAATTCCAGCACGAAGGGACATATTTTGTCATTGAAGTTGAGCTGACTAACACAACAGGTTCGGCGATGAACAATGTGTATTATATGAGGAATCTCGATCCGGATAATGAAATTCTCTGGACAGGAAGCTATGTGACAAGAAATACAATAGTTTATCAGCCTCATACTGATCCAGATAATAAAAAAAGGGCATTTGTAACTGCTGTAGGACAGACACATAATATGTTTCTTGGTCTTGCTGCAGTTGACGAAAGGGCGAGAGTGAATCACGGCGGTTTCGGGAATAGACATGCTGAAGGAATCTGGTCGGGATGGACAGGTGTGTGCAGTAACAATGCTGAGAGACAGTGTAGCACAAGTGCAAATTGCACAGGAGGCGCCGCATGTTACCTTTATTACCAGACTGGAACAAGAACAGAAGACAGGGCGATCTCTCTTTCTTTCAAACTCGACAATTTTGCGCCGGGAGAGACAAAAACCGTCAAATATGCTTATGTCCTTGATGCAACTCAGGTTGACACCGCTTTTGCTGAACTTACAGGTGTTCTTGCTAACGGAATTGATATAACAGATCCTTTGTTCTTTAAAATATGCAGTCTTACAGGTATCGATCTTGAGATAAAAAACCATGAAGCTTATGACACATGGACTTGGGATCCATCCACAAATCTGAATCAGTCAACAGGGCCTAATGTTGTTTTCACTCCGCCTGCCGACGGAAGTTATGTGTTTGATGTAACTGGAACAAATGCCTGTGCAGAAACAGTAAACTATCAATTCACAATTGAAATTAAATCGGGTGATACAGATCCTCCGGTGATAACTTCATGTCCCGGGAATCAGAACTCAACTGCTAGTGCTCTGCCGGATTATAGAAGTCTTGTTGCTGCCAGTGATACCTGTGCTTCAAATGTCCGTGTAACTCAGGATCCCCCTCCCGGAACTAATATCGGTGATTCAATTGAAGTAACTTTGACAGTTGATGATTTTGGCGGGAACGAAGAAAGTTGTGCACCTTTTACAGTAACTTATACCGGTCCGGGAACTCCGGTTGCAACTGCGGCAACAAATGTCGGACAAACTTCTGCAACTGCAAACTGGAATGTTGTCGGAAATGCAACGGGTTACAGACTCGATGTTTCAAACAACGCAGGTTTTTACAGTTTTGTTACGGGTTACGAAGACCTTGATGTAGGCAATGTTACAACTTATGATATTGCAGGGCTTAATCCCGGAACAACTTATTATTACAGAGTGAGATCTGTAAATGCTGACGGTACAAGTTCCAATTCAAATGTCATTTCATTTAAAACTTCTGCTCCGACAGTTCAAGCGACAAATATTGTTTTTGAAAATGTCGGACTTAACCGGTTTGATATTTCATGGACAAGGGGAGATGGAGCATATAACCTTGTTTTTATTAAGCAATCTGATTATGGAACGCCCGCTCCTGTTGATGGAACAACTTATACTGCTGATACTGTTTTCGGTAACGGTTCACAGATCGGGTCAACGGGGTGGTATTGTGTTTATAACGGGACAGGGGATAGTGTTTCTGTCACAGGTCTTTTGGAAGATACTGAATATATTGTCAAAGTCGTTGAATATAATGGAGCATCAGGCTCGGAATACTATCAGACTGTTGATTCATCAGGGAATCCGGCAGTTCAGAAAACTAAAGCGACAGCAACAGTCACACTTGGAAACCTCACTCACACTTATGACGGAACGCAGAAATCGGCAAGTGCGACTACGACCCCTGCCGGATTGACGGTGAACTTTGTTTATGTTCCTGATACCAGAATAAATGTAGGGAATTATGCAGTCACAGCAACAGTTGATGATACCAATTATGAAGGAAGCGCAAGCGGCACTCTCGTGATAAATAAAGCGACTCCGGCGGTTGATACATGGCCTACTGCAAGTGATATAACTTACGGTGACACACTTGCCGATTCAGCGCTGACTGGCGGAAACGGAAGTGTTCCGGGAACATTCACTTTCACAGACCCGTCATTTGAACCTGGTGCCGGCACAGCTGATTATGCAGTTACTTTCACTCCTGATGATTCAGATAATTATGAAACGGTAACAGGCATGGTGAGTGTGACAACGAATAAGGCTACAGCCATAGTTACGCTCGGTGATCTGACCCATACTTATGACGGAACTCAGAAATCAGCAAGTGCGACAACAACGCCGAACGGGTTGACGGTGAACTTCGTTTATGATCCTGATATCAGAATAAATGCAGGGAATTACGCAGTCACAGCAACAGTTGTTGATGCAAATTATGAAGGAAGTGCAACTGGCACTCTCGTGATAAATAAAGCAATTCCGGCGGTTGATACATGGCCGACAGCCACTGACATAACTTACGGAGATCTGCTTGGAGATTCCATGCTTATCGGTGGAAGTTCATCTGTTCCGGGCACTTTTACATTCACCAGTCCGGCGTTCTTCCCGGACGCAGGAACAGCAGATTACGCAGTTACTTTCACCCCTGATGATACAGATAATTATGAAACAGTTTCAGGCACAGTAAGTGTGACAACGAATAAGGCCACAGCGACAGTTACACTTGGCAACCTCACTCATACTTATGACGGCACACAGAAATCGGCAAATGCGACAACAACCCCTGCAGGACTGACGGTGAACTTTGTTTATGATCCTGATACCAGAATAAATGTGGGCGGTTATGGGGTAACGGCAACAGTTGATGATCCAAATTATGAAGGAAGTGCAACTGGTACGCTGGTAATAAATAAAGCAACCCCTGCCATCAACTGGAGCAACCCTGATGACATAGTTTACGGAACAGCATTGAATGAAATACAGCTTAATGCATCAACTGATGTTGCAGGTACATTCAGCTATGATCCGGGAACAGGAACAATTCTTGAAGTGGGTTTTGCCCATGAACTTAAAGTGACATTCACTCCTGATGATACGGATAATTACGAAACCGTTGAAAAATCAGTTTATATCAATGTTGCAACCGCTCTTCCTTCCGTTACAACTGTTGAACCGTTTGACATAACTTCTACAAAGGCAAAGTCAGGAGGGACAGTAACAAGTGATGGTGGAGATGCAATAATTTCAAAAGGTGTCTGCATAAGCGAAAACATCAATCCGCATACAACCGACAACTGTATTAACGATTCTTCACTTGATACGGCTTTTACTGTTGAGTTTGTCGGCCTTGCGCCCGGAACCACTTATCATGTCCGTAGTTTTGTTACAAATACTCTGGGAACCGCTTATGGCGAAGATTTCAGTTTTACTACAAAAAATCTCTACACAGTTACTTACACCTCAGGGGAAAACGGCTCAATAATCGGAGATACTGAACAGGTAATTGAAGAAGGATCGGATGCAGCACCTGTAACGGCTGTTGCAAATGAAGGATACTACTTTGACAAGTGGAGTGACGGATCAACTGAAAGCACGAGAACAGACAAAGCTGTGAGCGGAAACATTGATGTAGAGGCGGAGTTTAAGGAGATTAGCGGACTTTGTTCAAATCCTGAAAAAATTGAAACACTTCCATACATTCACAATTCATCAACAACAGGCAGGGAATCAGAACTTACAGCTTACGGCGATTACTGCGGAGCCGAAGAGTATGCATCAGGTGACTATATCTACTCACTTGAACTGAAAGCAGGGGACAAGGTAGAGATAATACTTACGCCGGCAGAAGGGTTTAACGGAGTTCTTGCTGTCACAAATATCTGCGGAAATGACAACGACTGTCTGCAGTTTGTAAACGATGGAGCTGAAGGTGAAAATGAAACCATCATCCACGAATCAACAGAAGATGAAACGATATTTATTGTTGTTGAAGGTGACGACGGTTCAGACGGTGACTATACGCTTGAAGTCAGAGAAATGGTCGAAGAGACCGATGATGACGTTTTAGACGACTCTGACGATGTTGATGATGTTGATGACACTGATGATGTTGACACAGTTGATGAAGAAGAAGATCTGGACGAAGACTTTGATATTTTGGATGATTCGGACATATCCGATGACTCTGACCAGTCTGATGAGTCCGAGCCGTCAGATGAAGACACTGGCAACACAGGAGATACCGGAAATACTGGAGATACTGGAAACTCTGGAAACAGCGGAGATTCAGGAAATACAGGCGACACTGCATCAGACGAAGAGGATGACTCAGATGACAGTGATGATTCTGATCCTGGAAATCCGGACGATCCTTATGAAGGTTTGAAATTAAGCGGCGGCGGCTGCAGTTGCGGTATAGTGTTCTAACATCAATTGGAGAAAGAGATGAGATCATATAAAAAGAATCTGGTTCTGTTTGTTACGGCGGTTGTCCTTTTGATGTCTGCAACGCTTACGGCGGAACCTTCAATAAATGTAAAAGCTTACAATCAAAGTCCGCTTAAAGGCAACATTCTCTCGACTCACGATGCTGTGACAGCGGAACTTTTTGACCTTTATTTCGGTGCATTTCTGGGTTATGCCCATAATCCGCTGGTTCTTGAAGAGAGAAAGAACAATGAAACTTCAATAAGAAAACTTGTTGCAAACCGTCTTGATCTGGACCTGTACGGTTCTATCGGTTTTGGAAAATGGTTTGACTTCGGTCTTTCTCTGCCGGTTGTTCTTTATCAGGGCGGCGAAGGGTATTACGATACTGAACTGAAACATTTCGGAGTGGGCGACCTCACGATTTATCCCAGAGTAAGTCTTTTAGGACTTGATAAGGATCTGTTCGGCATAGCGCTTATTCTTGAAACGACATTTCCGACAGGTCAGGGCGTTGACAAATTCATGGGTTCATCAAGCGTAACTTTTGTTCCGACACTTGCCCTCTCGACCCGGATAAAATGGTTCAGAGCCGCATTTAACTTTTTTTACAAAGTCATTGAAAAGCAGAGCATCGGAAATCTTGTGGTTGACGATGAGATAGGAATGAAGCTTGCAACGGCATTTACAGTTCATAAAGATGTGGATGTAATGGCGGATGTAATGTTGAGGTCAAGGGCGACCAGCTATTTTAAGGATATGGCTGAATCCCCGATACTGTTGAATATTGGTGCAAAAGGATTTATGCTCAACCGTGATCTTGAGGTGAGCGGCGGTGGCGGATTTGGACTTACTGAAGGATTCGGGAACCCGATGTTTCATGTTTTCGGAAATGTGACATACCATCTTCCATTAAGAAAAAAGAAACAGCAGCCTGTTGCAGAACCGAAGCCTGAGCCGAAACCGGAACCGAAACCTGAACCACAGCCGGTTCTTCCTCCTGACAGGGATGGCGACGGTATTCCTGATGATTTGGACAACTGTCCGGATGCGGCAAATCAGGATCAGAAAGATATTGATAAAGACGGATTGGGCGATGCCTGCGATACTGACATTGACGGTGACGGCATACTGAATGAAAAAGATAACTGTCCTCTTGAAAAGGAAACGGTCAACGATTTTGAAGATGAAGACGGATGCCCTGACATTAAGCCGCAGAAAAAGGAAATGAAGCACATTGAGGTCAAGAAGAATGAAATAGTTGTAAAATCCAAGATATTCTTTGCTCTCAACAAAGATATAATTCAGAAAAGATCTTTTTCCACTCTTGATGAAGTGGTTGAGGTCCTTAATTCAAATCCTGAAATAAGCATGATAATTGAAGGACACACCGACAGTCAGGGCAACCGCATTGCAAACATTGATTTGTCACAGAGAAGAGCTGATTCGGTAAGGAAGTATCTTATAAGCAAAGGTATAGTTTCTGAAAGACTTACTGCCAAAGGATTCGGTCCCGATCAGCCCATCGCTTTCGGAAAGAGTGCAAAAGACCACGAACAGAACAGAAGAGTCGAATTCAAAGTTGTTTTCAAAGATTCCGTCAACTGAAATATATTTCAAAATTTTTCAATAAAAACGCTTCAATTATGTCACTATAGTCACGGTTTTAATTTTTATCTGCCCTGGAGGTGATGCCATGAAGAAGCTATCTGTTGCTTTATTTGTTATTTTAAGTTTTTTTATTTTTTCGTCATGTAGTATCGGCTCAGACAGTTTGAGCAAGAGCTCCAACGAAACCGATATTGGTGACAGCGGCTCTAACAATGATAACTATGGACCGGGAGATACCGGTAATTCAGGAAACTATGACGAGGGAAACACAGGAAATTCAGGGGAAACAGGCGATACGGGTGATACAGGCGATACAGGTAATTCCGGCAACACAGGGGACAGCGGTGACACGGGTTCTACCGATGAAAATGCCGAAACAAGTGATGACGAAAATGGAAATATTGAGGGAAGCATCGGAGATCTTATCGAGAATGAGTTTATAGAGACTTCAAAGGAGAACACTTCAACTTTTTCAATTGATGTTGACACGGCTTCATATTCGCTTGTAAGAAATTATATCATGAACTACAACCAGATGCCTTCAGTCAACGGAATAAGAATTGAAGAGCTGGTGAACTATTTTGATTATGGATATCCTCAGCCAGAGGAAGGAAAGCCTTTTTCGGTGACAATGGAAATGACGGATTCACCCTGGAGCGATGATACAAGCATTGTAATGTTCGGTCTGAAGGGAAGAGAGATCGACCCCGAAATGATCCCGGCAAGCAATCTGGTATTCCTCATAGATACATCTGGTTCAATGTATGACACAAACAAACTGCCTCTTCTAAAAAAAGCGTTCAAAAAACTGGTTGAGCGGCTTTCTGCAAAGGATTTTGTTTCCATAGTGACCTATGCGGGGGATGCAGGAATTCTTCTTGATGCTGTTCCCGGTGATGAGAAGGACAAAATAAACAAGGCAATAGACGGACTTTCAGCTGGAGGGTCAACTGCCGGAGCAAAGGGAATAGAAACTGCATATGAACTTGCTGAAAAGAATCTTAACGAAGACGGGAACAACAGAGTTATTCTTGCAACAGACGGCGATTTCAATGTCGGACCGTCAAGTGATGAAGAGCTTGTCGCAATTATAGAGGATGAGCGTGAAAAGGGGGTGTTCCTCACAATTCTCGGTTTCGGAATGGGGAACTATCAGGATGAAAAGATGGAAAAACTTTCCAATGCGGGTAACGGGAACTATTTTTATATAGACACAGAAAAAGAGGCCGAGAAAGTATTCGTTTTTGACCTTATGGGAAATATGTTTACAATTGCTAAGGATGTGAAACTTCAGGTTGTTTTCAATCCTGCAAAGATCGAAAAATACCGTCTTATCGGTTATGAGAACAGAGTTATGCCGAATGAAGATTTCGATGATGACACAAAAGACGCAGGAGAGATCGGTTCAGGTCACAGGGTTACAGCTTTTTATGAAGTTATCCTTGTTAAAGAAGAAATATTGAGAGTTGAAGAGGAAGAAGAGTCGGAATTTAGTGAAAATGACTATCTGCTCCTTAAAATGAGATATAAAGAGCCCGACGAAGACATCAGCAAGTATATGGATACTTTCATGACCAGCGGGAACATCAGTGACGAAATGTCGGAAAACATGGGTTTTGCATCTTCAGTCGTTGAATTCGGCATGCTTCTTAGAAAATCAAAATTCAAAGAAAATTCATCTTATGACGCTGTCATCAGCAGAGCCAAGGCGAACATCGGGGATGATCCTTTCGGATACAGAGGTGAGTTCCTTGAGATCGTTGAAAAGGCAAAAAAACTCGATAAGTAAATTTAAATTGACTCTGTAAAAAAACTGTTTATTTTGGAATGACTATACTTATTGTAAGTTTGTCAAAAAGCTTTGGGAAATGAACAACTGTGTCGACAATAGTAAATGTTATTAAGAACTTAACCAATTAAGAGGAGGCGAAAATGAATTATCTGGATCAACAATTCGAGAATTTTAAAAACCTGCCGATAGAAAAAAAGATCGAACTTTTTGAAATGGACGGCAAACTGTTTGACATGATAATTTCTCAACAGCTTTCCAGGGAAGTGCTTGAAAGTCTCTACAATCTTACAAATCATCTCAGAAGAATGGGAAAACTTAAGGAAGGGCTTGATTTTCTTGCGACTCTTCTGAGCCATAAAAGGGCAATGCTTTATTTTGAACAGCCGTCGTCAAGAACATTTCTCTCTTTTCTTAATGCCTGCCATATTCTCGGTCTTAAAACTTCTGAAATTAGAGACACATCGGTTTCTTCTGAAGTTAAAGGTGAGAGTTACTTTGATTCGATCAGAACTTTCTCTTCTTACACAGACCTCGTAATAATGAGATCAAAAAATAAAGATGCGGCAGAAAAGGCGGCATGGCTTCTCAACACATATTCAAACCGTCCGGTTCCGATAATCAACGGCGGTTCAGGAGCAGACCAGCATCCGACACAGGCACTTCTTGATATTTATACGCTTATGAGAAGTTTTGCCAACCAGGGTGGACTTGACGGAAAGACAGTCATGTTCTGCGGAGACTTGAGAAGAGGCCGTACTGCCCGTTCACTTGCATATCTTCTTGAGAGATTCAATGATGTTAAGCTGATCTTCTGTGCCCCTAAAGAGTTCCAGATACTTGATGATATACTTGAATCACTTGACAGAAAGGGCGTTAAATACGAAATAATCACTGAATCGGTAAGAAGCGGTCTTGACAGAGCCGATGCAATCTATATGACCCGTATTCAGGATGAACATGACCTTGTTGCCGGTGAAAGTTCAAAAATTGACATATCAAAATTCAAACTGACAGCCGAAGACCTCAAATATATGAAACCGGGTGCAGCAATACTTCACCCGTTCCCGCGCCGTGATGAAATTTCAACTGAAATTGACAGTGATCCCCGTGCAAAATACTGGAGACAGGGGAGAAACGGCATGTGGACAAGGGTTGCTCTGATCGCTTATGTCTTCAATCTTGAAAAACAGATCATGGAATTTGATGTTTCCAGGGTAGATCATCTGAGATAAAAAATCATTTTCTAAAACGGACATCCGTTCCCGGGTACTGAAACGACATTTGAATCAAATATAAATGCTCCGCTTGTAGTGAATGCGCCGGCAAGCATTCTTCCGCATGATGTTGCTCCGGTTTCCATTGTGATGCTTGAGTCAGCAAGTACATTTCCAAAAAATATAGAATAAGCTCCGATAGTTGCAGAACTTCCTACCTGCCACCACACATTTGATGCCTTTGTGCCGTTTATCAGCTTAATTTCGCTAAGTGGAAAACCTAACGAACCAGAGGCCGTTATGAGTGTGGAAGAAGGAGCCTGAAAAACAAATTTTGCATTCTCATTACCTTGACCGTCGAGAGTAAGAACTCCTGCTACACCAATTGAAGAATCTGTCGAGGATATATAGACCCCCGGAGTAAGAACGGCATTGCCAGCGCAACCTATGAGTGCCCCTGCATCACCATTGCTTCCAATGTTTTCACATCCAAGAACAATAGCTCCCGGCAGATTGGCTTTCATAATGCTCAGATACGCCGCTTTCAGATCTGCCATTATCAAAGCAGATGTAACTGTGTCGGGATAAGTGTTTGTGATGACTTCTCCTGATGTTGTCGGAGGAAAACCTTCGCAAAGGCCGAAACCTCCGGCATTATCACTGGGCACATCATTACAGGTATAATCCGGGTCAAGGACTATATCTCCGCTGATATGGGTGACTCCTGTGTTGTCAATTCCTGCCGCAGATGCAATTGCAAATGTAGATGCCATACCGAGATCGACAATAATTTCAGTATCGATGTTGTCTTCATCTGTTATGTCTTCATCTGCGTTGTCAAGGTCGGGTTCCTCAAGGTCGGGTTCCTCAAGGTCAGGTTCCTCAAGGTCAGGTTCTTCAAGGTCAGGTTCTTCAAGGTCAGGTTTTTCAAGATCAGTTTTCTCAATATCGGCAATGTCTATATTGTCATCATCTGAATCAGTGATGTCCGAATCTGTATTTTTGGAATTTTTGCTGCATGCGAATATCATTGTCATAAGACAAATTATCAGAAAAAGAATTCCTTTTTGAGTGATGTCTTTTCTGCGAGTTTCACTTTTTTCAATTGTTTTCATAAAATCTCCTTTTCTAAAATTGTCTGTTATCCAAATTAACTTGCATCCGCTCATTGAAATAAATTGATCATTCCAGTGAGCGGATGTACCTGCAAGTTAATTTGATAAGCTTTCAGCTATTAATTCTTCATTCCGCTGAATGCTTTTTCAGCATCTTTCCAGGCAAGTTCTACGCCTTTCTTTAAACCTTCCCACTTTTCATTTCCGCCTTTTTTGGCTTCTTCAAGTTTTGACTCTGCAGCATGATACTTTGCTTTCAAATTGTCAGCCTGTTTGTGGTTGTCATTTTTTGTGTCTTTGGCAGATTTTGTAACAAATTCATCCATCTTAACTTTCCAATCTTTAAGCTGTTTTTCCATTTTTCCCATTTGTTCATTCATTTTTTCCATGACTGATCTCCTTTGATGCACTCGCATTTTGCGAGTTGTTTTTTTAACTTTCCCATTGTATTGCCAAGCATAATTCTGAGCTCCGGATCATCATAATTATGCGCATTACCGTAATGATTTTTTCACTTCTCATTTCCATTATTTAGGACATCCGTTGCCGGGTACTGAAACAAGATTTGAGTCAAATACAAACGCACCGGTTGTCGTAATTGCTCCTGCGAGCAGTCTTCCGCACGATGTGGCTCCGGTTCCCATTGTGATGCTTGTATCTGCAAGTATGTTGCCCTGAAAAACAGAGTATGCTCCGATAGTTGCCGAACTTCCAACCTGCCACCAGACATTGGATGCTTTTGCTCCGTTTATCAGCCTGATCTCGCTTCCTGCCACACCGGGTGCTGTGATAAGAGTAGATGAAGGTGCCTGAAAAATGAATTCGGCATTGCTATCTCCCAGACCGTCAAGAGTAAGGATTCCTGCTATCCCGATAGATGAATCTGTTGCGGATATATAGACTCCGGGAGCAAGAGTGGAGTTGCCGGCACAACCAGTGAGAGCACCTGCTCCGCCATTACTTCCGATAATTCCGCATCCAAGAATGATCGCACCTGGCAGATTAGCTTTCATAATGCTCTGATATGCCGCTTTCAAATCGGCCATGATAGCCGCTGATGTTATCGTATCAGGATACTGGTTGGTTATAACGGTTCCGCTTATAGTCGGCGGGTTGCCACCGCAAAGCCCGAAACCGCCGTCATGAACGCCTGGAACATCGTTACATGTAAAGTTAGGATCAAGGACAACATCACCGTTAACATGGGTAGAACCAGTGTTGTCAATTCCTGCCGCAGATGCAATTACAAATGGACTGGCCAGTTTAAGATTAACTGCACCGACACCGGTTCTGAATGTCCATATAAAATCGTTTTCCATTGAAGTTCCAGTAGTATTTTCTACTCCGGTTGTGATAGTGACTGTGTATTCCGTATCAAGGTCAAGATTGTTGTCAGGATTAAATGTGGCAGTCTTTGTAAGTGCATCGTAATTGATAACGCCTGAAACAGGTGCGAGTGCTGAATCTTTTACCATAAATGTCAGATCAGTTATCGTCAACCCGTTCATTGCTTCACTAAACTCTGTGGAAATGTCTGTGCCTGTTGAGACATTCATCGCATTATTCAACGGGATTGTTGAGATAATAAAAGGTGAGTCGTCTGTTGTAAAAGTCCAGATATAGTCCATTTCCATTGCGGTTCCGGTAATGTTTTCTACACCTGTTGTAATGGTAACGGTGTATTCAGTATCAAGGTCAAGATCGTTATCAGGATTAAATGTCGCTGTTTTTGTAAGTGGATCGTAATTGATAACGCCTGAAACAGGTGCAAGCATTTCGTCAACCACAAGGAAAGTAAGCCCGTTTATGGTCAACCCGTTCATCGCTTCGCTGAACTCTGCGGAGATATCTGTGCCTGTTGAGACATTCATTGCGTTATTCAACGGGATTGTTGAAATTATTGTCGGAGGTACAATTTCTGATGCAGTTGTGAAAGTCCAGATGAAATCCTCTCCCATCGCATTTCCTGCAAGATCTGTTGCTCCTGTTGTGATGGTGACAGTATATTCAGTGTCAAAAAGAAGATCGTTATCAGGATTAAATGTCGCAATCTTTGTTATTGCATCGTAAGTAATAATTCCGGAAACAGGTGCGAATTCATCGTCAGTTACCAGAAATGTAAGATCAGTTACCGTAAGTCCGTTCATCGCTTCACTGAATTCTGCTGAAATGTCGGTGTTTAAAGCAACATTTGTTGCATTATCCAGAGGTATTGTCGAAATTATTGTCGGAGGTACAATTTCTGATGCAGTTGTGAAAGTCCAGACGAAATCCCCTCCCATCGCATTTCCTGCAAGATCTGTTACTCCTGTTGTGATGGTGACAGTATATTCAGTGTCAAAAAGAAGATCGCTGTCAGGATTAAATGTCGCAATCTTTGTTATTGCATCGTAATTGATAACGCCTTCAACTGGCGCGAGCATTTCGTCAACTACTAAAAATGTCAGATCAGTTATCGTAACTCCGTTCATCGCTTCGCTAAATTCTGCGGAGATATCTGTATCTGTTGAGACATTTATCGCATTATTCAACGGTATTGTTGAGACAACATTGGGTGCTGCATCTGTTGTGAAAGTCCAGATATAGTCCATTTCCATTGGGGTTCCGGTAATATTTTCAACACCGGTTGTGATAGTGACTGTGTATTCCGTATCAAGGTCAAGATTGTTGTCAGGATTAAATGTGGCAGTCTTTGTAAGTGCATCGTAATTGATAACGCCTGAAACAGGTGCGAGTGCTGAATCTTTTACCATAAATGTCAGATCAGTTATCGTCAACCCGTTCATTGCTTCACTAAACTCTGTGGAAATGTCTGTGCCTGTTGAGACATTCATCGCATTATTCAACGGGATTGTTGAGATAATAAAAGGTGAGTCGTCTGTTGTAAAAGTCCAGATATAGTCCATTTCCATTGCGGTTCCGGTAATGTTTTCTACACCTGTTGTAATGGTAACGGTGTATTCAGTATCAAGGTCAAGATCGTTATCAGGATTAAATGTCGCTGTTTTTGTAAGTGGATCGTAATTGATAACGCCTGAAACAGGTGCAAGCATTTCGTCAACCACAAGGAAAGTAAGCCCGTTTATGGTCAACCCGTTCATCGCTTCGCTGAACTCTGCGGAGATATCTGTGCCGACAGCGACATCTGTTGCTTCGTCTAACGGGATCGTTGAGATTATAGCGGGAGGCAGATTATCAATGTATAAACCTGTTGTAAATTTCCAGACGAAATCCTCTTCCATCGCATTTCCTGCAAGATCAGTCACCGTATTTGTTATAGTGGTTGTATATTCTGTTTCAGGCGTAAGATCGTTTTCAGGATCAAAGATCACAGTGTTTCCGGTCATGAATGCGGAGCCCTCAATTACAGCGGTGCCGTCTTTCAATGTGAATGTTTCATCATTGATAGTTAGCGGGTTTATCGCTTCACTGAATACTGCGGAGACCTTGGTGTTTAACGCAATATCAATATCTTCGTCTGCGGGAATAGTTGATATGACTGTGGGCCGGATGTCATCAAGAGCGGAGCGTGTTGTAAATGCCCAGACGAAATTTTCAACCATTTCATTGCCTGTAAGATCTGTAACACCGGTATGAATGGTCGCTGTGTAAAGTCTGTTCTGATCAAGATTGTTTTCAGGTGTGAAAGTTGCGGTAACACCGGTATAACTGACTTCGCCTTCAATAGGAGCGTTTCCGTCAAACAGCGTGAAGTTGTCTTCTGTAATTGTCAACGGGTTCATTATTTCACTGAATACTGCTGAAATCTCTGTGTCTAAAGCAGCGCCTGTCGCATCGCCAAACGGAATTGTTGCAATAACCTGCGGAGGAAAGGTTTCGGGCGTTTCCCCTGTAGTGAATGTCCACTCAAAATCCTGAGCCAGAAAGTTGCCTGCAAGGTCTTTGACTTCTTTTGTGACAGTTGCTACATACTCAGTTTCAGGATCAAGTATGATCTTTGGTGTAAATATTGCGGTTTTACCTGAATAAACAACGGTGCCTGTTACAGCAGTTGTTCCTCTATACAATGTGAAAGAGCTTGTTGAGAATGTTGAAGTATCCATCGTTTCGCTGAAGGTGGCCGAAATAGATGCATTGATTGCGACACCAGTTGAATCATCGGCGGGTGTTACAAATTTGACTGAGGGCGCAGTTTCGTCAGTATCAGTCCATCCGACAGCCTGTCCGCATGAAAACAATTGAATGGTCAACAGGAAGACAAGAAAAAGAAGTCCTTTCGGAGCAATATTTTTTCTGCGGATTTCATTCCTTTCAATTGTTTTCATCTCTCTCTCCTCTTTAAAAATGTTTTACTCTGCCGGTTTAATATCGGTAAATTTTATCAACCAGCCGTCTCCGCAAAGACTCATTTTTTCTGTCAGTTCTTTTTCCGCCATGATCAGATTTCCTGAAAAGATCACTTTCTGTCCTTCCGCGAGTCTTCCTATGTCATTGTAAATCTCTGATTTTATTCTTATTTCTCTGCGGCTTTCAAGAAAGCCGCCCTGCAGCATGTCATTGTTCCCGAATGTTCCGAACTGTGTATCAACAGTTATAAGAACGATTCCTCCGCCTCTTGAAGTCGATAGAGTTCTAAGTATGCCGGGGACATCCTTTAAAAAGAAGGGTTTAAGCAGTGTCGTGTCAAAATAATCTGAATAATTTGCCGATCTCTTTATGTCGTTCAATGCTTCTTTGTACAATGCACACGACAATATTCTTTCGGTAACAAAATCGGGTTGTGCAATTTGCGGTTCCGGTTTCGTTGCTTTTAACATTTCATCAAAATCAGAACCGACCTGATATTCAGTGCAGACCGTTTTTTCAAGATCTAACCCTAAACTTGTCGATATTGTATCAAGTGCATATATCGCAAATCTGGAAAATCCTGCCGGCTCGTCACCGAAAGCAATCCCGAGAGCGCACAGATCTCTCATTCTTATCTGTGCAAGTTTTTCGAGCACAATTTCATCAAACCCTGAATTTCTAATGGATGCGATGTCAATTTCAACCGGTATGTCAATGAGAAGGCTTTCGCCGGGTTTAAGAAGGGTTATGGTTTTGTTTTCTTTATCAAGGAAATCCAGATATTTAAATCCCACAGAATAGTCAAAATTCTTTATCTCCTGATTTGCGGTACCTGTGTTTTTGATCTTCAAAGCAATATCAAAAAGAGTGTGTCTGAAATTCATTTCCCTTATACGCCATGAATCAAGCGTTATTTCCGGCATAATTCCCGTCGGCAGAGTACCGGAGATCTTGAAATAGACATCAGGATCACCAATTATTGCATCAAGCGTGATAATGCCTTCAGCAGAAAAATCGAGGTCTTCTTTGTTCATTGCCTTTTTAGCAATCTTGTAAAGACTGTCAAAACGGAACGACAGAGGAAAAACGATCTGAGTTGAAGAATGTCCTTTTATATTTATCGGACCTTCATGGATTATTTTTAAAAAATGTGAGCCTGCAATCGATATGTTGACATCTATCTTATTCAGCATTATCGGAATAATGCTCGGGTTTTCAACCATAATCCGCAATTCGGTGCCTGTGTCTTCGAGCGAAACTTTGTTCACTTTAACCAGCGCAATATTTGCCGAAATGTCCTTTAACTTGCATCCGCTCATTGAAATAAACAGGATTATTCCAATGAGCGGAAGTGCTTTTTGCAAGCTGATCAGTTTCATCTGCTGATTCTGAAAATAATTGTGGCGGCGACAAACCCCAGCCCGAATGCGGCCATACCGCTGATAACAGGATGAAGTTTAATTTCAGCAGTGATTACCTCAATGCCTGAAGTAAGAATGCTGTCGGTGTTTTCAATTGCGTTTTCGATTGTTTTCTCTTTCATAATCTTTCTCCTTTGCTGTGTTTAACTGATTCGCGGGTTTCATGCCAGTAGCCCGGTCTATTGTAATGCTTGTGAAGTCCTGTCTCATAATTTCTTGTAACCAGTGCGTGTTCTGTGTATTCAGGTGACAGTTCGATTTCTTTTTTTGTTAAATTTATAAAAACTTTTGATTCTTCCCAGCTGATGCTTTCTATCCAACGAGGGGAAATAAGAACTTTCTTTCCTGACATCCAGTCTTTTGTGTCAACAATGATGTATCTAAGTGCCCATGTTTCATCATCGATAATAAAATCATCGACATGCCCGATCGCTCCGTCTGAAGCCTGAATGGTGTGTCCTGTAACATCATGGGTGCTGCGAAGATTCGGATCCCACGGTTTCCCGCCGGTATTGGATTTAGGATATTCTTTACTGTCACGGGGTATGCTTTCAAACCCGCCCCACATGTTAGGACCACCCCAATACAACGGCCAACCGTAATATTTGTAGTAGTTTTCTTCAAATTGTTTTGAAACAGGCTTGTCAGTGTTTAGTGAAGGACTGTTCTCTATCTGATCTTTGCTTAAATTCAAATTGATATACCGGCTGCCCTGGTCAACATCTGCCATTGCATACGGTGATATCAGGACCTTTCTGTCTGCAAGCCAGTTTCCTGTGTCGGCAACAATATAGCGGACAGCCCAGTGATTATCATCAAAGTAAAATTCTTTGACATTTCCAACTTCTCCGTCGTTTCCTTTCAGCTTGTAAGTGATAAGTGTTTTAGCGTTTATCAGCATAATTTTTCTCCTTTATTAGAAAATTTTTCAGGACCGAGCAGTACTGCGATCCATTGTGTCTGTTCGTTACTCTCAAATGCAAACTTTAAAGTCATGGTGAGCGGAATACAAAGGACTGCACCGATTGGCCCGATCAGTCCTTCCCAGAAAAGAAGAGACAGAAAAACGACCAGAGTTGACAGTCCGAGCTTTCTGCCCATAAGTCTTTTTTCAATTCCGTAATCAACAACAAGGTTAATGACAATATATCCGGCGGCCGCAATAAGAGCCATCCAGATCCCTTTTTGAACCAGAGCAAGAAGAACCGCAGGAATTCCTGCAATGGTTGATCCGATCGTAGGTACATAATTAAGAAGAAATGCTAGAAATCCCCATAGAATCGGAAAATCCACATCCAGAATGTAAAGCAATATCGTTACAAGTATCCCTGTTGCCAGGCTCATTAATGTTTTTATGACCATATATCTTTTCATGTCATTTACAAACAGAGTGAATTTTGGGAAAGCCTGTCTGGGATTACCGAGAATAGTCTGCAGTTTCAAAGGAAAGCTTGTAACTTCGAGTAAAATAAAAGTGACCGTCAGTATGATCAGAACAATGTCTGAAAAAGCTGAGCCCAGACGGGTGAACAGTTTTGCCGTAAGGGCCATGATCGCTTCAGGATTAATATATTTCAGCAGAACTTTTTGAGGAGTTGCTATTCCTTTTTGTGTCAGAAATTTTTCGAATGAATTAACTTTTACCAGAATGAGTTTCTGATATTCCGGCAAAGCTTCATAAAAGCTGTTTATTGATGTGCCGACAATAGTGCCCGTTCCTATAAGAAACAGCACCATGCCGGCCACAACAATAAATACAGCGATAATTACAGGTACTCTTTTCTTTTGAAGCCAGAGCACAGGAGGCGTTGCCAGAATTGAAAGAAAGGCGGAAACAAGAAATGATACCAGAACAGACTGTGCCTGACTTACTCCCCAGATGATAAAGACTATTGCCGCTATAATGAAAATTATTCGTGACAACCTGTGAAGGTCATCAGGTTCGGTAAGCGGCAGAAGTCTTTTATTTTTCAGTGTCATTGACCGGCTCCGTAGCTTCCTCAGGCGGAATTTTATTTTTAACAAAGGCAGTAACCGCTGCTCCTGCAGAAAGCAGAAAGGTCGAAAAGATATTTATTATTTTCATGTTTCTGTTGATTCCGCGTGAAAGGTTCCCAGCAGATTTAATGAGATCTGCAATATCTGTTTCACCTTCTTTAATGCCGCGGGTCATAACTTCAAATCTGTCTGTAATTATTTCCGCCGAAGACAGAAGATTCATAAGCCGTTCTCCTATCTGTGAAATTTCTTTGCCGGCACGATAAAATGCTCTGCACGCCATAATAAATACAGGGATTGCGGCACCGACCAATACTGCCGCCAGAATAATTAATGCCAACTGCCAGTTTTCCATTTTCAAGCTCCTTCCTGTTAATCTTTCAGCCCTTTGAATGCATTTTCAAGATCTTTCCATGCGAGCTCAACATCCGATTTAAATCCTTCCCACTTTTCATGACCTCCTTTTTTGACTTCATCAAGTTTTGACTGAGCAGCATGATACTTTGCTTTCAAACTGTCGATCTGTTTGTAATAAGTGTTCTTTGCATCATTGTCGGCCTTTTCCGCTTTTGCAACAAGGTCATCAAGTTTTGATCCCCAATGTTTAAGCTGACCTTCCATTTTTCCGATCTGTTCATTCATTTTCTTCATGTCGAATCTCCTTTCTAAGTTTGTTAAGGTTCTATTTTATCACTCAGCCACTGACGCGTATTCTCAAAAGATTTTTTCAAGTTGTCGTTGGCTTTCCTGAAACCTCTCTTTACATCTTCCCAGCCGGATTCATTGGCATTTTGTGCGTCATCTATTTTTGATTTTGTCAGTTCCAGTTCTTCACGCACGGCATTGAGTCTTTTTTCCCAGGAATCTTTTGCTTCGCCTTTGGATCTGGCGACTCTTTCGGAAAGCTTATCAATATCACTCTGGATTTTGGTCAGTTCCTGTTTCATATCAGCGATAAAGATCATTCTCTGAGCGTAGGTGTAGTCTGAATTTGCCTTTTCTTCTGCCGCTTCAGCTTTCTTTTCTTTTGCTTCAACAAGTTCAGCTTGAAGCTTGTCTAGTGACTTTGTAGCATTCGATTTGCCGCTGAAAAAGTCGCAGCCTGTTACAAATCCACCGATAATCAGTGCTGTTGCAACAAGCATAATGATGTGTTTCTTAAACATGGTCTTCTCCTAATTTTTTGTTTTATTAATCTTCTTCAACATTTTAATTACCTACAAAATCAAAACATTCCGGTGCAACTTCAAAATTCATACACAACCAGAAATCGACACAGCTTTTGTCAACACACTCTCCAATTTTGTCGTTTGCATCAGCCTGATGCTCGTTGCCGCAGTTGTCTTCAATGGAATTTCTGCATGAATCAACACAGTCATCTGTTTCAGAAAGAGAGGGATCTTTATCATTGCAGTCAAATTTCTTTGAGCAGTATTCGTGGCAGGCGACACGGGAATCAAAGTTGTCTGCCGCCTCGCAACTTGACATCATCAAAGCTGATGAGAAAAGAATAGTTATAATTGCAAACAGGGGAGTCATACATATACACATAAGTTTTTTCATAAAAATTTCCTTTTATCTTGAAGTTTGTAATTCTTTTTCAATTATTATCTCGACACGGCGGTTGTTGGCACGGCCTTCCGCACTGTTGTTGTTGCCGACAGGATTCGTTTCGCCAAGTCCTTTAGCTACAACAAGGTCCCCTTCGTAACCCTTTTCCACAAGATAGCTGCGGACTGCATCGGCTCTTCGTTGCGACAGATCCATATTAAAACTGTCAGACCCCTGAGAATCGGTGTGTCCTTCAATTACAAGATGCCTTTCTCTTGTGGTGAGCAGTACATCGGCTATTTCATTCAGCTTTTCTTTGGCAGATGGAAGAAGAATGGTCTGGTTTGATGCAAAGAGTACGCTTCCTGAAATTGTGATGACCATTCCGCGGGGTTCATTTTTGACTGCGGCAAGTTTGGCTAACGCCGCCTGTGCGTCTGTTGCCCTTTTTTCTGCCGCAAGTCTTGCCTCTTTTTCTGTTGCGAGCTGATCTTGTGTCATTTTTGCACCGTGTTCAGATTTCGCAAGAGCAATTTCGCTTTGACTCAAGTTTGCTCTGGCGATGTTTCCGTCAAGTTCTGATGCGGCGAGTGCCGATTCTGACTGGTTAAGGTCCCGCTGTGAAATTTCGGTGTTGAATTCTGAAGCGGCAAGAGCATCGCGTGTTGTATCAAGATCCTTTTTGGTTCTTGCAACAACGATAGACTGGATATTGAGAAAATCGGCTTTTGCAAGCTCCTGTTTTTTCTGTTCTAAAATGATAGAGGCAGTTGCTTCCGCTATTTCAGCTTTTCTTTGAGCAATATAGGCAAGATCTTTGGTTGTAAATGATTTGGGATCATTTTTAAAAGACTTCTCAGCTTCATCAAGTGCTGTTTTTGCAACATGAAGTTCCGCAGGAGCAATGTCTGCCGCAATGCTGTTATTCGCATGATCATATGCATTTCTGGCATTTACCAGTTCTTTCGGTGTCGCAGTTGCACAGCCTGCAAAAAGACCTGCAACGATGATAAAGATCAACAAGTTCATTTTCTTCATAATATTCTCCATTAGTTATTACTTTTAGTGTTTTCAGATGGTCTCTGATTCTCTTTTTTGAGAAGTCGCACATTTTCCAGTTCAGCACGGGACTTTGATTTTTCAGCATCTTCTCTGGCAAGAATAAGCGCAAGCTCTGCATCAGTTTCAGATCTAAGAAGCATTGACTGTGCTTTCGGCATTTCACTTTTCGCTTCATACCTTTTTGCAAGGATGAGTTCTTCCTTTGCAAGTTTTAAGTGAAGTGACGCCTTTGGAACTTTTGCGGCTCCAGCTTCCTCCGCTGCCCGGATGCTTGATGTTGATTCTTCGGTGTTAAGAGGTGCACTTGCACATCCGGCTATAATTGTCAAAGCTGAAAAAGCTATAACAAAGAAAGTGATGTTGATTCCTGTAATGTTTTTCATTTTTTTCTCCTTTAGTTGTTTCTTCCGGTTATAAGCCGGACAATTATTACTATCAATCCGGCAACAAGCAGGATATGAATAAATCCGCCGAAAGTATAAGATGTTATCAGTCCGAGCGCCCAGAGGACGATCATAGTGATTGCTACTGTCCATAACATGTGATTTCTCCTTTTTAAAAATGTTTATCTATTTACGGAACAATCGTTGGGACATTTCTGTCCTTCTTTAAGTCTGCGGAATTCGACTCTGCGGTTAAGAACATTTGTGGTTTCAGGAATAAGCTGACACTTTTCGCCCATGCCTATTGACGGCAGTTTTTCTTCTGCGACACCTTTTTTTACAAGATAATCTTTGACAGATGCGGCTCTCTTTTTGCTGAGTTCCTTGTTGTGTATTTTTGCTCCTTCTTCGGAAGCGTATCCTATGATGCAGACACGGCATTCTTCATCTTGAGCAATAACTGCGGCAATTTCATCAAGGATCGGATACATTGTCTGTGCTTCGTACATAGAAGGGGGAAGCTTGTCGCTGTCCTGATTAAACTGAACAAGAAGCAGCAGTGAATCTCCGCTGCAAGGATTGACAGGACATCCGAATGTGGCGACAGGACCTATTTTGTCGGGACATCTGTCATCATCATCGCATACTCCGTCAGTATCTGCGTCATCACACGGCACATAATATGGAAGAGCTTTCTCAACATATACGATCTCTTTTTTCTCGGTGTTTATATACACTCTTTCCGGAACACATTTCGGTGCTTCAGGACATTCATATGCTTCTGTCGCTTTTTCTTTTTTTGAAGTTCCGAATGTAATGTCAAAACCCAGAGTGATCAGGTGTGCATCCTCGGAATTCTGGTCGTAGTTGTTGTCGGGTTGTATGATCTGAGAATAACGGAGGACAGGACCCAGAGATACCCATGGTGCCATCTGAATAGCATAGCCGACACCGGCATCAAAGCCGAAGCGGTTGAGATCTCCTGTCCTGACATATCCGAGATTGAAATCAACAAACAGTCCGCCTAAATGTTTTTCTGCTGATTGAAACGAGGCGAGGGGTCGAAGGCGCACTCCGCTTAAAAGAAAATGCGCCGACCCATTCTCGTTGAAACCCTCTTTAGCTTTGGTGATCAGAAATGCGTATGACCACTGTAAAGCTACAAAGCGATTCAGTGTCATACCCGGTCTGAGGGCTATGTAGAATCCCGGGGTGAACCTGTCGGATTGCGGTTCGTCAACCCAGAAGGCTGCGGCTGTCTCTGTGTGCAGAGTGAATTCAGTTGCCGTTGCTGTTTTCCATGCAAACAGCACAGAAAGACAGATGGCCATAATGATTGTAAATCTCATTGGTTTCTCCTTAAAAAATTTATTGTCAGATATGCACATTCCTTTAAAATTCCTGTGTTTTTCATTTCTTGTCTCCATTATTTAGGACATCCGTTGCCGGGTACTGAAACAAGATTCGAGTCAAATATAAAAGCACCGCTTGTTGTAAATGCTCCTGCAAGCAGTCTTCCGCATGATGTGGCTCCGGTTTCCATGGTTATGCTTGAGTCTGCAAGGATATTGCCCTGAAAAATTGAGTAAGCTCCGATAGTTGCAGAACTTCCAACCTGCCACCAGACATTGGATGCCCTTGCGCCGTTTATCAGCCTGATCTCACTAAGAGGGAACCCTGCCGCACCGGATGCTGTTACAAGTGTGGATGACGGTGCCTGAAAAATGAATTCGGCATTGTTGTCGCCCTGACCGTCAAGAGTAAGAATTCCTGTTATACCGATCGAAGAATCTGATGATGAGATATATACTCCCGGAGCGAGAGTGGAGTTGCCTGCACAACCTATGAGAGCACCTGCGTCACCGTTGCTTCCGATAGTGCCGCATCCAAGAACAATGGCACCGGGAAGGTTAGCTTTCATAATGCTCAGATATGCCGCCGTCAAATCGGCAAGGATCGCCGCTGAAGTCACTGTATCAGGATACTGGTTGGTTATAACGGTTCCGTTAATAGTCGGAGCTTTTCCATCGCAAAGCCCGAAGCCGCCGTCATGAACACCTGGAACATCGTTGCATGTAAAGTTAGGATCGAGAACGACATCACCGTTGATATGGGTAGCACCTGTGTTGTCAATTCCCGCCGCAGATGCAATTGCAAACGGACTGATTAGTTTAAGGTCAACTGTGCCGGCACCGGTGCTGAATGTCCAGACGAAATCCATTTCCATTGAAGTTCCTGTAAGATTTTCTACATCTGCTGTGATCGTGGCAGTGTATTCAGTATCAAGAAGAAGATCGCTGTCGGGAGTGAATGTTACGGTTTTTGTGAGTGCATCGTAATCGACCATACCGTCAACTGAGGCGAGCGAATCGTCAGTTACAAGGAATGTCATATCGGTTATGGTAAGTCCGTTCATGTCTTCACTGAACTCTGCGGAAATCTCTGTGTCAATTGCAACATCTGTTGCTCCGTCTAACGGGATCGTTGAGATCACGGTAGGTGCGGTATCTGTTGTGAATGTCCAGACGAAATCCATTTCCATTGCAATTCCGGCTAAATCTTCTACACCGGTTGTGATAGTTACTGTGTATTCGGTATCAAGTTCAAGATCGTTATCGGGAGTGAATGTAGCTGTCTTTGTAAGTACATCGTAAGCAACTATGCCGTCAACTGGTGCGAGCAAATCATCAGTTACTAAGAATGTCAGATCGGTTATGGTAAGTATATCCATTTCTTTGCTGAACTCTGCTGAAATATCTGTATCAATTGAAACATCTATTGCTTCATCTAACGGGATCGTTGAGATTATTACCGGAGGAAGGAGCGTTAAGTCTTTCCCTGTTGTAAATTTCCAGACAAAATCATCTTCCATAGTGTTGCCTGCAAGATCAGTCACCAGACTTGTTACAGTGGCTGTATATTCTGTTTCAGCCATAAGATCGTTTTCGGGATCAAAGACCACTCTGTTTCCTATAATGAAGATTGAACCTTCAATAATAGTTGTGCCGTATTTCAATATGAATGTTGCACTATTAATGGTAAGCGGATTCATCGCTTCACTGAATATAGCGGAAACAGTAGAATCCAATGTAATTTCAATATCCCCGTCTTTTGGAAAAGTTGAGGTTATTTCAGGACGGACATCATCAATGGTGTCGCCTGTTGTAAAGCTCCATGTGTAATTGTCAGTCATTCCATTTCCGGCAATATCTGTAACTCCGGTATGAATGGTCGCTGTGTAAAGTTTGTTCTGATCAAGATTGTTTTCCGGTACAAAAGTTGCAGTAACGCCGACATAGCTCACAGTACCTTCGACAGGAGTTGTTCCATCAAGCAATGTGAAGTTGTTTTCTGTGATTGTCAACGGGTTCATTGTTTCACTGAACACTGCTGAAATCTCTGTGTCTAAAGCAGCGCCTGTCGCATCGCCAAACGGAATTGTTGCAATAACCTCAGGCGGAACGGTTTCGGGCGTTTCCCCTGTAGTGAATTTCCACTCAAAATCCTGAGCCAGAAAGTTGCCTGCAAGGTCTTTGACTTTGTTTGTGACAGTTGCGACATACTCAGTTTCAGGGTCAAGGATGATTCCCGGTGTGAATATTGCAGTTTCACCGGAATAAACAACGGCACCTGTTACAGCGGTTGTTCCCTTAAACAATGTAAAAGAGCTTGTTGAGAATGTTGAAGAATCCATCGTTTCGCTGAAAGTAGCCGAAATAGATGCATTGAGTGCAACGCCTGTTGAATCATCAGCGGGTGTTACAAACTTGACTGAGGGTGCAGTTTCGTCAGTATCAGTCCATCCGACAACCTGTCCGCATGAAAACAATTGAATGGTCAGCAGGAAGACAAGAAAAAGAAGAAGTCCTTCCGGAGCACTCTTTTGGGCCTTCCAGCCGTTCGTTTTTAAATGGTTTTGGATTTTTTTCATAAAGTTTCTCCTTTTGGAAATGTGTGTGTTTAACTTAAGTAAAACATTTTGGTTGTCAGGATTTTAACGGCCTGAGCAACTAAGATGTAAATATGTAAATTGATTTGCGATGTAATTGATCTGGAAGCTTAGAAAAAATTAATTTTTCAAGTCACTGTAGAAATTGTTTACCAGGGTGACGATCATTTTTTTTCAGCACCTGCTGTGACAGCGAGGCAACCTAATCACATCGTTTTGCGATTACAATGACCATCATATATCACTTAAAATGGAATGTCAAGAAAATTTATACAAATTGTTTAATCTGGTAATATATTGGTAGTAAATTAATACATTATATGATGCATGGTGCAGGACTTCAGTCATTGTGCAGATTCTTTTTCAGCATTTCAGCAAGTTCAGCAAGTCTGAATGGCTTATGAATACTCGCTGTAAAGCCGTATGCGTTCGGGTCTGACATAACGGGATCATCAGAATAGCCGCTTGCGACAAAGACCGGGATGTCGGCGTCAAGCTTTCTTATCTCTCTGACTGCATCTTTTCCTCCCATGCCGCCGGGGATAGTAAGATCAAATATCATTGCGACAATTCTTCTGCCGGACCTTTTTTTATCTTTGAAAAATTCAACTGCGTCACTGCCGTTTGATTTGCATATAGCGGTGTGTCCCATGACGGTAAGCATTTCTGTAATTATTTTTAACACCACATCTTCATCATCCATTACGAGTATAACTCCGGTTCCTTCATATTTTGCCACATCCGGTTCCTGAACGGGAGCCGCATTTTTTTTTAAAGCCGGCAGATAAAAATTAAAAACAGTTCCTTTCCCCGGTTCAGAGTTGACATCAATTGATCCTTCGTGGCGGGTTATTATTGAATAGCTTGTGGAAAGTCCGAGCCCCGCCCCGTTTGTTTTAGTTGTGAAATAAGGGTCAAATATCTTAGGCAGAGTTTCTTTTGATATTCCGGTGCCGCAGTCTCTGATCGAAATTTTAATGTAGTCACCGGGTAATAATGACGGATGTTCATTTTCTGAAAGATGAATGTTCGTTGCTGAAAACCAGATCGTTCCGCCATTTGACATCGCCTGCCGTGCATTAATTACAAGGTTGTCGACAACCTGTTCTATCTGGCTTTTGTCAAAACTGCATGGCCAAAGGTCTTCGGGCAGATCAAAGTTGCATGAAACATTTGATCCGCTGAGTGCGAATTGAACAGTATCTTTTAAAAAGGGGAGCATGGGATCATATTTTTTTACAGGAGCACCCCCTTTTGCAAAAGTAAGGAGCTGCTGAGTCAGTCCGCGAGCCCTGTCGATAGTGTTCAGAACCTCGAAAAGATAACCTTTGACCTGTTTTTGAGTTGAAGATTCGTAAGCCATGTCTATATAACCGAATATTCCGCAAAGAAGATTGTTGAAATTGTGGGCGATTCCGCCGGCAAGGATCCCAAGAGATTCAAGTTTCTGAATTTTCTGAAGCCCTTCCTCTATTCTTTTCCGTTCTGAGATGTCAGTCATGGTTATAAGACAGTGTTCCCCGTTTTCAGGAGCGACTCCCGTAATGTAAATAGGAAAAAGCGAATTGTCGCTGTTTAAAAGATCTGCTTCACAGGTTTTGATGCCGGGGCTTTCAAAAACTGACTCCAGAAAAAGATTGAAAGCCGGTTTTGTATCATCAGTTATAAAAAACCGGAACTGGCTGTTTTTCAAATGTTCCCGCTCTTTTCCGATCATTTGTGATCCGCATAGATTCAATTCTAAAATTTCGCCATCAGGGGAAAGTGTAAAATATCCCATCGGAGCAAAATCGTAAAGTTCGGTATATTTTTCTAAAGAGGCGGCGGCAGCTAATTTTGCAATAATAAGTTCCTCATTCTGCATTTCAAGTTCTATCTGATGAACTTCAAGTTCGTGAATAAGTTTAAGATTATCAGCTTCAGAAGCGATCCTGACATTCGTTTGTAATCGTTCTTTTAACAGTTTCTCCGCCTTTTTGCGAAGATCTGTAATTTCGGAATTGTTGTTTTTACTATTCATTGTTTTTTGCCTCCATGAAAGCTTCATTTGTTCTTTTAAGTGTAATTTCAAGGTTTTTTGCGACTGTAATATCTGTAAATGTTATCACCAGTCCGTCAATTTTGTCGTCAACTGTTCTGTATGGCATAATTCTCACATTAAACCATCTTCCATCGCTGGTACTGGTCGCTGTTTCAATAAATGTCAGAGTTTTCAGCACTTTTCTTGTATGATCTTCAAATTCAGGATACTCCAGATTTGAAACAAGATCTGTAAAAGGTCTTCCTGCATCTGAAGTTCTCAGTTTAAATATTCTCACGACGCTATCCGTAAATCTCCGGATATTCAGCTCCCTGTCCAGAAAAAGTGTCGCAATTTCAGTGCTGTTAAGGAGGTTTTTCATATCGTTATCGGCCTGAATGAAGTCTGTTACTTTGCTTTGAAGTTCTGCGTTGACTGTCTGAAGTTCCTCGTTTAAGCTCTGCATCTCTTCTTTGGATGTTGTCAGCTCTTCGTTTGTGGACTGCAGTTCTTCGTTTGTGGACTGAAGCTCTTCATTGGTCGATCTCAGCTCTTCCTGTGATGTCTGCATCTCCTCACTTATACTTTGGCGGTCTTCATTGCTCCTCTGAAGCTGTATCTCAAGTTCTTTGTGCCTGGCTGATGATTTTCCGGTACTTGTTTTTAAAGGAGTTTTGTCATTTTGAATAGTTACTGCAACATCGTTAAATACAACCATTATAAGACATTTTGTCAGCCCGGGTGTTTCGATCCGCTGAACGGTGATGTCAACAAATTGAGTTCCACCGTTTGTTCCGATCTTGATATTTTGCAGTATAACGGGTTCAAATGTCTGCTTTGCTTTCCTGAAAGCACCGGGCAGTTCATTCTGCAACCCCGGACGGGCCATAGCATGAATATTCCAGTTTGCTTTTCCTGCAACCGGCTCAAGATATTTTCCTGTTTTTCCGGTAATATAGAGAATATCGCCTTTTTCGTTAACCATTACGCTGGCAGGGGAAAACCGCTGAAGCAGAGTCTGTTCGGCAAGTGTCTGCATGTTTTCCTCGACTTTATTCTGCACTGGCTTTTCAGTCGTTCCGGATCTTTTGCTGGAAAAAGAATCAGGAAAATCAACAAATTCAATTGTTTTTGTTTTTCCCGATTTCTTAAATATTTTAAGCTTTGAATCAATATCTGTAAAATCTTCATTTCCGTTTCCATGTGTTTCAGCAATGCCGAGCACCATAATTCCGCCCGGATTCAGACTGTAGTTAAAAAGCGACATAAGTTTTTTCTGCAGATCTGCTTCCATATAGATCATCATGTTCCTGCATGTAATTATATCAAGCTTGGTGAAAGGAGGATCTTTGATAACATTCTGAGAAGCGAATACCACCATTTCCCGCAATGATGAATTTACACGGTATCCTTCGCCTTCAACAGTAAAAAACTGATTTAAACGGTCAGGGGACACATCAATTGCAATGTTAGATGAGAATAATCCTTTCCTTGCTATTTCAATTGCTTCGCTATCAAGATCAGTGGCAAATATCTGGAGCGAAATATTTTTGTGTTTTTTAATTTTCTGCAAAACTTCTTTAAAAGTTATAGCCAGAGAATATGCCTCTTCACCGGTGGAACATGCTGTCACCCAGGCCCGGACGACATATCCTTCAGGGAGTTCGTTTATCAGATCAGGCAGAACCTTTTCCTTAAGCTTTTTCCACACATCTTTGTCCCGGAAGAAACTTGTCACGCCGATCAGAAGTTCTTTGAACAGGATATCAATTTCTTTGGGATTTTCCTGAAGAAAACGGACATAGTGAGAAAATTTATCTATCTGGTGAATTCCCTTGCGTCGCTCGATCCTCCGAAGCAGAGTGTTCTTTTTGTAAGAGGAAAAATTGTGTCCGCAATGATCACGAAGCAGGATAATTATTTTTTCAAGCCCGTTATTGCTTCTGCTGTCTACTGTAATATCTGTTTTAACCGCGGGAACATATTTTAGGAACGCAATTAATTTAGAGGGGAGTTCTTCAACCGGAGCCACAATGTCGGCAACTACTGCTTCAATTGCACTGAGGGGCATACTGTCAAATTTGGCGGTAGCCGGTTCCTGTACTGCGACAACGCCGTTTTTTTCTTTAATGGATCTCAGCCCCAGACTGCCGTCTGATCCCATTCCGGAAAGGATGATCCCTATGCTTTTTTCCTGTCTGTCATCAGCCAGTGAACGGAAAAAAATGTCAATCGGAAGCCGTTGTCCCCTTGATTCGACCGGATCAAACAGGTGCAGAGATCCATTAAGCAAAGACATGCTTTTGTTGGGAGGAATTACAAATACGCGATTCTGAGTCACTTTCAATCCGTCATTAGCCTGAAATACTTTCATAGTTGTCGCTCTCTGCAAAAGTTCAGGCAGAATACCTTTGTGATCAGGGTCAAGATGCTGAATGACCACAAAAGCCATTCCGCTGTCAGCCGGCATGTTTTCAAAAAACAGTTCCAATGCTTCAAGCCCGCCTGCCGAGGCGCCGATACCCACAATGGGAAAATTGTTATTCAAGATGTTTCTCCTTCGTGTGACAGAAATTATAGAAATTGCTGAAATTATCGAAACTTATAGAGTATACTCTCATTTCAACATTAAAGCAAATTAGTGAAAAAATAGAAATATTTCAGGTTGTCTTAAACCCTTTTTTCATCCATTTGGAAGCAAGAAGAAGTGCGAAAGGGCTGATCATTGCGATGAGTCCGTAGATGAACCACATTGTTTCGTTATGCAACTTTTATACAATTATTGCTTTAGCGAATTTGCTCAATAATTACAAATGCATATCTTGACTTTTATCTTTTTGAAAATAGAATCGCAAAGGTTAATAGAAGTCGTTGAGAAGAAATGGAGGAATAGTTGAAAAGTTCAAAAATGGATGTTCAGGGCAAAGAGATAGCAGTTATTGCTCAAAATAACGAAGACTATATCTCATTAACAGATATTGCCAAACACAAGAATTCTGAAGCCACTGGTCTTGTCATTTCTCACTGGTTAAGCACTAAGTACACAATCGAATTCATGGGGTTCTGGGAAAAAATGCACAACCCTGATTTTAATGTTACGGAATTCGGTAACATTAAAAACGAGTCGGGTTCAAACGGCTTTATTCTTTCAAGCAAGAATTGGATAAGTAAAACAAATGCAATCGGAATAATATCTACTGCTGGAAGATATGGCGGAACATACGCTCACAAGGATATCGCTTTTGAATTTGCATCATGGATTTCTGCAGAATTTAAGCTGTACATCATAAAAGAATTCCAGAGATTAAAAGAAGAAGAGCTGAAACAGCTCGGCTGGGATATCAAGCGCAATCTTGCAAAGATAAATTACCGGATTCACACAGATGCGATCAAAGAAAATCTTATTCCGGCAGAACTCACAAAAAAACAGGTGAATATTGTTTATGCAACAGAAGCCGATGTTCTGAATATGGCACTTTTCGGAATGACAGCCAGGCAGTGGCGCGAGAAAAATCCTGAAGAAAAAGGAAACATAAGAGATTATGCTGAAATATCACAGCTTGTCTGTCTCTCAAACCTTGAAAATCTCAATGCCCATTTTATTGAAGAAGGTCTTGCTCAATCTGAGCGACTTGCAAAATTGAATAAAATTGCAATCCACCAGATGAAACTTCTGACAGAAAGCAGTTCGATCAAAAAGTTAAAAAATTTCTAATTTGAGCATTAAGCCAGAAAGCTTTAAGTTGTTTTAAATCCTTTTTTCATCCATTTTGAAGCGAGAAGAAGTGCAAAGGGGCTGATCATTGCGATCAGGCCGTAAATGAACCACATGGTTTCGGTGTTCATTTGTGACGGGGCGGTGTCTGCGGGGCAGTATTTCATGAGGAACCAGCCTGAATAAATTGCTGTGACGACTTTTGTGAGAAACCACGGGAACTGTCCGATTCCCATATAGATTCCGGTCATTCCTTTGGGTGCGATCTGAGCGACCCACTGCAGAAATCTCGGCTGCCAGATCGCTTCACCGATAGTCATTATAACAAGATATGTCATCAGCGTTCCCATGCTCGGTCCAAGTGCGAGAATGAAAGTTGGAGCCGCCATGATGAATGTTCCGATTATCATCATTTTATAGGTGTCTTTCTTTGCTGTCATGGCTGTGACCATGGGGGTGAGAATAAAGATAAGTATCGGATTTAAATTGACAAAAAACTCAAAGTTGTCGCCGACAAACCCATCGAATGCTCTGCTTGTATATTGCGGAAGTGTAAGCCAGTTGTGTGCAAAAAGAGTCTGAACCGGGATCAGAACAAATATGAAGAACATGAACCTTGCATCGGTGATCGGGAAATTCCTGAGATAGAACTTCATCTTTTCCGTTGCTGACATTTTCTCTTTTTCTTCGTCGGTTTCCTCTTTTTCAAGGAGTGTTTTATCCGGTTCATCGGCTCTTGCCTGATCAATTGCATCCTTGAGAGCTTTTTTGGTGATAAAGATCGCGACAACGGCAAGACCTAAAACGGTAAGTATCGAATAAACCCAGAAAACTCCGCTTATTCCGAAACCTTTTCTAACCGGTGGAGAAATAAGCCCCGGAAGGAATCCGCCGAGGTTCATCAAAGCATAAAGCATCGCATAGCCCATTGCAGAAGTTTTGCTGTTTGTAAGCATTTTTACTCCGGCATAAGCGGCAGGCTGATAAATGCCGTAACCGATCATAATTCCGACAATTCCTAGCATTGACGCGATGTGTGCTCCTCCCCAAAGGCCGGTTGACCCGAAAGTTGGGGACATTGTGAGAATTATCCTGCCGAAAAACATGAAAACAAGAGAAATGAGAAGAGCTTTTCTAAGCCCTATCCAGTCAACAGTCGCTCCGAGAAACAACATTGCAATCGTAATTCCAGCAGTCTGAAAACCAACCATCCTCCCCGCATCAATGTCATTCAACTTAATGTATTCATTGAAGAATAATGCCAGAAGCCCGACGATCCCGAAATAGACGAGCCCCTCGATCACATAAGAAATGTTAAGCCCCAGCAATGGTCTTGAAGTCTTCCCAAGATCAAGAAACGGCTGAATAAGTTCCTTAATCATCGAATTCTTTTTCTCATTTGTGTTAGTTTCCATCCTTTTACTCCGCAAAAATTAAAAAAGCTGAAACATTTTAGAAATTTTTTCAAAAAATGCACTTATATTAGGAAATTTGTGAATCCCATCAATACTTGACTAAATTCAGAGGTTTTTTAAAATCAACTGTTTGTTATCTTTTTGGGGAGTAAGCTATGAATTGGGTTTTGATTGTTTTAATGGCGTTTTTTGCGGTTTCATGTGCTGATCAGCAACCAAACACGGTTTCTGATGTTTCAGATGAGGTGATCGTTAATGAAGTGAAGTGCACTGCGGGTGAGTTTTCGCCTGATGGAAAATTCATTGCATTTACCGGTGAAAAATATAAAGGGCTTTTTATTAAAGATCTTTCAACAAATGAGATCGTTAAAATTACCGATGCAGATGGTGCGGGATGGAGATTTTCATGGTCGCCTGATAGTCAGGGAATTACTTTTAGAGAAACTGAATACTTAGAAAAATCAGCGACTTATAAAATAATGAAAAGGTTCCTTAATAAAGAGAGCAATGAGCTTGTGGGTGAATTTGAAAATGCTGTGTGGCCGCCGCTCTGGAAAGACACGATATATTCAGTTGATACGGTCAGATCATCAAATATAGCCCTTGCAGTAAAACCGCTTTCAATTCTTAAAAACCCCGCAAAACCCATGAAATTCAATGCTTTTACATCGAACAACTTGATTTCATTGATAGATTTGAAAACCGGTACTTTGAAAAATCTGGAAGAGGGAACCCACTCTCCTTCAATTTCTGAAGACGGCAGGTTTGTCCTTTTTATTCATCTTGACACGATCAAAGTTCTTGACACAGTTAAAAATACAACAATTGAAATAGGTCGCGGCTCAAGCCCGTCATGGGTTTCGGGCTCAAAAAAGATAGTTTACACATCAACCCTTGATGACGGAAAGAACATAACTTTTTCTCAAATATTTCTTTTTGATGTGAATTCCCGTGTGTCAGAAATCATTGCTGTTCCTGCAGAAAGAATACCTCTTGCTCCGGCGATTTCTCACGATGGATCTAAACTTCTCTACACAGATTACATCACCGGACATCTTTTCATTAAACAACTTGGAAATGAGAAGTAGGAGGGCAAAATGAAAATAAAATTAACAACATACATTGCGATTTGCTTCTTTTTCATCCCCTCTATACTTTTTGCGACACTTTCGGGAAAGAAAATATGTGTCGATCCCGGTCACGGCGGAAGCGATCCGGGAGCAACAGGGACAAACGGGTCAACCCTTCCCAACGAAGCTGATCTTGTCCTTGATGTCGATCTCCGGCTTAAATCAATGCTTACGGATGATTCGGCGACTGTTGTAATGACAAGAAATGATGATGTTGCGGTTTCACTTGAAAACAGGGTTGCCATTGCAAATAACAACAGTGTAACCATTTTTGTTTCAACACATCTTAATTCATTCAGTGATCCTGCCGCAAACGGAACTGAAACATATGCATATCAGTCAGGCGGCAACAGTCAGACTCTTGCAACAAAAATTCAGAATGAACTGATCGATCATCTCGGAAGATTCAACCGCGGAGTAAAATATGCCGGCTATTATGTTATTAAGTATACAAGCATGCCGGCGGCACTTTCGGAAGGAATGTTCGTATCAAATTCAACTGAGTTCAACCTTATTTCACAAGCATCAACAAGACAGGAGCATGCACTTGGAGTTTATCATGCGATATGCAGCTATTTCGGCGTAACACCGAAAGATGATCCCGGAACTGATCCGCAAGATAAAGTTGAAGTAAAAGGATTTGTCTATAATGCTACTCTGGGTGAAAATGTTGAAGGGAACAGAATCGCCGGAGCTGACTGCTATCTTAAAAAAACGGGTGAGACCGATCTGCATGTTGTGTCGTCAGCAACCGGACTTTTCTCATTTACAAATGTCACTCCGGGAGATTATACACTTGAGATTACAAAAACAGGTTTTAATAACGGTACTAAAAGCGTAAATGCAAGCGGAAATCCGACATGGGCTTCAACGGGTCTCACCGAAAGCACAGGCGGAACTGAAACAGCATGGATAAAAGGGTTTGTTTTTAATGATTCGAATGGTCTTGGAAATGATCCGGGAAACAGAATCGCAAATGCGACATGTGTTCTGAAAAAAACGGTTGGCGGTGCGGAAGTTACTGTAACAACTGATGATTCAGGATTTTTCAGGTTTAACGATCTTGAAGCTGCTGACTATACTTTGACTGTAAGCAAAACAGGCTTTGTGACAATATCAAATAAGCCGCTCACACTTGTTGCAGGTGAAAACTGGGCATCAACCGGTATTGCGGAGCAGGGAGCAGTTGAACTTGGCGGATTAAGCGGGACAGTCACATCAAAAACAAGTTATCTCGCAATTGCAGGAGCACAGTGTGTCATCACTTCAAAAACTTCAGGAGATCCTTACACAGTTTATTCCGATGAAACAGGAAAATATGAATTTACAGACATTATTCCTGATGATTATACTCTTGCAGTAAGTGCAGACGGTTATGAAACATGGACAGGCGATGTGACCGTAATGACAGATCAGAATGCCGTTAAAGATGTTGAACTTACACCAGCTGAAACCGCAAAAGATGATGATGTGTCAGAAATTCCGGATGAAAATGAAATGGTAAACGATACAGATGTTGAAGAAACGGTTGACAACGAAACAAATGATGAAAGCGTGATCGATTCTGATGACGATCCGGGCATTACCGATTCTGATGAAACTGATGATTCAAGCGTGGATGATTCCGGTGAAATTGATGAAGAGGTCGGTTGCGGCTGTTCCGTTATAAATTGAAATGATTGAAAATATGAGGATCTAATGAGTGACAAACCGGTTTCGAAACAACCTGTGAAAAACAGTGTTGTTTCATGGCAGCTTCCGATGAAAAGGGTGCTCTGGGCACTTGCCCCTGCCGCGCTTGCAGGAGTATATTTTTTCGGGTTGAGGGTTCTTCTTCTTTACATCGTTGTCCATGTTGCAGGATTTTTATCGGAATATGCTTTTGCAAAAAAGTACAACCAGCAGGTTTCATCATCTGTTTTTGTGACAAATATGCTTTTTGCGATGATAATTCCTCCGGCACTTCCTTTCTGGATGGCGGCTGTCGGTATTATTTTCGGAGTTGTTTTCGGCAAAATGGTTTTTGGAGGTTTCGGAAAGAACATCTTTAACCCGGCACTTGTCGGCAGAGCGTTTATTTATGTCACATTTGCTGTTTACATGACAGGAATGTGGTCGGAACCCTATGGCGGCATGATGGGCGGACTTCTGAGTTATTCACCTGATGCGGTGACAAGTGCGACAGTGCTTACCAGTGCAAAAGGAACCATGAACAATATCTGGCTGAGTGCATTTCTGGGTAATATTGCCGGCTCAGCAGGTGAAACTTCGGCTCTTCTCATAATTCTTGGCGGAATGTATCTTGTCATAAAAAAAGTGGCTAGCACAGAGATCATCATCACGACAGTCATCGGACTGATTATTCCGCAGACAATATTCTGGTATTTTGGTGTAAAAGATGCAGTTGATCCTCTTACAGCAATGCTTACAGGCGGATTCATGCTCGGACTTTTCTTTATGACGACCGATCCTGTGAGTGCTCCTAAAACTGACACCGGAAAGAAACTCTACGGGCTTTTCATCGGTCTTATGACATCTCTCATTAGAACTTTCTCAGTCTGGCCGGAAGGGATGATGTTTGCCATTCTGCTTGGAAACATGCTCGGGCCGATCACCGATTATGCTATCACGGAACAACGCAACAAAAAGAAGCAGAAACTTTCCTCTCAAACTGCGGGCGAGGTGAAGTGATGACAGGGAAAAGCAAAACTAAGCAGCGGATATTTACGATTTTTTTTATGTTCACAGTATCAGCTTTTTTCATTGGAATTCTCTCTTTTGTCTATCTTTTCACAAAAAGCACAGTTGTCAGGAATGAATCACTTTTCTTAAAGAAATCAGTACTTTATACGGCACAAATTGAAGTGAGTGATTCACCTGTTGAGATCGAGAGAGTTTACAAAGAAAAAGTTAAAGAGATAAAAGATACAGCCGGTAATATCCAGTATTATTCAGTTGTTGCAGACAACGGCACCACCGTTGCAGTGTTTCAGAGCAGCGGTCAGGGACTGTGGGGAGTAATTAAAGGGCATGTCGGTCTTAAAAGCGATCTTGAAACAATTGCAGGGATAGATTTTACAGTCCAGACAGAAACTCCGGGGCTCGGTGCAAGGATAACAGAGCAATGGTTTAAGGAGCAGTTTAGAGGCAAAAAAGGTGAATTAAAAAGAGTTCCGGAAGGGACAAAAAGTGGTAATGAAAATGAATTTGATGCGATAACAGGTGCGACCGTGACCTCAAAAGCGGTTGAATCAATGATAAATAAAACAGTTAAAAATGCTCCTGCTGTTGCCGGGAAGGGGGTGGAACAATGAATTCAAAAGCAGGAAAGATAACATTGGCGAATCTGGGTCGGGAAAATCCCGTTTTTGCCCAGATACTCGGGATCTGTTCAACATTAGCTGTCACAAATGTGCTTGAAAACACAGCTGTAATGTGTGCAGGGCTGATATTTACGACCGCTTTGTCAAACACTACCGTTTCAATTTTACGCAAATGGATCCCTTCGAGAATAAGAATGATGGTTACAACTTTGATAATTGCTTTCTATGTCATTCTGGTTGACATAGTTCTAAAAGCTTATCTACCTGATATTTCAAGACAACTTGGTGCATACATCGGACTTATCATAACTAACTGCATAATCATGGGCAGAGCTGAAGCATTTGCTTTGAACAATAAACCTGGTCTCAGTTTTGTTGACGGGTTGACAAGCGGGCTTGGATACGGCTATGTGCTTTTAATTATTGCGTTATTCAGGGAACTGCTTGGAAGCGGAACGATCTGGGGATTTACAGTTCTTGGCGACTGGTGGGTTAAATGGTCCATCATGGTGATGGCTCCCGGAGCATTTTTCATGCTTGCGGTTTTCATCTGGATCGTAAAAGGGCTCATTCTTGTTGATCCGGAGGTGAAAAAATGAACGGAACTGAAACACTCGGTGTATTTGCGATCTTTTTTGCCGCGGCCATTACAAACAACATTCTGCTCACAATGTATCTTGGAATGTGCTCCTTCCTTGCTGTTTCAAGACAGGTTAAAACCGCGATAGGGCTCGGTACGGCAGTTGTTTTTGTCATGACTTTCACAAGTGCGATAAACTGGCTGATATATGAGTATCTTCTTATCCCGTTTGAGCTTGAATATCTGACCTACATTGTTTTTATCATAGTCATTGCAGCATTCGTTCAACTTGTTGAAATGATTATTGAAAGAGTGAGTGAGCCGCTTTATAACGCTCTTGGAATATTTCTTCCGCTCATAACGGTGAACTGCGCGATACTCGGAGCCGCACTTTTTATGATAATCAGAAAATATACACTTCTTTCTGCAATTTCCTTCAGTGCCGGAAGCGGTGCCGGCTGGATGCTTGCGATAATTATCATGGCAGGTATCAGGCAGAAAATGGGGACTTCCAAAGTTCCGAAAGGGCTTGAAGGGGCGGGAATAACACTTATCATCGCCGGAATAATGTCCATGGCTTTCATGGGATTTACCGGAATGATGAACTTAAACTGATCAGGAGGGCGGCATGGATTTCCAAATAGTTGAACTGCTGCAGAGCATTCTGATCGTTTCAGGAATAGCTACAGTGCTTGCAATTCTAATGGTGATCGCTGATGCAACGATCGGAAATTACGGAATTATGAACCTGATCATAAATAAAGAGCACAAACACAGCGTGGAAGGGGGGAAAACTCTGCTAAATACCCTCAAAGAAGAGGGCGTTTTCATTCCTTCAGCCTGTGGTGGAAGGGGCTCATGCGGACTTTGCAAATGTAAGGTTACTGCAGGAGGAGGCGATTATCTTCCGACAGAACTTTCATTTATCACTAAAGAAGAACAGAAGGAAGGGATTCGGCTCAGCTGTCAAATTAAAGTGAAAAGGGATTTTGAGATCGAGATCCCTGAAGAGCTTTTCAATGTGAAGGAATTCAAGGCGAAAGTTGAATCAATTAAAGACCTTACTCACGACATTAAAGAGGTCCGTTTTAAACTTCTTGAGCCAAATGAAATAAATTTCAAGGCAGGACAGTTCGTTCAGGTACAGGTTCCCGAATATGAATTTTCAAATGAATCGGTTTACAGAGCTTATTCAATCTCATCGTCATCAACTGAAAAAGGGATAGTTGAACTTGAAATAAGGTATGTCAATAACGGAATATGCACGACCTATGTTCATAAGTATTTGAAAGAAGGCGATATTTTGACTCTCACCGGCCCGTATGGAGAATTTTTTCTTAGAGACACCGATGCTGATATAGTTTGTGTTGCAGGGGGATCGGGAATGGCTCCGATAAAATCGATTCTGCATCACATTGAAGAGCAGAAGATAAGTAGAAAAGTAACTTACATTTTCGGAGCTCAGGGAAAAAGAGATCTGTTTCTGCTTGATAAAATGAAGGAGTTTGAGAAAAATATCCCGAATTTCAGATTTGTTCCGGCTTTAAGCAATGCATCTCCGGAGGACAAATGGGATGGAGAGACAGGCAAAGTGACTGAAGTGCTCGCAAAATATCTTTCTGACGGCTCAAACACAGAGGCATATCTTTGCGGAAGTCCCGGAATGATAAATGCCGTAATTGAAGTGCTCAAGTCAAAAGGGGTAAAAGAGGAAAATATCTATTACGATAAGTTTTAACCGGAGGTCATTATGAAACAGTCGCCGGACCTTACAACAGCTCAGGAGAGGATGAAACCCGGAGTTATAACAAGTTGCGGATTTCTCGGTCCTGACAGAAGGAACCTCATTGAAATACTTGTTGAAGATGAAGCTTTGGTGCAAAGGCTTAACACCACACATAAACAGATCGCTCAAAGAATGAAAGAACTCAGAGACAAAGGGCTTGCAGGACTTGGAATGTTTGAAAAAGTCGAAGACCGTTTTGAAGTAAAAGTGGATTCTATGCGTGGACAGCTTCCTTCACCATTTGAAGATCATATCATGATCGGAAAACAGAACACTGTCGTCAGAAATCTCAAATTAAACAAAGAAGTTACATATACAGATATTCATATTCACATGATAGAGTTCCACGGCTTTTATCAGGGAAAAGGCTCTGTGTTCAGAATTGAACCGGAAGATCTTGTTGAGATCCTTGAAGTTAGAAAAAACGAAGAAAAACCCCTTCCCGACTATTATCCATCAGGTAAATAAAAAGGAGAACGATAATGAAAAGTGTCGTATATTATTTTACGGGTACAGGAAACTCACTCGTTGCCGCCCGTGACATTGCAAATGCTCTGAAAGCCGAACTTTTTCCGATTCCGGTTGAAGTGAAAAAGGAAAAGATCGAAACAGATGCTCAAAAGATCGTTATTGTTTTTCCGGTCTATGCATGGGGTTCTCCGGTAATAGTCCGTGAATTTGTTAAAAAGATCGAAGATGTCTCAAACAAGAAAATATTTGTTGTCACCACTTTCGGCGGTTCTGCAGGAGCTACAGTTGATTTCATCGAAAAAGATCTGTCTGAAAAGGGTGGCACTGTTTTCTCAAATTACGGAATAAGAATGGCCGATAACTGCATAACGCTATTTAACGGAAGTACAGAGGAAAAACTAAAGCCGATCTTTGAAAGTTATGTCGATAGGATCGATCTTATAATTAAAGGCATCGCGGCTGATCAGCCGGTTCATGAAAAAGGGGGATTCTTTTCAAGAGTTGTCCTTTCAAACCTTGTCTATAGATTTTTTCTTGCCGGGCTTCCAAATATGGACAAAAAATTCTACAGCGAAGAAAAATGTACAAAATGCGGAATATGTTCAAAGATCTGTCCTGTCGGAAACATTGACCTTGTTGACGGCAGACCTGTCTGGAAAGGGAGTTGCGAGCAGTGCATGGCCTGCATCCAGTGGTGTCCTGCAGAAGCGATCCAGCACGGAAAAAAGACAGTGAAAAGAAGAAGATACCGTCATCCCGATGTCAAGATAGCAGATATGTTCAGGCATGCCGGAAATGGTTAATTTTTTTGGAGTAAAAATGTTAAAGGGAAAAGAATTCCTTTTAAAGATGATCTCTGTCCTGTTTCTTATAATTGTTAATTCTGAATTTCTTTTTGGTTCCGGATCTTTAAAAGTAGGTATTTATGAAAATGATCCGAAAGTTTTTCTTGATAAAAACGGAAATCCGTCCGGAATATTCATAAATGTTCTTGATGAAATTGCCAAAGTAAACAGCATAGAGATAGAGTATATTTACGGTAACTGGGCAGATCATCTTGAAAATCTTGAAAATGGCAGAATAGATGTTCTGGTTGATACGGCATTTTCACAAAAGAGATCTGAGAAGTTAAAATTCAACAAAATTGAAGTTTTAAGAAGCTGGCTTCAGCTTTACACTTTAAGCAGCAGCAGAATGGATAATGTTGCTGAACTTAATGGCAAAAAGATCGGTCTTCTCAAGGGGTCTGTGCAGGAAGATTTTTTCAAGGAAAATTTTAGCGGAATTCCAATGAAGCTGGTGAGTTTTGATTCTTACAGTGAATCTATAGAAGCACTTAAGTTGTCTCAAATTGACGGGATCATTGTCAGCAGATTTTTCTATTTTTCAAAATTAAAAAGCAGAGAGATTGTCCCTGCACCTGTAATCTTTGCGCCTGAAGGCTTGTATTATTCATTTTCCAGGCAGATAAGCGATGAAACTATTGCTCTTTTTGACAAAACCATTTCAGACATGAAGAATGACCCTGATTCGGTTTTTTACAAATCTCTTAACAGGTATTTGAGAGCTTCTTCTGAAAAAGATGTTCCTGAAAGTTTATACTGGATACTTCTTATTGTGTCTGTCGCTTTGTTCCTGTCTGTTATGTCGGTGATCTTTCTAAGAAAACAGAATGAAAAGAAATCGCATCTTCTGGTTAAAGGGAGAGAAAATCTTGAGAAAAGTGAACTTAAATACAGGGAAATAATAGAGCTTGCCGCTGACGGGATATTGCTTGGCGATAAAGACGGTTTTATAACAGGAGCAAACTCATCAATTGAGAAGATTTTTGAAAAACCAAGAGAAGATATCCTTAGAAGACACATAGCTGTTATTTTTGAAAAAGAATCACTCGGAAAAAATCCGATGGATTTTGAGTCACTTAGAAAAGGACTTGTTGTTGTAAATGAAAGAAATATAAAAAGACCTTCAGGAGAGATGATAACTGTTGAAATGCATTCGAAAATGATGCCTGACGGCACTTACCAGTCAATTCTTAGAGATATCACAGAAAGAAAAAAACTTGTTGAGAATACAATCAAAATGCAGAAACTTGAGTCAATAGGTGTTCTTGCAGGGGGGATCGCACACGACTTCAATAATCTTCTCACCGGTGTTTTCGGATTTATTGAGCTTGCAAGAATGAACTGTGGAAATAAGGAAAAATGCAGCGAATATACCGAATCGGCAATGAAAAGTCTTGAAAGGGCGAAAGCTTTAACATATCAGCTTCTCACTTTCTCAAAAGGGGGAACGCCAGTAGTAAAGACAGAAAAGATAGATGATATGTTAAAAGATGTTCCGTTGTTTGCTTTGAGCGGTTCAAACTGCAGTGCGGTTTTTCATTTTGAAAAAGATCTTTCTTCTGTAAGAATTGATAAGAATCAGATATCTCAAGTTATTGAAAATATTGTCATAAATGCCAGACACGCTATGCCGGGAGGAGGAGAGATAAATATTTCTGCACAAAATTGCGATATTAATGGTTCGCATCAGGTTCTTACAGCGGGTCGTTATGTGATAATAAAGATAAAAGATGCCGGCACAGGGATTGATCCTAAAATTATTTCAAGAATATTTGATCCTTTTTTTACAACAAAACAGACTGGAAGCGGACTTGGACTTGCGACAGCATATTCAATAATTAAAAAACATCAGGGGTTCATTGATGTTGAATCTGTTCCGGGGAAAGGGTCTGAATTTCATATTTATCTTCCTTCCGTTCCAAAAGAAAGTTTTGAAACTCCAAATGTCAGCGGAACTGAATATTCTTTTTCAGGAAAGGGGAAGGTTCTTGTCATGGATGATGAGGAGATCGTAAGAAGAATTGTGAAAAATATGCTTGAAAGAGGAGGATATGAAGTTGTTGAGTGTGAAAAAGGAGAAGAAGCAATTTCATTATTCATTGAAGCACGGGCTCGTAGTGAAAAGTTTGAATTCATGATCTTTGATCTCACAATAAAAGGAGGAATGGGCGGAGTTGAAGCTGTGAAAAAAATAAGGGATATTGATAAAAAAGTTCCTGTTCTTGTCGCAAGCGGATATGCTGATGATCCAGCGGTTTCCAATCCTGAAAAATTCGGCTTTTCGGGAAGTCTTTCAAAACCTTTTAAAATGGCGGAACTTTTTCAAGTTCTAAAAAAAATCTCACCGGAATAATAAAAACAAAGGCCATGTGATACAAAACATCAGGTTTATGAGTCAAAATACTGGATTGCAAGGGAGGTTCTGAACAATGAGATGGGCTTATGCTGCACTCGGTACAGGCATGATCCTGATATATTTTGCTTTCGGTTTATAGATTTTATTTGTCGATCAGTATATATTTATGTGAAATGTTGTATGATGCTCCGTCGATGACAGCAGTGTCATAAAGTTCTATTGAGTTTTCGTCTGTATGACCGGAAAATGTCAGTTCACCCGTTTTAAAAGTACAGTATCGAAGTGAAAGTGATCCGGAAAATTTATCTCCATACCTGCTTGAAAATTCTATCGTCCAGTCTTCAGGAGTCGTAAATTCAAATGAATACCACTGGTTACAGTCAATTCCGCTGACAGCCGGAGCTATTTTACATTCTGACATTCTGACCGGTTCGATCCTTTCAGGCATGTAGTCAGGTTTTTGAATGATCGCACTTTCTGAATTTGCAACATCACTTTTGCCTAAAAGGTAAGTTGCCGAAAAGACGGCTTTTCTTGATGTGAACAGTTCGAGGACGGATTTGCCTGAACTTGAAAAGTGATCGTCCATCTGAGAGCAGTTGAAATCATCTCCTCCCGAATATCTTGTGTCATCACAGAAACCGTCTTCAGGAGAACATCCGGCAAGAAAAAGAAGCGTAAATAAAAAAGCAAAGAAAAGATTAAAATTCATAATAAACCTCAAAAATTCCGCAGAATGATACCATATTTACAGGAAGGTGCAAAACAAATTGAAAAAAATTGCAAAAACATATATGCTTCATTGCTAAATGGAGGTGAAAATGGACGAAAAACTAAAAAAAACAATAATGATCCTTTCAATGATAGTTCTTACCGCATTGTTCCTGATGGGGATTAGCATATTCATTTCAGGGCATGAAAAAGAGCTTGATAAAGAAGATGAGAAGAACGAGTTCTATGAAACCGACACAGCTCTGAGGACTAAAAATGACTGTGACAAAAAAAAAGACACAGAATCATGCCTTAAAACAGGACTTTACTATCTTGACGGGAAGATTGTTGAGGTCAACCGTGAAAAAGCGGCAAAATATCTCCTTAAAGCATGTGACATGAGAAGCGCTGTCGGGTGTTATCAGCTTGGAAAGTTCTGGCAGAGCGATGCGGAAAATGGAAAAATTAACAGAAAAGCAAAGCTTTATTTCAGCAGAGCCTGTGATCTGGGTGATGCTGATGCCTGTGAGATCGTAAAGCGTAAGTAGAGAGGTTTTTATGGATATCAATACCGGAAAGTGGATGGAAACTTTTAATGCTGTAAAAGAGTGGATAGTTGAAAATATTTTCAACATGCAGACGCTGATCGAGCTCGGCATTATCATTGCAGCATTCATAGTTTCAAAGATCACTGCTGTGATCCTGCAGAAAACGCTTAAAAAAGGAATTGAAAAGATCAAAGAAAAAATGCCCCTTTTTGAAACGCCTGTGGATATGGTTGTGGAACATCTTTCGGGGATATTTTTCCCGATGCTTCTGTTCATAGTGAATGGTGTTGCGGATGTTTCTGGTTATACGACATATTTTATAAAAACAGTTGCGGTCCTTTTTGTTGCGATACTGATAATCCACCTTGTTTCCCATGTTATCAGAAACAGACTTCTGTCAAAATTTATTTCATACACCGTTTCATCAGTTGTGGCTCTTAAAACATTTAATGTTTACAGCGATGTACAAAAATATCTGGATTCTTATTCCATGGAAATGGGTGAAGTAAAAGTTTCAATATATTTTATTATAAAAGGACTGTTTATCTTCGGACTTCTGATCTGGGGAGCAGGGCTTGCCTCAAGCGGTGTTTCAAAAAAGCTCGTGAATTCAACGCAGCTCACCCCTTCTTTAAAAGTTCTGATAAGGAAAGTGTTTAATATCGTTGCATATCTTGCCGCAACTCTTTTCGGACTCAGTGTTCTGGGCGTTAATCTTACAGCTTTTGCGGTTTTTTCAGGAGCGGTCGGTGTCGGCATCGGTTTCGGTTTGCAGAAAATTTTCTCAAATCTCATAAGCGGGTTCATTCTGCTTCTTGATAATTCGATAAAACCGGGTGATATTATTCAGCTTGATGAAAAGTTCGGTACAGTAAAGAACATGGGGGGAAGGTATATTTCCGTTGCCGCCTGGGACGGAACTGAATATCTGATCCCTAATGAAGATATTGTGACAGGGAGGGTGATAAACTGGACCCATTCCAATCGAAATATTCTGATCTCACTTCAAATCGGTGTTTCTTATAATGCGGATCCTCACTTTGTCAGAGATCTTATTTTGAAAGCGGCCGGAGAAACACTGCGGGTGCTGAAAGATCCTCCGCCTGCATGTCATCTTAAAGGGTTTGGAGAAAGCTCAGTTGATTTTGTTCTTTACTGCTGGATTAGAGACCCTGAGAACGGAATGATGAACTTGAAAAGCGAAATATATTTCAAAGTATGGGACATTTTCAAAGAAAATAATATCGAGATACCTTTCCCGCAAAGAGATGTTCATATCAAGTCGGAAAACACTGCGGCAATTTAAAAATACAAATTGTTTTTATGTTGACATTTTTTATTGCGATAAGTAGCATCTCCTTGAAAAAACTGCTTATTTTGGAGGAAGTCATGAAAAGAATATTTTTTACGGTACTTTTTTCTCTCTTTGCTCTGCATGTCGTATCATGCGGAAATGAAACGAAAAAGGCGCCTGAAAACGACACCGATTCAAATGTCGTTAAAGATGATGAAAACAAAGTTGATGATGAAACCTATGACGACTTGTCCGACGAAGTTTTAACAGAGTCGGATGAAACGGCTGATGAAGATCAGATAATTCCTGATGAAGAAAAAGATGATGCAACAGAAGAACCTGATGAAATTCCAGACATCGAATATCCTGATCTTGAGATGAATGAACCGGATGCTTATTCAGGCACTTACGGCTGGGAGATAATGAAAGACACATACTACATCGACCCCAGTTTTGATGCGTTATCGTTTGAGTGGGATTACTTCATGATCCACAATGAAGATGATTCCTTCAGCGGTTCTGTCGGTTATCTTGTCTCAAATCCGAGGAACAAGAAAATTGCAGGAAATCTTTTCGGAAAACTTGTTCCGGGTGGCGGAAATGTCGCAATTGCCGGACAGTTTGACAAAACTCTTGCTCCTGTTGCCGATTATGAGAATTTTGATCCCGATAATGGTCACACGACAACAATTTCAGGCGAAGAAAGGTCGCTCTGGGTTGAAAACAAGGATAAAGGTTACTGGGGAAAAATGACCCCCAACCATGTTGACAACACGATGCTTCTTGAAGGTAAAACCGGAAATTTCGAGTGGGAGCTTACCGTCAGACAGGACTGGACTGAACTTACAACAGGCAGTGATACATTCGTTCAAGTGACTGATAATAAAATAGATACCAAGGTTTTCGGCATACCTGTTGCTCAGGAATGGAATGTCCACATGTTCTGGCCCAGAACAAAGATCACGGGCTGGATAAAGGATCTTCGGGACGAAAAAGTTTATGACATTGATGCTCACGGATACCGTGAGAACAGCTGGGGCAGATGGGCTTTCAATCAGGGCGGATGGGATTTCGGAACTGTGTCTGACGCAAAATCTAAAGTGATGTTCGGATGGCAGACATATCACTTTAATTCGACGCGGCTTGATTATCTTGACCTTGGATTCATTGATGAAGGGGAATACAAACTCGTTAATTTCAGAGCCGATATGGGTCAGCTTGGATGGAAGCACGACAACTGGTCTTTTGATCCCGTAGCCCGTCAGTGCGTTCCGAGAGATTCCGTTGTTGTCGGAAAGAACGATAAATATAAAGTTGTCGCCAATATCACGATCGGTGAAGGACAGGTTCCGATGCTTTCAGATGCCACCGACATCGTTAAGAATTATGTGATAATGATCCAGATCCCGTGGTTTGAAGGGCACATAGTACGGCTTTCAGACAAAAAAGTCATAGCAACCTTCTCAGGCAGAGGAGGTGGCGAATTCTCCACCGAAAGAGCAAAAGAAGGGACAACTTTCATAACCGACCTTGACTGCATATTCTGGGGATCAAAATTCTCAGTTCCGATACCTGATTAGAACCATTGCTGTTGTTTTAAGCGATCACAGTTCTCTTCATTAAAGCTTAATTTAATTATTGCATTATCTTGTATTACAAAGAAATGGAAAACTTTTTAAATTTGAATATAGATATTGTGTTGGTGTTTTTGAAACTGGAGGAAAAATGTTAAAGATTTTGTTGCTTATCACTGTTTTTGTATCCGTTCCATCTGTTGTCGAAGCAAGAAGCTGTGCGGATGTTGATGCAAGTTTCAAGAAAATGATCACTGAAATGAAAGAGATGTGGAAAAAAGATGACGCTCAGTTGGAAAAAGATATAACTGAGCTGGAAAAAACCATTACGCATCTTGAGAAAAATGTCGATGCAGACATGAGAAAGCTTGACAACATGATGAATTCTGAAAAGGAAAGAGAGCTTGAAAAAGCGAAGGTCCAGTATGAAGAGGAAATAAAAAGCATTGATGCGGCAGAAAAAACATTCGTGAGCAAATTCGAAAAGAATATTGCAGACGGGACGGCAAAGATCGCAAAAATGACGAAAGATATTGAAGAAATAGATAAGAAGAACAAAGATCTTGACAAGGTCAAGGAAGAGATAGACGCAAATTATCTCAAAGAACAGCATGCAAAGTCAGCTGAGATCGACAAGATCAAAATGGCAAATGAAGATGAGGACAGAAAATATTATGTAGAGGTAAGCGCTGAATATCAGGCAAAATTCGATGGATTTAACGCAAAGCTTGAAGTTTGGGAGAAAAAGGAAGTTGAAAAGATCGCAATTGTTGAAGCAGTTGATAAGGAAATAGAGAATTATTCAGTCGCGATGGCAAACAAACTTGGTGATTTCCAGGCCGATATTGAAAAAAGAAGAGAGGAGCTTGCCAAAAAGTTCAAAGATGAGGAGCTTGAAGCAAAGAGCATGGAACTTGATATGGAACTTGCCAAAAGATCTGAGGAAATGAATAAAGAGCTCGGTGAGTACCGTAAAAATAAACTTGAAGAGAAGAAACAGAAGGAATTTGAGCTTGATAAATTCAGAATGGAAAAACACGATTTCAAAAAGCAGAATGATGCTCAGATAAGTTCAGCCGCAAAGATCAGGGATAACAAAATTGAAATGAGAAGAAATCAGAGAAAGCGGGCTGAAGAAACATGGGACAGGGAAAGAAAGAGTATGGATGCAAGATATAAGTCATTGCTCGATCTTAAGTTCACCAAGCCGCTGGATGCACTTCTCAAAAAAAGATCAGCTATTGAAAGAGAAATGATAAAAGTCAATGATAAGATCGCTGAAGACCGCGGAAAGGTAAGAAAAGACAGAGATGCATTTGAAAGGTCAATTCAGGAAAGACGTGCAAACAATGAGGAAATATACAGAGCTCAAAGAGAGGGGATAAGTTCCCGTTATGACGGACAGTTGCTGATGATGAAACAGAAAGAGGAGAAGAAAAAGAACGATCTCGAGTCCAGAAGAACTCAGTTGATAGAGAAAAGAGAAAAGAATCGCGAAAAAAGGCAGACACTGCTTGATAAGAAAAAAGAACAGTACGAAAAAGAAAAGTCAAAATGCAGGTAAGACCATGGATCAATACGGAAGATTTATATGATAAGCACTAACAAGCTCAGTCTTGCTTTCGGCGGGAGTAAGCTTTTTGATGATGTAAATGTAAAGTTCACTCCGGGGAATTGTTACGGTGTCATCGGTGCGAACGGTTCAGGCAAGTCAACATTTCTGAAAATACTGGAAGGTGCAATGGAGCCGACGAGTGGCGAAGTTGTTGTTCAGAAAGGTTGCAGAATTGCTGTTTTAAGTCAGGATCATTTTGCTTTTGACGACTTTGAGGTTCTTGAAACGGTTATCAGAGGTCACGAAATTTTGTGGAAAACGATGCTTGAAAAAGATGCAATATATGAAAAAGAGGATTTTTCTGAAGCTGACGGTCTGCTTGCTTCTGAACTTGAGGAAAAATTTTCAGCACTTGGGGGATGGGAGGCTGAATCTGATGCCGCTACCATTCTTGCAGGACTTGGAATAACCGAAGATTATCACAAAAAAAATATGAAAGTTCTCGACGGTGGAGAAAAAGTGAGAGTCCTTCTTGCCAGAGCGCTTTTTGGCAAACCGGGGATACTTCTTCTTGACGAGCCGACAAACTACCTTGATATCAGGTCAATTATGTGGCTTGAGAATTTTCTCATAAATTTTGAAAACACAGTGATAGTTGTTTCGCATGACAGACATTTTCTGAACAAAGTATGCACTCACATTGCAGATATTGATTTCAAAAAGATCAAAATGTATGTCGGGAACTACGATTTCTGGTATGAATCCAACCAGCTCATGCAGAAAATGATAAAAGAACAGAACAGGAAGATAGAAGATAAAAGAGCGGAACTTAAGCAGTTTATTGAGAGATTCAGTTCAAATGCTTCAAAAGCAAAGCAGGCGACATCAAGAAAAAAAGAGCTTGAAAAGTTGACACTTGAAGACATGCAGGTGAGTTCCAGAAGATTTCCATATGTCGATTTTAAGCCCGCAAGAGAGATCGGGAAAGAGCTTCTGACGGTCGAGAATCTGTCAAAAACTATTGACGGTGTAACATATTTCAAGAACATCAGTTTCAGACTTGAAAAAAATGACAAAGTTGCTCTCGTCGGCTCTGATGATATGGCAAAAACTGTGCTTTTTAAGATACTTGCAGGTGAATTGAAACCTGATGAAGGTGATTACAGGTGGGGGCCTACGGTCTCTTTTGCATACATGCCGAAAGACATCTCAAGTTATTTTTTAAATTCCGACCTTGATCTTATTGACTGGCTCAGGCAGTATTCCGAGGAGAAAAGTGAAAATTTTATAAGGAGTTTCCTCGGCAGAATGCTTTTTAAAGGTGATGATGCACTGAAAAGCTGTTCAGTTCTCTCAGGTGGAGAAAAAATGCGATGTGTTCTTTCCAAAATGATGCTTTCAACTGCAAATGTGCTGATACTTGATGAGCCTACCAATCACCTTGACCTTGAATCGATCACCGCTGTGAATAAAGGGCTTGTCAACTTTCCAGGAACGATCCTGTTTGTTTCACAGGACCATCAGTTCATCGAAACTCTTGCAAACAGGGTAATGGTTTTCAACGAAGAAGGTTTCACGGATGCCAAAATACCGTTTGATATGTATATCGAAAAGGGTGGTCGTGTTTAATGTGATTTGTCAAGTTCAGCTATTTCAGATTCGTGGCCTAAAGTTTCAATTATTTTTACAATTTTTTCAAGCACATCATCACTGCCGTCATAGTTTACTGTGATCTCTCCGGTTCCTGGATTCACTCTTACCTCGTGGACGCCTTCAAGCCGTCGGCCTGCTTTTTCAATCGCATAAGTGCATCCTCCGCAGAATATGCCCGATATTTTAAGAATTCCTGTTTTCATAATTATTCTCCTGTTTTTAAAACCGAAACCTTAAGATGTTCAAACTCATTTGTTCCCATGAACCGTTCGAGTATTATGGCGGCGGCAGTGGAATCAATTTTCCCCTGTTTTTTGTTTTTTCTGTAATTTTCAGGTTTTATCTGCTTAATTTCAACTGCTTCTTTTGAAGAAAGTGATTCATCAACTCTGAAAAAGGGGATGTCCGGATAAATCTCCTTCAACCTTCTTTCAAATCCTTTGACGATCGGGAAAAAAGACCCTTCCTCTCCATCCATTGTAAAGGGAAAGCCGATGACAAATCCGCAGATCTCGATCTCTTTTAACATTTCAGACAATCTCGCAAGATCGTCTGCGATGGACTGTTTTCTTTGCAAAGTGCCTAATATTACAGGGAAATTCCAGAGAGGGTCGGTCGAAGCTACTCCTAAATATTTGATTCCCACATCAAGAGAAACTATTCTTTTAACCATCTTTGCCCGAAAGTTTTGAAAGTTGTTCAAGAACGATCTCCTTAATTATCTGCCGGCCGTTTTTTTCAAGCCAGTTTCTTACCGCATCTTTCACAATATCTTCGTTCAGCGGGGTTTTATCCTCAGATCGCGGAACTTCCTTTTTTACATCCGAAGAATTTTCAGTTTCCGACGGTTCCGGTTCTCTGATCTTTTCATCATGGGTTTCAATTTCAAATTCTTGAGCCTTGACATTCGGGACATTAAGCGGTTTGTCATTTAGTATCGCTTCAAAATCATTAGCCATATTATTATCAAATTCAGGTTTCTGAGCCACCGGTTTTTTCTCTGATTCAACAGATTTCGCATCATATTTATAATCGTCATCGAAAAGAAAATCGGCGGTCTTAGGGTTTTTATCGACTGGTTTTGAAATGTTATCTTTCGGGGTTGGCTGAGTTGCAAAAACAGTTTTTTCCTGCTGGGCATCGTCATCGGTGTCTCCAAACTGAAACCCGGTTCTTGCAGATTGTTTCGGAGCTGGTTTCGCTGTTTCAATGTCTTTGCTGAGGCTTGAAAGGATTGAATCTATCTCATCAAGTCTTTCAAAAATATCTTTTCTTTCTTCAGGTTTTTTCTCAAGAACAGGTTCGTTTTCGGGCACTTTTTTTTCTGAAACTTCCCATGAACTTTTTATTTTAACGTCGTTTTTTTCAGGCTTGAGGATCACTGCATCAAGAGAGTTCTCCTCAAATACAGGTTCAAGAAGTACAGGTTCGTCCTCATCATCACTTTCCGGAACTTCATAAGAAACACCTTCTTTCTGTTTGACGATCTTGAGAAAACTTGCTTTGCCTATGGCATTAACAAGGTCTGCGGAGGTAAAATCTCTTGATATTGTAGTCAATTTTCCTGTTTTTGAGGAGTTTGTTGAAAGAATTACCGGGGTGTTTGATTCAGCAAGAAGGGCCACAACTTCTTCCGGCACCATCGATTCTTCTGCGATTATAAGATCAAAAGTATCATTCTGAAGTGTTTCAAGAAATGTTTCAAGACTTTGCTTATGATATATCTCCCAAGCAGTTTCCTTAAGAAAATCAGTATATTTCTGAGCTGTCAGCTCTTTTGTTTCAAACAGAAGCAGTGATTTTTCCTTCATTTTTTTCCTCCTGAGATGCTTTCAAGATATTTTATTATTTCCGACATATCTTCAGGAATATCAGACTCAAAAAGATAGTTCTGTCCGCAAAGATCGAACCCCAGGGTTTTTGCATGGAGAAGTTGCCGGGGGCATGAATTAAGTTTTTTATTCAACACGGGATCATCAGTTTTTACGAGGCCGCCGTAAAGGATATCGTTGGCAACAGGATGACCGATATGGCTCATGTGCATTCTGATCTGGTGAGTCCGCCCTGTTTCAAGAGATACTTCCACCATCGAACAATATTTGTATTCAGCAGTGACTTTATAATGGGTGACAGCTTTTCTGCCGTTCTTTACATTCGGTGAGAATCGCAGACGGTTGGATGGATCTCTTCCGTGTAAAGTCTCTATTCTTCCTGAAAGCTCTTTCAAGTGTCCCCGGACAAGACAGACATATTCTCTTTTTATATCGTGAACTGACATTTTTGCGGAAAGTTCTTCAAAAGAGAGCTGGGTTTTTGCAATGACCAGCAAGCCTGAAGTGTTCTTGTCAATTCTATGGACAATTCCCGGTCTGAGATCTTTACATTTCATGCTGTTTCCGTTCAAATTAAGATAATGAACCAGTCCGTTGACAATTGTTCCTGAATGATTCCCTGCACCGGGATGCACAACTAAACCTGCAGGTTTATTGAGAATAATAAAAAGTTCATTTTCAAAAGCAATGTTGAGGTCCATTTTTTCAGGGCATGCGGACATCTGTTCGACAGGCTCCATTTCAAATTCAACGGTCATTCCCTTTAAAAAACGGTTGTAACTGTTCTTTTTTATTATTGTTCCGTTTACGGAAAGGTTTTCCAGAGCAATGTTTTTCTGTATTCTTGATCTTGAAACATTAAGTACTGAACTGAGAAAAACATCTGCACGGGTAATAGAATCTTCAATTACGGAAAAACATATGTCGAAATCAGTTTGAAACATCGTCGCTATTTCCGGTTCCAGTTTATAAATAACTAAATAACTTAAAAATTATAGTGTTTTTTTCTCCCTTTGCAATTTGAAAGGTAAAATTTGACAGCAGACCCCTTTTTAAGTATAGCTATACCTCAGAATTTTTTGGTTATTTATGTTTTGGAGTAAATAAATGAGATCTTTAGTTGCTTACCTTGTTCTTTTTTCTTTCAGCTTCCTTTCGCTGACTCCTTCCGGATTAACGATAGCTCAGCTTCGTGCGGATGATGATTTTGAACTTGATGAGCTTGATCTTGGTCTGGAAGACGAGGAAGAGACAGAAAAACCGAAGAAAAATTCAAAAGAGAGCGATTATTCGTTTGATGACCCGGAAGATTCTGAAAGTGCTGCGGAATCTCCTGAAGATTCTGAAAGTTCTGCGGAATCAGACACGGAAGATGCGGAAGAATCATTTTCAGAAGGCTCAGGAAAGCAGAAAATTGCCGCTTTTTATCTTTTCCCAGATTCCTTTTCACAGAAGAGTTCAGGAAATATTGTTGCGGAAACAGCGTCTTATCTTGCCGGTTCAGATTATGATTACTTAAATACGGAAGCTTCATTATTCGTTCCATCCATGTCAGTTGCAAAAAGAGATCTTGAAGAAGGATTGAAGACATTTGAAGATGCCAAGGCCCTTTATAATGACCTCAGCATCGAAGAAGCCATAACTAAATTTCAGTCTGCAAGAAAAACAATAGAAAAGCATATAGATAAGATTCCTGATATGAAAGTGCTCGGAGAGATACTTCTTTATCTCGGCGCAAGTTACAAAATGCTTGATGAAGATGATGAAGCGACACCTCTTTTTTCAAGTTATTTAAGCATTTATCCTGATGCGGAGCTTGATGATGTAGTTTTTTCACCCGAGATAATTTCATTTTTTGAAAGGATCAAGGAAGATTTCCTTATGCTTCCAAACGGTTCTGTAAGAATTGAAAGCTTTCCCGAAGGAGCTCTTGTTTCCATCAATGGCAAAATAGTCGGTATTACTCCGACAAAAGTACACGGCATTACGGAAGGAAGACATTATTACAGGATTCACAAGAACGGTTATCGTGACCGTGCCGGCACATTCACCGTCCGCGAAAGAAAAGAGTCCAAGATAGCGGAAGATCTTTCAAAATATGATAATGCAAGCTTTTTGACTGAGGCCGAAGCATTTATGACTAAAGAGTACGGCCGTCTTGCGATGCTTAGAAAATGTGTCGAGATAGCAGAAAAGATGAAAGTTGATGCAGTGCTTGTGACAAATCTGACCGTTGACGGTGAAACGGTCAAATACTCAGGTCATATTGTAAATCGTGAAAAGAGAAATTTTAAAAAAGTTGAGACCTCATTTGTTCTTCCCGACAGGAAGGATCTTACTGAAGTGGATGAACTTCAGAAGTTCAACAAAGACCTCATAGACGATACCTACGGGTTTAAGCCTATATCTGATTTGGCCCTTGACGAGGCGGAACTTCTTGGACTTGACAGTAAGAAGGACAAAAAGGATAAAGGGACTAAAACACCTGTTCACAAACAGTGGTGGTTGTGGACTCTGCTGGGAGTTGTTGTCCTTGGAGGAGCAGGTGTGGGCACATATTTTGCTGTGACCGCAAGTCAGGGAAAAGAAAGCGGGGCTTCCTTAGAGATCAATTTCAAATAATTTAATAATTCCGGGAGTTAAAGATGAATTTTTCAAAATTTGATGTAAGAGTTCTTGAAAGAAAACTTAAGAGTGGCGAAATAACTGAAAAGGACTACAAAAAATATCTTGAGTCGCTTGAAGATGCAAGTGAATTTGCAGAAATAAATGAGGAACAGCTTCTTAAAGATGCCGGTGTCAAAAAGAAGGAACATTAACAACATCGCGGAATTAACAATGAATAGAAAATGTAAGAAAAGCGATCTTTCCTCAGTAGTGAGCCCTTCATTTGAAAGCCTTGTTTCATCAATATATTCAGCGGTGCTTTTCAATCTGGGTGAAATAAAGGTTAAAGGAGTGGATTCAGTCTGTGAAAATATCGATATGGCAAGATTCAATGTCGGACTTCTTGAAATGCTTGAAGAAAAGACAAATGGGAATCTTTCCGAAGAAGAAGGGACATATCTAAAGAATGTTCTTCTCAACTCGCGGGAGAGAATGAGTGAATATCTCGAATAGCCGTCTTGCGGAAATTACTGAAATTGTAAAGGAAGCGGGGGATCTTGCAAAAACGATGTTCAATGTTCCTGGACTGCATAAAAAATTTAAATCCGATAGAGATCTGGTAACAGAAGCGGATGAACTGGTCGAGAAAATGCTCCTTGAAAAATTGAAAAAAATAGATGACATTCCTTTTCTGAGTGAAGAGTTCAACCCCGAAACAAAACTGAATAATCCCTGCTGGATAATTGACCCGATTGACGGAACCACAAATTTTATAAGCGGGATTGCGCCTTTTGCTGTTTCGGTGGCACATTTCAACGGGCAGAATGTTGACGCCGGCGTATGTTATCTTCCTGTTACCGATGAGCTTTTTTATGCAATATCGGGAGGAGGAGCATTCCTTAACGGCATGGAAATTAAGGTTAGTGACACTGACAAAGCCATAAACTGTGTCGCGGCAACCGGCTTTGCAGATATTACACATGACAGTGCTGAAAGTACGCTGGCTGTTTTTAACAGTATAATTAAAAAGACGAGAGCATTGAGACGCCTCGGATCGGCAGTTGCCGATCTGGTATATACTGCATGCGGAAGATTCAGTTTCTTTTATGAAGCGGGTCTTTCTCCATGGGATGTCGCCGCAGGATCTCTTATCGTTAAAGAAGCGGGTGGAATAGTGACCGATTTTTACGGTACCGACAGATATATTACAGGGATGACAATAATTGCGTCGAATAGACATATGTATGATTTTGTGAAAAATGAGATTGATGAGTTTTATATTAAGAAACCAGATGATACGGAGGAAAAAAAATGACTGCTTTTACCAGTGACGCTCTACGCAACGTGTGTGTTGCAGGACATGGAACTTCAGGAAAGACAACTTTGGTGGAATCGTTAATGTTCAATGCAGGTGCGATAAACAGGCAGGGAACGGTAGAGGATGGAAATACAGTTTCGGATTTTACCGAAGAAGAAAAGAACAGAGGCATCTCAATTTCTGCTTCTATCAATAGTTGCGAATACAAGAAATGTCTTGTCTCTTTTGCAGATACTCCCGGATATTTTGATTTTGCGGGTGAAGTCGCTGCAACTATCCCTTTTTGCGAAGCGGCTGTTCTTACAGTCAAAGGTTCTTCGGGACTTGATGCCGGAACACAGAATGCGTTTAATACTGCAAAAAAACTTCACAAATCAATAGCATTTTTTGTAACCGAGATCGACCGTGACAATATTGACCTTGATTCTGCTTTTGAAAGCATCGGCAAGGAACTTGAGATTCCGCTTGCACCTATAACTTTTCCGGCAGGTTCAGGAATGTCGGTAGATTCCATAATCGATGTGTTCAGAGGGAAGCTTGTTAAATATGCAAACGGGAAAAAAGTTTCTGAAAGCGAAATTCCGGCAGAGTTTGCTGATAAAGCGGCTCAGCTTAAGGAAAAGCTTATGGAAGCTGTTGCTGAAAGTGAAGAATCGTTAATGGAAAAATACTTTGCAGAAGGTTCTTTAAGTGACGAGGAAATAAAAATCGGTCTTGCAAAAGCTTTTTCAAACGGTTCTGTATTTCCTGTGTTTTTCGGTGCCGCAAACAAGGGAATCGGTGTCGACTGCCTGCTTGATGCTGTTGTCGATTTTTTTCCGTCACCGGAAGGGAAAGTTTCCAAATTTTCTGAAGGCGAAATAGAACTGAATCCAAAATCGTCTGTAAGAGGCATAATTTTAAAAGTTAATACGATCCCGCAGTTCGGTGAAGTTTTTGTTTTCAAGCTTCTGCAGGGTGAAATTTCTGAAGGGAGTGACATTTACAACATAAATTCATCATCCTATGAAAAATTCGGACAGCTTTTTTATGTCAGGGGGAAAGAGCGCGTTTCTGTCAAAACCGTTACTGCAGGTCAGATAGCCGCCACTGTTAAGCTTAAAAGCACAAAAACAGGAGACCAGTTCGCCGACAACAAGAATGCAGATGTTTTTCCGTTCAAACTCATAGAATGGCCTGAAGCGATAGTGAGGGGTGCATTTATGGGTGTTTCAAAGGAAGACACCGATAAAGTTGCCGCCGCAATTAAGAAAATGCAGATCGAAGACGCTTCTTTCAGATTTATTCAGGATGCTGAGTTGAAACAGCTTTTTGTTGACGGTCTTGGAGAACTTCATCTTGAAGTCATTTCAAAGAAGATAAAGAACCAGTTCGGTCTCGATGTGAAGATCGTTGAGCCCAGAGTGCCTTACCGCGAAACAATTAAAGGAAAAGCAGAAGCCCGTTACCGTCACAAGAAACAGTCAGGCGGTTCAGGCGAATTTGCAGAGGTTAACATCGTTCTTGAGCCGACACCGGATTCAGACTTTGAATTCGTAGATGCCATTGTCGGCGGAGTAATTTCAAACAGATTCATCCCTGCAGTTGAAAAAGGAATACGCGAGATCCTTCCTGAGGGAGTTCTTTCAGGATGCAGGTTCATAAATTGTAAGGTAACTCTGAATGACGGAAAAGAACATCCGGTAGACAGCAAGGAAGTCGCATTTAAGAAAGCCGCTCAGATGGCCTTCAGAGATGCTGTAAAAAGAGCAAATCCGATAATACTTGAGCCGATCTATAATATGCTTATCAAAGTTCCTGAAGAATTTGCAGGCTCTGTAATGGGTGATATTTCCAGCCGCCGCGGAAAACCGCAGGGAATGGAAAGCGAAGGCAAATATACGGTCGTCAAGGCGCTTATCCCACTTAAAGAGATTCACGGTTATTCCACTCAGCTCCGTTCAATGACAAACGGGAGGGGAACATATACGATCTCGTTTGATCATTATGAACCGGTTCCCGGAGATGTGCAGAAGAAGATCGTAGAAGAATACGAGGCATCAAAGGAGCAGTAATTGAAATTTATATGCTACACTTGGGCAACCTGGTTCGGATCGGGATATTCCCCGGTTGCTCCGGGAACCGCCGGGTCTCTTGCGGCACTGCCCTTTGTGTGGTATTTTGCAGATCTGGGGTTTTTTCCCCTTCTGATCTTCGCAGTTGTAACATTTATTACGGGTGTAGCTGTTTCGCAATATATAAGCACAGACAGCTCGGCAGATGATCCGCAGATCGTTGTAATAGATGAAGTATGCGGAATGTCCATATCAATGCTCCTTGTTCCGTCAGAATATTTAGATATTTTTTCGTTGAAGTCATGGATCATAATTTTTGCGTCTTTCGGTCTTTTCAGACTTTTTGATGTGTGGAAACCATGGCCGGCATCGTATTTTGACGGATCTGTCCATAATGGATGGGGAATGATGCTTGATGATGTCGCGGCAGGTCTTTATGCTATGATCGGCACATTTGCTCTGCACAAGTTGTTTTTGTTCGTTTTATAGAGAGGTTCAGAATGAAAAAGGTAAAAGCGTGTATTACTATCCTTTTTGCAGTAACTGCATTTTTTTTGTTTTCGTGTACAGGGAAAAGTGAAGTTGACAAAAAAACAGAAAAAGAAAATACCGAAGCCAAGCAGGATGACGCGATATATAAAGTGGAAGTTGGAACATCAATATTTCAGGGACCGGCTGATGCACCTGTTACAATAATCAATTTTTCCGATTTCCAGTGCCCTTTTTCAAAAAGATCGGTTGACCTGATGTCAAAAGTAATGAAAGATTATGACGGCAAAGTAAGATATGTTTTTAAACATTTTCCGCTCGGTTTCCATAAACTTGCCAAACCTGCGGCCCTTGCTTCAATAGCGGCTCAGAAACAGGGAAAATTCTGGGAATACTATTCAAAACTTTTTGAAGATATAAAGAGCATTAATGAGGAAAATCTTGTTAAGTGGGCGTCTGACCTCGGTCTTGATATGGAAAAGTTTGAAGCGGACAGAAATTCTGAAGAGGCCGGAAAGATACTTCAGAATGAAATATCTTCGGGAATGACTTTCGGGGTGAGGGGAACTCCAACGCTTTTTATCAACGGCAGGAGAATCGTAGGTGCTAACAATGTGAAAATTCAGGAACTGCTTGTTGCACAGATAGCTGAAGGTGAAAAGATTAAAGCCAAAGGGTTTAAGGATGTGTATTCTGAAATAATTAAAGATGGTCAGACAAGATACACTCCTCCGAAAAGGGATCCCGGTAATGTGCCGACAGATATTTATAAAGTTGAGATGCCCGAGCATTCTCCGGTGTGGGGTGTTGCTGATGCTGACATAACCATAATACTGTTTGATGATTTTGAGTGTCCTTTCTGCTCAAGACTTCATACAACCTATGAGCAGATCAAAAAAGAATACGAAGGAAAGATAAGGATTGCTTTTGTCAACCTTCCTCTGAGGTTCCATAAAAAAGCGGTTCCTGCCGCATACGCTGCTCTAGCGGCTCACAAACAGGATAAGTTCTGGGATATGTATGATTCGCTCTTTAAAAAACAGAAAGAATGGAAAGATGCACCTGATCTTCAAAAATGGTTTGAGGACGAGGCAAAGCTTCTTGAACTTGACATTGAGAAATTCAGTAAGGATATGGATTCGGCACAGGTTAAAAAGATCGTGGAAGAAGATTCGGCTATGGCTGAAAAACTCGGTGTCAGAGGAACGCCCGCTTCATTCATAAATGGACGGTTTGTCAACGGAGCACTTCCTTTTGAAACATTCAAACAGGTTATAGATGAAGAGTTGAAAAAGGTTGAATCTTTGAAGGAAAAGGGATTGAAAGGAGATGATCTCTATCGTGAAATAATTAAAGAAGGAAGATCCGGTATATCAAGATCGGCCGGCAAGGAAAAGCCTGCCAATGATCCCGACAAGGTCTATGAAATATCTTTGACTGGAAAAGAACCGGTAAAGGGGAAAAAAGATGCGAAGGTCACAATAGTTGAATTCTCTGAATTCCAGTGTCCTTTCTGCCGAAGGGGAGCTGCGACAATAGAAGAAGTTGTCAATGAATATAAAGGAGAAGTAAAACTCGTTTTTAAACATATGCCGCTTGCATTTCACAAGGAAGCAAAACCTGCCGCAAAATTTTCCATTGCAGTTAAGGATCTTTACGGAGATGAAAAGTTCTTTGTTCTGGGGATGATGCTCTTTGAAAAGCAGAGTGAATGGAAGACTGATCACATGAAAAAATTCGAAAGTTATGCAAAAGAACTCGGAATTGACTGGAAAAATATTTCTAAAAAGATGGAAAGTCCGGAAGTGGATCTTGTGCTCAAGCAGGATATGGAAGAGGGATCCAAGCATGGAGTTAGGGGCGTGCCGGCATTTTTTATTAACGGCAAAATGATCTCAGGTGCTAAAAAGAAAGAATATTTTAAAGCAGTTATAGATAATTTACTTAAGAAGGAAAAAAAATGATGAAAAAGATATCTGCAGAGATATTTGTTCTTAAGGACAGATCGGAAAATCTGATAAATGACATAGACACAGACCAGATATTCCACAACAAATATCTGTCAATAGTCGATATTAAGCTCATGGGGCAGTATGCTCTTGATAATCTTGACGGATATAAAGATTTTGCAAAGAAAGTTAAATCAGGGATGGTTCTTGTCGCCGGCGAGAATTTCGGTTCGGGAAGCAGCAGACAGCAGGCGGTTGACTGTTTTATTTCACTCGGTATGCAGGGTGTTGCGGCGAAATCGTTCGGTTCCATCTACAAAAGAAATATAATAAACACCGGCTTCCCTATGATTGAGATAACCGATATAGATGAAAACCTCCTTGAAACCGGGACAAAACTTGAATTTGATATTGAGACAAGTGAAATATTTAACAACGGAAAAGTTACCGGTCATTTTAGAAAATTCTCAACTGTACAGAAGGATATTATCGAAAAGAACGGTCTTTTGAACTGTCTTTGATCAGGAGCTTAAATGCCGCTTAATAAAGAAACAAACAACCGCAAAGCAGGAATAATTCTTCATCCCACATCTCTTCCCGGAAAATGGGGCGCCGGTGATATGGGCGGAAATGCTCTTAAATTCATTGATATGACAGCTGATGCCGGGATCAGGATATGGCAGATACTGCCTTTGACCCCGACAGGGATCGACGGATGTCCATATAATTCATACAGTGCATTTGCCGGTAACGAACTTCTGATAGATATTGAAGATCTTCAGAAATCGGGTCTTCTTCCGGAAGATATTGAGATCCCGGAATTTGATGAGCACAGGGTCGAGTTCAGGAAAGTTATTGATCTTAAAAGTAAACTTATCGCTTCAGCGGCGAAAGAATTTACCAAGACAAGACAAGAAACCGGTGAGTTTGAGATCTTCAAAAAGGATCACGCTCAGTGGCTCGATGATTATGCACTTTTCAAAACACTTACCGATAAATTTGAAGGAAGATCGTGGAAACTCTGGCCTGAAGAATACAGGAAAAGAGATATATCTGCTTTGAAAAAAGTTGCATCTGAACATAAAGCCGAGATCAATAGATATCAGTTTGGACAGTGGATATTTTTCAGACAGTGGAACAAGTTGAAATCATATGCAAACAGTAAAGGGATCGAAATAATGGGAGACATTCCTATTTTTCTTTCGTTTGACAGTGCCGATGTTTGGGCAAATCAGCATATTTTCAAGATGATTGAAGGAGACCTGCTCGAAGTTTCGGGTGTTCCTCCAGATTATTTCAGTGAAAACGGTCAGTTGTGGGGTAATCCGCTTTATGACTGGGATGAGCTTGCAAATGACGGGTTTAAGTGGTGGATAGAAAGATTTGCACATAATATGAAAATGTATGATTCAATCAGGCTTGATCATTTCAGGGGTTTCAGCGAATACTGGTCAGTTCCGGCTTCTGAAAATACAGCAAAGAACGGTGTCTGGAAAAAAACTCCGGGGAAAGAGCTTTTCAAGACGGTGATAAAAAAGCTCGGGAATTTCCATGTGATAGCGGAAGATCTTGGAAATATTGATGAAAAAGTTATAAAACTTAGAGACGAGTTTGGTTTTGCCGGAATGAAAGTGCTTCATTTCGCTTTTTATGACGGGACAGACCATGAGTTTCTTCCACATAATTTCAAAGACACCAACTGTGCCATCTACACCGGAACTCACGATAATGACACAACCGCAGGCTGGTACTGGAGCCAGAGCAACGACACAAGGAATTTCGTGAACCATTATCTTGGTTCAAACGGGGATGACATTCACTGGAAAATGATCCGTCTTGCCCTTTCTTCGATTGCCGATTTTGCTTTTTTCCCTCTTCAGGATGTGCTGGGGTGGGGGAGTGACTGCCGTTTCAACATTCCGGGAACGACCGGTCCTCAAAACTGGTCATGGAGATTTAAAGAAGGTGATTTGACCAAGGAACACATTGACAAACTGCGCGGAGTTCTTGTGGCTTTCAACAGAATTCAGTCTTAAAAACGGGGAAAAAATGGAAATAAAAGCTCTTCAGGTAGCTCCGATAGGTACAAACTGCTATGTTGTTTCAGAAAATGACGAAGCTTTCATTGTTGATCCGGGTGGTGACAGTTCCGATATAATTGAGCAGGTTCAGGGAAAAAAGGTTAAATATATTTTTCTCACCCACACTCATTATGACCATATCGGTGCGTTGAACGATCTTAAAAAGGCGTTTCCTGATGCATTGCTTGCTGTACATTCTCTTGAAAAAGAGTGGCTTTACGACCCGAAAAAGAATTTATCTATCGGATTTTATACAGATTTCATTTATTCAGGTAAAGTTGACATAGAGCTTAAAGACGGAGACGAGCTTGAATTTGCAGGGCATTCAATAAAAGTCATTCATACTTCGGGACACACTCCGGGATGTGTCTGCTACCACATTGAAGACGATCTTTTTTCGGGAGACACTCTTTTTAAATCGAGTGTGGGCCGTACCGATCTTCCGGGTGGTGACGGAGTGTCGCTCATAAAGAACATAAGAGAAAAACTTTATGTTCTGTCCGGCAAGACCGTCATATATCCGGGACACGAAGGGACAAGCACCATCGGGTGGGAAAGGACTCGCAACCCTTTCGTGAAAATGTGATATGGAAATTCTCAATTTTACAAGACAGTCATTTGAAAATGCAATTGAATCAGCCGGTTATCCAAAGTTTCGTGCTCGTCAGATAATAAAGTGGATCTATCACAGGGATGCCTATTCATTTGATGAAATGACCGATCTGAGCAAAGGTGACAGGATCGCTTTCCCCGAACTTTTCTCAATAACTCCAATTCCTGAACCGGTAATACATTTATCTGATGACGGAACAAAAAAACTGACCTTCACTCTTGAAGACGGTGCTGTTATTGAATCGGTCATAATTCCTGAGGAAAAAAGGAATACTCTTTGCATTTCAACTCAGGCGGGGTGTCCTTTGAAATGTTCCTTCTGCCGCACCGGAATGCTCGGTTTCAAGAGAAACTTAAGTGTCAGGGAGATTGTTGGACAAGTGATAATGGCTGATAATGTCCTTGAAAAAACAGGAGAGCACCTTAATAACATCGTTTATATGGGGATGGGTGAGCCGCTTCTTAATTTTGAAAATGTCGTTGATTCGATTCTGATCCTCATGGACGATCTGATGCTTAATTTTTCAAATCGCCGTATCACTGTTTCCACGGCAGGAATTGCTGACAGGATCATCGAACTTGGTGAAAAGACAGCTGTAAACCTCGCCATTTCTCTTCATGCAGTTAATGACGAAAAAAGAAGTAAGATCATGGACATAAACAAAAAACATCCCATTTCAGACCTCATAAATGCTGCAAAATATTATCCGGCACATCAAAGAAAAAAGGTGATGCTTGAATATATCATGCTCAAAGGGTTTAACGATACAGCAGATGATGCAAAAGAACTTGCAAAGATCGCTAATCAGATTGATGCAAAAGTTAATCTCATCGCATTCAACACATTCCCAGGAGCGATCTTCGAACCCACGCCCATGAAGGAGATCCTCAAGTTTCAGGAAATACTCATATCAAAAAATGTTACTGCACTTTTAAGAAAATCCCGCGGAGGCGACGAGCTTGCCGCATGCGGACAATTGGGAAAAGTTTAGGGAAGCTTTTTTCTTGACACCATAAAAACAATTTAATACAAATTGATCAGATTTCGCTTGGAAGCAAAAATGACAAAAAATTCAAATAAAACTTGCTTTTCCTGTTTTAACGGGATGATTTTTAAGAGACAAGAGACAAGAGACAAGAGACAAGAGACAAGAGACAACCCGATTCTTTAATTTTTCAGATACATTCAGAATATTTCAAGAGTTTTTCACGGGATATTTTTATTATTTTTTTAGTTGGAGGTATGTTATGAGAAATTATGTTTCTTTGTTTTTGTTTCTGATTTTGTCAACCAATGTATTATTCGCAAATACATATACGGTTACAGCTTATCTTCCAGAAGAGGATAAAGTTCCGACTGTAACAGATGTAAACGGGGTTGCTGTTTTCTCAGAAACCGATCTTTCGGGTGTTCCCGGTGTTCCGGCACTTCCGTCTGGATATAATGTTAAATTCATTCTGCCGGATAATGCGGATCTTAATTCTGTGATGATTTCATTAAACAATGTTACAGAAGAGATTCTGCCCGGAATTTTTGATGTTGATCCAGTTCCTTTTCCTGAACCGGTTGAATATCCGGAATCTTGGAATATTTCTGAAGATGGCAAGAATATTGATGTGTATTCCTCGAATTCATTTTTTCCTGAAAACTACATTTCCGATTTTCTAAAAGGGACACTTGTAACAACAAAAATCATTGATGTCTTCATAAATCCATATAAATATAACCCTGCAACTAAGACACTTAAAAGAATTTCAAGTGCTGATCTTATTGTAAGTTATGAATCTCCTGATGTTGATGTTCTGCTTCCCAACATAGGAGAAAATGTTAAAAGACTGGCAGAATTGAATGTAAAATCTGTTTATAACCAGAATCTTAGTTTCAAGTCTACATACGATGCATCAAATTTTACGGAGACTTTTTTCAATGATTACAACAGCTATCTAATTAACGGTGGCTTAGAAGTTCCTGTTCCGCCAGTTCTTGATAATAAAAGTTTTTTTATAATAACCACAAACGCCATTGTTGACCAGTCGCTGAATCTTCCTGCTTTTTTAAGAACAAAAGAAGAAATGCCTTCACCTTTCAATTTCAACACTTTTGTTCTGACTGAAAACAAAATATTAAAAGTTTCAAGTCCGGGCGATGGAGGTTACAGCAATAACAGAAATTATAATGTTTCTGAAATGTCCGGCTGGGGAGGGGTTGGTCAGGAACAGATCCCGAATAGTATTAGAGCATGGCTGAAAAATAATTATAAAAACAGAAACATCACACATGTGCTTTTAATTGGAAATCCTGATCCTGATTTTGGTGATCTGCCCATGAAAAGGACAAACATGTGGATTCATAATTCTTTTTCTCCTTCCTACTCGAATGTTTCAGAAAATCATCAGAGCAGAGCCGTTCCTACAGATTATTACTATTCCGATTTGAGTGCAGGCAATGGTAATGAAGACTGGGATTTTAATGTAGATGGATTGGTTGCCGTTGGTGGAACCTATTCTGTTGAAAGTCATCCTGCTGAATATGAATTAAACAAAGTGGTTGATTTGTATCCTGAAATCTTTGTAGGGAGATATCCTTTATATTATCATGAAAACCTATATGAGAGAATCAATGAGTTAGACAAAATGTTGTGTAATGCAATAGCATATGACAACATGATTCCAGATAATTCATATTACAGAAATAATCTTCTTTTAATAAACGGAATTGCTGATTTAAACGAAAAAATTACTTCAGAGGTTAATTATACAGAAGAGATAACCGAAATTCAAAACAATGAAAATTTAAGTTACAGTCTATGGTCTACTGATGTAGAGGCAGCGAAAGATCCATGGATATATAGTTTAGTTTTTAACTATAGTGATAACACATTGGCAGATAATCCAGGGCTGAAACATATTTTTGATCAAACGGAAGAAGATCCGTTTTTCGGAATGATAAACAAAGATGTTGATCCTATAACTATCCACACATTAATACAGGGGAGGAGAATTAAGAACGAGGGAACAGGAGAAAGAGATGATTTCAATGCGGGGTATCTTTTTATAAGTGCACATGGAGCATATAGTGGGATCACCCCCGGACTACATCATGGTTACGATAGCTACATGATGCAATATTATGACATTAACTGGCCTTTGAAGAATAAAAAATCTCATGTGGTGATGCATTCCTGTAATTCTGCAAGACCAGAAATGTATTTTAATTATAAGCAGGAAAACAATGAAGAAAATCTCGTGAATGAAGGATATCAGTTAATTAAGAGTAGCGAATGGGTGAAGGTTTCATCTTTTGCATACAGACTTTTGAAAAGTCAAGTGTCTGTTTTTGCATCGGTAAGAGAGTTAACGCTTGATTATCATAAGCACCTTTCAGACTTTATTAATTTAGTTTTCAACGAAGGAAAAAGTGTGAGTGAAATAAGAATAAAACTTAGAGGAACGAAAGCACTTGAGTTAAATGTTTTACTTCATTTATACGGCGATCCGACTTCAAGGTTGATGTATAATAAACCCAATGGGATTAAATCTAACTCGCCATGGAGTGAAGATGTTCCCAACATAGACGGATTTAGACCTGGATTTGAGGTTTGTCTTGTGGAATCGGATTTTGATGAAGACGGTGACGGTGTTCCTGATGATAAAGATAACTGTATAGATGAGCCGAATTCGAACCAGTCTGACTATGATAGTGATAGAATTGGCGATGAGTGTGACCCCGATATTGATGGAGACGGTTTAAATAATGAGGAAGATAATTGTCCTGAGGTATTCAACCCGTCACAGTTGGATTCAGATATTGATCCTGTTACAGGAAATCCTTCTCCGGATGGTGTTGGCGATGAATGCGATGCCTGTCCCTATACATGGAATGAAAAAAGAATTGCAAAATATTCTCCAATAATTCGACAGAATGGTAAATTACTTCAATTAATATATATTGGTTCAAATATCATTGACACAGATCTTGATGGTGTTCCGGATGAATGTGACAGTTGTCCCAATGTTCCAAATCCGAGAGTCGGTGTCAATCCGTACAAGGAAAAACTTCTTGCATCATGTGATAATGAAACCGACTGTGAGGGTGGTGCACACGCCATGGCGATAACACGAAAGGGCGGCAGGATAATTAGACCGGGTGACAAAATTCTGGTTCCCACGAAAAGCTGGATAGATGGTGACTACACTTATAAATATGAAGTTGCTTCATCTTTCATGTATATCTGGCAGGCGGATGATGATCTTGACGGCGTGGGCAACATCTGTGACTATTCGGGTGGAAGCGGTATCGATAGTTCTGTTAAACCGGGGTTTGCTGATGCAAGAATATTTAATATAACACCGATACATAAAGAAATGCCTGAAATTAACGGATTCAAAAGAAATAGAGAAAATTCTCTATACAAACTTTCAATAATTGCCGGAAAAATGAGCAGTGCCGGAAGCGGAGTTGTGGATAAACTGGAAAACACAGTTCACTTCTGCGGGATGTCTGAGGAAGAATATAAACATCCGGTTACTGGTCAAATTTTCTGGGGACAGCCAGGTTACTGCACAAGTTCAGAAACTAATGTGGATGGTGATTTTATTGAATTTGAGGGATTCCCTACTCCACATTTTGCTGTAAAGAGTTCCAAAAATGTGAACTTCGGATACAGTCACGGAACTGATCCGGCGGTTGGAGATGAATCTATTCAGAATCCTTTCCTTTGGACTCATATTGCAAGAACAAGATCTGCCAGTTCAGCTGAAGCGATAGCTGTTGAAAATATTAATGACTACAGAAAACCAGTTGTTTACAGACCTCAAAACGAAAAGGGTCCAATCTGTATGCAGACACCGGATGACAGCGGAACAGCATGTGTTTTTGACATTTACTGGAACTGGAGAGTTGATGCTTACAATTATATTGATTGTATAAACAACAGTTATGCTATATGTGATCAACTTCTCGGAGAGGATGATCTCAGCCCTGAAGATGCGGAAAATTTCCATCACACTATTTCAATCGGGTCTAAAGGAGCGGAAGATGATTATGTGAAAGAAACTAATGGTGTTGATACTATCAATCCTGACTATTTCCACAATTTGAGAAAATATGCCCGTTCAAACAGGGTGACACTTGGTGATATTAAAGCATCAGCTCCGATAGAGAGAGAAAGCATTCGGGCTTTCATCTCTTTTTTTAAAGGGGCGTTAAAACTTCCGGTTGGAATAAAAAGAATTAGACACTGGCAGGCGGATGAAAACAGTTTTGTAGTGACGGAAAAAAATCTGCCTGAGAATATTTCCGGTCTTTCTACAGGTGAGTTTGACAACCTTTATGCTGTAGTGAGAGATTCTGAAGGAAACAGGATTTTAAAGGTGAATTACGCTGAAAATACAAATGACTGGCACGATGTTACAGCAATCCCCCTCTGGCCTGCTGAACTTGATGTTTCGAGCATTGATGTCATCGGAAGCTCACTTTATATCACTGGAAGGGATGAGGAACTTTCAGGGTCTCCTTTCAGAATTTACAGGTTTGACATGAATCCGGCAAAAATGACTTTTGAAGTCCTTGCTGAACTTCCCGTTCCTCTTCTTGAATCCGGAGTAATAAAGACAGGAGGAAAAACGCTGATAAAAGGTGTGAACAGCACGACCCAGAAGCTGGAATTCTATGAAGCAGGGAATAATGGTGCCGTGAAGACAGGAGAACTTCCTGTTAGATTCGGTTGTTCTATTATTGTTGAAAATGGTCTTATTTATGTTGCGGGGGGAACAGACGGCAGTCAGCAGCCGGAAAAGAGCATTCTTATATCTCATGATTCAGGAAGAAATTTTTCTGTGTTTGCTGATCTCGGTGCAGAGGATGTTGATCTTACAACGAGTTTTTTACATTTTTCCGGAGGAAGGATGTATATTTTAAATCCTGAAGAAAATATGGAAAATGGTGTTGGAACAGTTGTTGAAGTTGATCTTTCAGACGGAAGTTATTCAGTTGATATGAAACAGATAAGTGGAATTTCAGTAGATTCATTTCCGGATTTGAGTTACTGTCTGAATGAAAATGATTCAGTACTAAAAGGCGGTCTTGAAGATTCCGGTGCCTGTATGTCCTTCACTCATCCCTGGTACAGATCATTTGCAACCGGCTCAACGATATACAGCGTTGCAGGAAAAGGTGACAGGCTCTATGTAGGAACAAATAATTCAATTAAGGTTTATGACATCTCTGATCCTGAAGCTTTTGTTCTTAAATCAACATTCTCAACAGGCGGCAGAATAGTTTATGACCTTGAAGTAACTGAAGATGATATAATGTATGCCGCAACAAGCGGAGGAATTTACAAACTTGATACTGCAAACCCTGATACACTTGCTTCACTGTCATTCTTTGCCACAAGCTACAACTATCAGTACAGAATACAGCTTTACAATGACAAGCTCTATGTCGGTGATGATAACGGAATAAACATCCGTGACAAGGAGACATTTGCCCGTCTTGCCTATGTCAATATTGATTCAGTGCTTGATTTTGCCATAGCGAACGGGGAGATAGCACTTTACAGATCATCGTTCTGGAGTGCGGGACTCCATATCAGGGATGTTGAAACACTTAATCTTAAAGCTTATGAATACGCTGAATGCTACACAGGTGAACTTACCACAGATCACGGAGCATTCTATCTCTCCTGTGACGGATATGAATACCGTTTTGAAGGAAGACCCGATACATATTTTAATTTCTATCCGCTTGACGGTGACATGAGGGAAATGCAGGAGAACCATGTTTACAACGGCTGGACATACATCCCTGACGGAAGCAGTGTGAAACTCTCAACGCTCAATGATGTCCCGAGCTACTGCGGAAACGGAGTGATTGAGGAAGGAGAACTGTGTGACGGAAATTCAGTTGCGTGCACGACAATAAGTTCATCTTATGTAAGCGGAACGGCATATTGTAATTCGACCTGTAACGGCTATAATGAAAGCAACTGTTCAACGGATGGATGGTAGGTTTTTTATGTAGGAGCGGATCACCGTATCCGCCCGGTTTTCTGGGCGAATGATTATTCGCCCTTACGGAGGCAACAATGCGCAGCATCTTAATTATATTTCTGTTATCTGTTTTCTGGTCATGTACCTCATGTAATTCTGACCCCAAAACAGATATCGATACTGTTCCTGATAAAGATTCTATTGCTGTCATTGATTCTGATGCTCAGGATGCTGATATACCGGTTTCTGATCCTGATATTGTCAAAAATGATGTGGA